>JBGVDK010000053.1:0-9084 GCA_045119355.1 Faecousia sp.
TTCTCCATTTGTCAAGCACTTTTTTCAAATTTCTTAAAAATCACTTTTTAGCGATTTTCTTCGATTTTTGACCAGTTTCTTGTCAAACTTCATCGTTTTCTGTGGCTTTTTGTTGCCCGCTCTCTCGAGCGCTCGGATATAATAACATGTGCAGCGCAAAATGTCAAGCACTTTTTTCAGAATTTTCAAATATTTTCTGCGGCTCTCAAAAAGTATGAAAAAGCGCCCCTTTCGGGGCGCTTCCGATCATCCGATCCGGTTCTCATATGTGACCATTTCGCTTGCCGCGTCCTGGGTGAAATAGACATCCATGATGGCCTTGGCCACATTGGCCAGGTAGCCGCCGGTGCCGATCTTCTCTCCGTAGACGAAAATGGCAATCTCCGGATCATCCGCGGGTGCGAAGCAGGCAAAGGCGCCGTGGTTGGAGCCGCCGGAGCCATGCTCGGCGGTGCCGGTCTTGCCCGCCACATCCACCAGGGTGTAGCCCCGGAAGTAGTCCACCGCCGTACCGGTGTCACACACAGCCTTCATGCCGTCGAGAATGGCCGCCTTGGTGGCCTCGGACATGGTCACCGTGCTGAGGATCTCCGGGGTCTGCTCCTCCACAAGGGTGGAGTAATCCGCGGAGACCACCCGGCTCAGGAAGGTACAGGAAAATCGGGTGCCGCCGCTGGCCAGGGTGGCGATATAGGACGCCATCTGCATGGGGGTGAAGCGGTTTTCCGACTGGCCGATGGCCGCCAGGATCTTATCGCCCGCATACCAGCTGGTACTGGCGCCGTAAAGCTCCTCCTTGCTCTCCGGGTTCGCCCGGTAGCCGATGTTCTCATCCAGCTCAACGCCGGTGTGCTCGCCCAGGCCAAACTGCTGCGCCACGGCGTCCAGCTGCTCGATGTTCAGCATATCTCCCACTTCATAGAAGAAATAGTTGCAGGATACGCTCAGCGCCCCCGCCACATCGATGGTGCCGTGGATGGCTCCACGCCGGGAATAGACCAGACAGGTGGGCGTCAGGCCGCTGCTGGCATACTTTTCATAGATACCCTTGGTGGCAATGGTGGTATAGCGGCTGATGACGCCGTTTTCCAGGGCCGCCACAGCGGTACACATCTTATAGGTGGAGCCGGGGGCATAGGTGGCCTGAAGGGCCCGGTTGTACAGGGGCGCCATAGGGTCCGTGCTCAGCTGCTTGTAATAATCCGTATCCCGGTACTGAGACAGATCGTAGGTCGGGTAGGACGCGCAGGCCAGCACCTCGCCGGTGCCCACCTTCAGAACCACCACCGCGCCGCCTTCCGCATCCGAGCCGGAGCCGGTGCCCTCGTTGGCCGCGCCGGTCAGGCGCATATTTTCAATATAGTAGGCCAGGGCGTCCTCCGCCGCGATCTGAAGATTCAGGTCGATGGTGGTCTCCACGTTGTTGCCGGCGATGGGCAGCTTGGTGTACACCTCGGTGATCACGTTGCCGTCAGAATCCACCACCCGCTTGAGCTGGCCGTCGGTGCCGTGGAGGTAATCCTCAAAGGCCAGCTCCAGGCCGCTGGCGCCCACATAGGCGTCCATGGCGTAGCCCTTCTCCTTGTACTCCGGCCAATCATCAGGACCGATCAGCGTCATAGAGCCCAGGATATGGGCAAGATAGGTGGTATGGTACTCCCGGACGGTGGAAACCTCCGCGTCCAGGCCGGGGATATTCAGCTCCATGATGGCGTTCAGGTCATCGTCCGCCACGTCCTCGATGAACACATAGCTGGGCAGGTTGGTGATGTCCGCCCGGAGGGCCAGCTCATAGCGCAGGCCCAGCACCAGCCGGGTCTCCTCGTCGGACCAGTCGTCGGGGATGTTGCAGTAGTCCCGGAGCTTGCGGATCAGCAGGGGTGCGGACACGTCGGAATCGATGCCCATTTCCGCCAGATAGGCCTGGAAATAGCCGTACCAGGTGTCGCCATACTGATCGTGGGTGTACTCGTAGGGCCGCTCCAGGGTCACGGGGAAATGCTCGATGTATTCGATGCCCAGCTCCTTGCACAGCTGCACCAGCCGGAGCAGGGATTCATTGGCTCTTCCGCTGGACATGAGCACGAAATTGTTGAAGACCAGGTTATAGCTGGCCCGGTTGCCCGACAGAACATTGCCGTTCCGGTCCAGCAGATCGCCCCGGGAGGCTTTTACCGTGGTATAGGATGTATAGGTATCGGAATTCCGGACCACGTCGCCGTTGTCCAGAATCTGAAGACCATACATATGGACGCTGTAGACACCCAGCAGCAGCGCGAAGACCAGCAGCAGCACCAGCGCCCGGAATCGGGTTATTCTTTCCATGTTTCTCCTCCGATTTTACCGATCCAGCCCAGCAGCGGATACAGCAGCGGTATCACCAGGATGGTGTCCACCGCGCTCATGGCGAATACGCCGATCCGGCCGGGATAGGTCAGGCCAAAAAACAGTCCCATCAGGTAGATGCTGATCTCATACAGCGCCGCCGCCGTTCCGGCGCACAGCCAGGCGGAGCTGAAGCTCCGGCGCAGGAACCGCTCCCGGAACAGGGTCAGCAGCACGCCGTACACCGTGATGAAGGCGATGGAGAAGGTATCCGGCGCAGAGCCGGAAAACACGTAGATCATCGATGCCGTCAGGGAAAAGACGCAGCCGGTTTCCGCGCCCTGCATCACGCATACCAGCATGATCACGCAGGGCGTCAGGTCCACATAGCCGCCGAAGAGCTTCGTCCTCCCCAAAAAGGAGTCCTGCATAATCAGCGCCAGGATGCACACCAGGCCGTATAACCCCCATTTCAGGGCAGTCAGCCGCTGCTGGGGGGTGATGTAGAGCTTATTCCATACGCCGGTGCCCGTGGGGTCCGGCCGGAAGCGGTATTTCTTCTTTGCCATAGCTTCTTACTCCGCGCCGTCGGTGGCCGCCGGGACCGTTTCCGGGGGAAGGGTCTCCACCACGGGCTCGGTCTCCGCGGGGATCTCCACGCCGTACTGGGTCAGCACAAACACCTGCTCCAGGGAGCCGAAGTCCGCGGCGGGCTCCAGAATGGCGAACTTGGCCACACCGGTTTCGTCAAAGCCCGCGTCCACCACATAGCCCAGGATCAGGTCCTTGGGATACACCGTGGAACCGGCGGTGACCACCTGGTCGTTGTTCCGGATAACGGAGCCCGAGGGCAGGTAGTTCATCCGCAGCATACCGTCCTCGCCGGTGGCGTAGCCACCCTGGACCATGCCGCTGTAGCCGGAGGTGGCGATGACCGCGGAGATCTCCAGAGAGGAGTCCAGCACGGTCTTGATCTCCGCGTAGTTGGGACCGACCTCGACGACCAGGCCCACCACTTCGCCGTTCTCGGTGATGACGCACATGCCCGTCTCGATGCCCGCGAGGGAGCCCCGGTCAATGGTGAAGGAGCTGGACCAGTCGGTGGGATCCCAGCCGATGATATAGGCGTCCACCAGCACATAGTCGGTGTTCTGGGACGTCAGATTCAAAAGCTCCTTGTACCGGTCGTTTTCCCGGCGCAGGGCGTCGGCGGTGCGGGCGTCGTCCTCCATCTGGGCGATCTTCTCTTTCAGCGCCTCGTTCTCCGCCATCAGGGACTCATAGCGGAACATATAGCTGTAAAGCTCCTCTGCCTGGTTGGTCAGGGCCTGGGCCCCGGACCGCAGGGGCTGGATCACCGTCTTGACAAGCAGGCCGGGGATATTGGTTCCCATGGCGTTGGCCGCCACGGCCAGCACGATGGAGATCAGCACCGCCGCGATGAGCACGTTGCGGATGCGTTTGCCGAAGGTCTTCTTCATCCTCATTCCCCCATAACGCGCAGGCCAAACCTGCGCAGCATCATTGCGAGCCTGCACACCGGCAGGCCCACCACATTGAAATAATCTCCTTCCAGATGGGTGACGAACAACGCCGCTCCCCCCTGGATGCCGTAGGCCCCGGCCTTGTCCATGGGCTCGCCGGTGGCGATATAGGCCTTGATCTCGTTATCCGACAGCGCCCGGAAATGGATATCCGTCACCTCGGTGCCGGTCTCGACCCGTTCCCCGCGCAAAACCGTCCACCCGGTCATCACCTGATGGTCCCGGCCCGAAAGCTTGCGGAGCATCCGGAAGGCGTCCGCCTCATCCTTCGGCTTTCCCAGCCGTTCTCCGTCGCAGACCACGATGGTGTCCGCAGCAATGACCACGTCGTCCTCCTGCCGCTCCACCGCCAGCGCCTTCTCCCGGCTGAGCCGGGCCACCTCGTCAAAGGGGGAAGCGCCCGGGTCCATGGTCTCGTCAATATCCGCCGCCCGGATGATAAAATCCAGGCCCGTCAGTCCCAGCAGCTCCTTCCGTCTCGGAGACTGGGACGCTAATATCACATTCATCATTATCCTCCAGTGCAGAGAAATGCAAAATGCAGAATGAACCGGCATTCCACATTCAGCATTCTGCATTATGCATTCAGCATTTTTCAGTCCAGTCCCCGCAGATACAAGCCCCTGGTGCAGGCGCCGGGGTCGAAGGGGGTGCCCTCCTGGTAGTCCCGGAGCACCCGGTCCACCTCCTGGCGGTTCTCGGTGGTGAAGTAGAGCCTTACGCCCCACAGGCCCATCCGGGCCAGGTCCTTCTTCCGGTCCAGCATACTCAGCTTCTTGCCGTTGAGCACCACGCTCCGGCAGGAGCGGCCATCCTTGATGATGGGGAACTCCGCGCCGGTCCGATCCACCAGCTTGGCCGGGCCCTGGTTGCAGGAGCACTGGCCGGTGCGGTTCTTGATGACGCAGTTCTCCGTCACCATCAGGGGCATCCGGCCGTAGACCAGCATTTCCGCGTCCACCAGCTTGCTCAGGTCCCGGATCTGGGGCAGGGTCATCTCAAAGCTCACCGTAGCCGCGGTCATTTCCAGCTCCTTGCAGACCATCATGGACCGGGAGTTGAAGACATTCAGGCCGAAGTCGCCTCTGCCCCGCATGCCGCATTCCCTTACCGGGATCAGCAGGCCCAGGTTGCCGATCAGCGCCTCCCGGATGCCCATGTTCCGGGCCAGCCGCAGGCCTTCCTTCAGCTTCTCCAGCTCCTGGTCGTGGACGATCCGGGGGGGCACCACAGCGATGCGCTGGGACGTCGCCAGGCGGCGGAAATACTCCGGCTCCTCGCAGATCAGGTGCAGGGGCACGTACAGAATTTCCGGCTTCATTTTCAGCAGCCGTCCGGTGATCTGGTCCATATTGGTGACCTGGATGGTCAGCAGCGGCTCGTCCCTTCTGCCATAGACCTCCGGGATCCGGCCGGGGCGCTTTAATTCCACGGCGTCTCTTCTTGCCCGGAGGGCGGCCAGCTCCGCCAGCACATCCCGGCGCATGCCGTTGATGGCGGAGGCGGACAGGGTCAGGCCCGGTTCGATTCTCGCCTGGACGTCGGCGCAGCGGAAGGGGGTACCGCCGGTTTTTGCCAGCCGCGCGGCCAGAGCCTCCTGGGTCAGCTCCACAGACCTTGCGGCTTCCGGGGTCGGGCCCTTGGTTTTGCAGATATTGCCGTCGGCGTCCTGGACCGCCAGGTCGCTGCCGCTTTCCGTGATCTGGGCGATGAACCGCACGTCCACCAGGCCATTCTCCACCGCCTCATAGCTCTCCCGGGCCTGCTTGGCCCAGGCGGGATCCTCGGGCTTGTCCTCCCGGATGCCGAACATCTGGGGACCGATGTTGCCCGCGTAGTAGCCGTCGGTGAAGCCCTGGCGGTTGAAAGCTGCCATCAACTGCGCCATCATGGGCCGGGTCACGTTGCCCTCGTCCATGGCCTTGCGGTAGACGCCGGTGACGGTTGCCACATATTCGGGCTTTTTCATCCGGCCTTCCAGCTTCAGGGAGGCCACACCCATCTCCTCCAGGTCCTTCAGGTAGTGGACCAGGCAGTTGTCCTTCAGACTCAGGGGATATTTCTGTTCGCTTCTGCCGAAGCCATAGGCCAGGCGGCAGGGCTGGGCGCAGCGGCCCCGGTTGCCGGACCGTCCGCCGATGGCGGCGGAGAGGTAGCACTGGCCGGAGTAGCACATACACAATGCGCCATGTCCGAACACTTCAATTTCAATGGGGGAGTTTGCGCAGATATAGCGGATCTCCTCCCGGCTCAGTTCCCGGCTGAGGACCACCCGGCTCATGCCCCAGGCGGCGCAGAGCAGCACCCCAGGGAGGGAGTGGATGGTCATCTGGGTGGAGCCATGGATGGGGACTTTGGGAGCCACCTTCCGGCACAGCTCCACAACGCCCAGGTCCTGGACGATAAAAGCGTCCACCCCGGCGGAGGCCGCCTGGCGGATCAGGTTGATACAATCCTCCATTTCCCGGTCAGAGACCAGGGTGTTCAGGGTCAGGTGGACCTGAACGCCCCGAACGTGGCAGTATTTCACCGCTTCCGCCAGGGTCTGGGGGGTAAAATTCTTCGCGCTCTGCCGGGCGTTGAAGGTGCCGCAGCCGAGATAAACGGCGTCGGCGCCGTTCTGAACGGCGGCTTTCAGGGCCTCCATGGACCCTGCCGGTGCCAGTAATTCCATCATAATGCTCTCTCTCCATAATTGGTATACTTGGACACATTATAGCACAGTTCCCCCGACTGTTCCAGTAGGGCAACATAATTTTTAAAAAAAGTTCACCGCCGGCATGCCGCCGGTGTCTCCTCGAGTCTGTTACATTGTGCTTGCTGGCAGTCGAGTAAAACACCCCGACTGCCAACGAGCACGATCCACCAGACCCGCATTGCCAGCGGGCGCTGCCCGCCGTAAAAAGGCCGCCCTTTCGGGCGGCCTTTTCAAGAGGGGAACCGGCGGCGGTGAGGGGAACCGCTGCCGGAGGAGTGTTTTACGCTTCGATCCCGTGGATGCGCTTGTGGGCCTCGATGGCGATCTCCGGCAGGAGATCGTACAGGATCATCAGATCTCCATTCTTCCGGGCCAGAGTCTCGGCGTTTACCGGGATGTATGTAATGTCATTGACGTCGTTCTTCTTGGGCGCGGCCTCCAGGAAAACCTCCCAGGCGCAGCGCTCCAGAGCCGCTTCCTTGCCGAGAACCGACAGCTCCCGCTTTTTTGCGGTGGTGTTCCGGATGCCGCCGTAGAGCCCCATCACGCCGCAAACCATCATCGCCAGGCCAAACAGCCGGATCACAGGCTCCGAATTCCAGAAAACCGCCGCCACAACGGGACCCGCCAGGGTCAGCACCGCGAAGGGCAGACAGGCCTTCTTCATCGCCTGCCGGGTGTCGGAGAGGGCTGCCAGCTTCGCTTCCGCGCAGGCGCGGCAGACGCTGTGCTCCTCAAAATCCCCCAGGGCCTGGACCCGTTTCTCGCCACCCAGATCCCGGACATGGAGGGTCTCCACCCGGAGGACCCGGAAGCGGTAATCGCTATGCGCTTTTCCACAGTTGATGCAGTTCATATCGTTTCTCCTTTAAGTGACCCATCCCCAAAGGAAGAACCGTGTCTTCCCTTGGGGATGGGGGCGCCGCCGGAGCGGCGCCCTTACGGAATCGGATGTTTAGATCAGGAAGCCAGCCATGGTGGACAGCATCAGGGATCCCAGCAGCAGGATGATGGCGCCGCCCAGACGGGAGGAGATCTGCGCGAAGGGCATCAGCTCCATACGGCCAGCGGCGGACAGAACAGCCACGTCGCCGGTGCCGCCCATGTTGGACATACACAGACCAGCGGTGATGCCAGCCTCCACGGGGTAGAAGCCCACGAACTTGCCAACGATGGCAGCGCCGAAGAAGGCGCCCAGGCAGGTGACCAGGCACAGCACGAAGTAGGTGATGTTCAGGGACTCCAGAACCGCGTTCAGGTCCACGTAGCAGATGCCGATGCCGACCAGCAGGGTGGGAGTCAGGTTCTTCATGATGAACTGGAACCACTGATAGCAGGCAATCTCAATGTGCTCGGGCAGGCAGTCGGTGATCTTGCAGATGGCCACGGTGATGATCATCCAGGCGTAGGCGTGGATGGAAACAGAGGGAACCAGGCTGCTCCAGACCTTTGCCACGATGTAGCCCCAGGCAAAGAAGGTGGTGGAGACGAACAGGCCCACGCCCAGGTTGGGGATCTTGATGGCGTCACGCTTGGCCTGCATCTCGGGGGAGATCTCCAGCTCAGCGGGATCGACGGTGCCTGCCTGCATCAGAGCGCCCTGGCCGTTCCACTTCTTGTCGGTGAGGATCTTGACAATGACACCGGCGATGACGATGGAGATGGCGTTGCCGATGGCAACGGCGGGGGTCATGACGGACAGAGCCTGGTCGGCAGTCATGGTGCCGGAGGCCTCAAAGATCTTGGACAGGGGGGTAGCGCCTGCGCCCATGCCGCCGCCCATGATGGGCAGAGCGATCAGCAGCAGAGCGTTGCACCAGCCAAAGCCCATCAGCTGGCCCAGAACAGAGCACAGGGCGAAGGACAGGATCAGGCCGCCGAAGATGGCGGGGAAGTAACGGGCTGCGGCCTTGACCAGCAGCTTGCGGTTCATGCCCAGGATGGAGCCGGTGATCAGGGCTGCAATGTAGAAGTCCAGGAAGGCGCCGGTGGGCTTGAAGAAGGAAGTGATGTTGGTGACGACGGTCTCGGGGATCAGGTTGAAGTAGTTCAGCGCGGAGCAGCCGAAGATGATGACGATGGCGCCGCCGCCCAGGTAATCCTTGACGATGGGGGTGTGGTCACCGATCTCATTGAGAACGGCACCCAGGACGATCATCAGTGCGAAGCAGCCAGCCATACCGGCAGGCAGAACGCCCATGAAGGTGGCGATCAGGACGACGACTGCGAAGATACCGAACAGGTACCAGGGCAGGTTGAAGAGCTTATAGGGCTCTTTCTTAACGGTGTTGTTAGACATTGTTGTTCCTCCTCTTAAAAGTCTCTCTTATTGGAAAGCGGTATGCACCGCGGTTTCCCGGGTCTGGGAAGGGCTTTAGATGCGGGCGACGCCGGTGCGGCGGGCTGCCTCGGCGACAGCGGCGGCAACAGCGGGGCCGACTCTGGGATCGAATGCCTTGGGGATGATGTAGTCTTCGCTCAGCTCCTCGTCGGAGATCAGACCGGCCAGAGCCTCGG
>JBGVDK010000054.1:0-12324 GCA_045119355.1 Faecousia sp.
GAGCTGACTCGGGCCATCTCCATTCAGACCGCCCCCCAGATCCGGATGATCCAGAACAACGACAACGTGATGGTGGAGAAGATTCAGACCACCCTGATGAACACCATCCCCCTGTGGAAGAACCAGATGGTCCTGGCTCTGGGCATCGCCCATTCCACCGAGGCTGCCCAGGCCCAGCGTCAGGTGACCGACATCACCAACGCCCTGCTGAAGCAGAACGCCGAGAAGCTGCACATGGCCTCTGTGGAGACCGCCAAGGAAGCGGAGCGGGGCATCGTGGACATCGAGACCCTGAAGCAGACCAACGCCAAGCTGATCCAGACCCTGGACGACGTGATGAAGATCCAGGCCGAAGGCCGGGCCAAGCGTCAGGAGGCCGAGGCCGAGATGGCAAAGATGGAAAACGACCTGAAGGTCAAGCTTCTGCAGATCCGCAACGGCGGCTGATACGCAACCGAACAGCGCCGGATTCCGGCGCTGTTTCCTTTTCCAAGCTGTCCGGCAAAAGCAGGGAATGTCGGGAAATCGACCCCGGATTTTGCTATATTATCCTTGACAGGAGGGATGCGCATGGACTGGATCACCGGAATCCAAAACGCCGTCAACTACATCGAGGACCATCTTACGGAGGACCTGGACTACGAGGACATCGCCCGGGAGAGCTTCTCGTCGTCCTTCCACTTCCAGCGGGTGTTCAGCATCCTCTGCGGCTACACCCTGGGGGAATACATCCGTTACCGGCGGCTGAGTCTCGCGGGCGCGGAGCTGGCGGATGGAAGAATCAAGGTCATCGACGCGGCATTCAAATACGGCTACGACACCCCGGAGAGCTTCGCCAAGGCCTTTCAGCGGTTCCACGGCGTGACGCCGTCCCAGGCCCGGTCCGGCGCGCGGCTCAAGGCCTTTTCCCGCCTGAACATCAAAGTTTCCCTGGAAGGAGGAAGCGTTATGAACTACCGAATTGAAGAAAAACCTGAAATGCTCCTCACGGGCTATAAGCGCCGCTTCACCGGCTCCCCCAACGACAAGCAGGAGCAGGACCACAATTTCGCCTGCGAGACACGGCTGGAACAGTACATCCTGGAGGGGATGTGCCGGGAGCACGAGACCATTTACCAGATCCTCACCAATTTCGACGCCGACAGCTATGATTTCTACTATGCCTACCAGTTCCCCAAGTGGGCACTGGAGGACTTCGAGGACCTGCCGGAGGATGTGGTGCGGAAATTTGAACACGTCCAGATTCCCGCGGGGCAGTATCTCGTCTGCGAGACAGAACGGTGTATGTTCCCCACCGCTCTGATGGACGAGCTGCGGAAGAAGATCTTTGCTGAATGGCTCCCTTCCTCCGGCTATGTGCTGCGGGACGCGCCGGAGATCGGGGTCATCCACTGGCCCTTCGAGGACGGCAATGAGAAGGTCAACAACTCCCACTACTGTGAGCTCTGGCTCCCCATCACCAGAAAGTAACCGCAAAGGGCAGGTCCTCGGACCTGCCCATTTTTTGTGTCAAATACCTTTTCAGGGGCCGGTTTTTGTGATAAGATACGAACAAAGAAACGTAATCAGGAGGCTGCGCCATGTCCAATGAAAAAGTCTTTTCCATGCCCTTTGCTAAGGTCTACCCCATGCTCATCGCAAAAGCGGAGCGGAAGGGCCGGACCCGGGAGGAGGTCCACACCATCACCACCTGGCTCACGGGCTACAGCGCTGGGGAGCTGGAAGCGCTGCTGGAATCGGAGATCTCTTACGGAGATTTCTTCCGGAACGCCCCCAGTCCCAACCCCAACAGCCATCTGATCAAGGGGACCGTCTGCGGCGTAAAAGTGGAGGCCATCGAGGACCCGCTGATGCGGCAGATTCGGTATTTGGATAAACTGGTGGACGAGCTGGCAAAGGGCAAGGCCATGGAGAAAATCCTGCGAAAGTGAAGGGAAAGGAGGAAGGAAAATGTTCAGGAAAAAGCCAAAAAAGAAGTCCTTTGACCGGGAAGCTCTGCGGCCGGTGATCCGGGCCAGCATCTGCACCGGGGAGCAGTCCGCCGGATTCCGGCATGTCCAGACCGGCAAATTCAGCGAGGTCATGCTGATCCGCAACCGTCGGGACCTGGAAGAATTTCTGGAAACCTACGACATTTCCGAATCGGAAGTGACCACGGAGTATTGAAGGAGAGGGAAACAGGAGCTTTGCATATGGACAGCGTGAACAAGACCTTATACATTCCCCTGTACGGCAAAGCCTATGTGAGCCAAAAGGGCATCCTCCTCCAAGACCGGAAGGCCGAGGAAATCTGGGCGGCGGAAGGCTTCCCCCTGAAAGGGAAAGCCGCATCCAAATATCTGGCCTATTACATGGGAATGCGTTCGGCGGTGTTTGACCGCTGGCTGGCGGAGCAGTTGGAAGCCACACCGGAGGCCGTGGTCCTGCACATCGGCTGCGGCCTGGACAGCCGGTGCCTGCGGGTGGGGCATGAGCCACAGGCGTGGTTTGACGTGGATTTCCCGGAGGTGATTGGGGAACGGAAACGCTACTATCAGAAGACGGAGCAGTACAAGATGCTTCCAGCCGATGTGCGGGATCCGGATTGGCTGGAAGGTCTCCCCGGAAACCGGGCCATCGTCCTGATGGAGGGCGTGAGTATGTATCTGACGCGGGAGGAACTGGAAGCGCTGTTGGCGGGACTGGCACAGCGGTTTGAGGAGGTCCGTCTGCTGATGGACTGCTACTCGGAATTTGCCGCCAAGGCCTCCCGGTTCCGGAATCCCATCAATGACGTGGGCGTGACCAAAGTCTACGGTCTGGACGACCCAAAGACACTGGCGTGCTCCGGGATGAAGCTCATCCGGGAGCACGAGATGACGCCCCGGGGGATGATTGCGGAGCTGGATGGAATCGAGCGGCTGATTTTCCGAACCCTCTACGCAGGCGGGATGGCGAAAAAGCTCTACCGGCTGTACGAATACCGAAAAGAGGAAGGGGCAGATAAAGCATGAAAATCGGAGCCTATCAGTTCCCGGTAACCGGAGACCTGGACCGGAATTTCCGGGCGATGAAAGACGCCGTCGCCCAAGCGGCTTCAGAAGGTGTCCGGATGTTGGCGTTTCCCGAGTGCGCCCTGACCGGTTACCCGCCCAGGGACCTGCCCAATTCGGCGGCTGTGGATTTTTCGAAAGTGGAAGACTGCCTCCGGGAACTGGCGAAGCTGGCCGCCGGGCATGAAATGTACATCATCGCCGGGTCCATCACAAAGGAGGAGGGCCGGTTTTACAACAGCGCCGTCATCCTCGCGCCGGATGGGACCCGGTCGGTTTATCACAAGCGGGCCCTGTGGGGCTGGGACCGGGACAACTTCTCCCCCGGGGATTCGGGCGGCGTTCTGGAAATCGACGGCGCAAAAATTGGCATCCGGATCTGCTTTGAGGTTCGGTTCCCGGAGTATTTCCGGGAGCTGTATCAGGAAGCCACCGACCTGAATCTGATCCTGTTTTATGATGTGTCGGGCTTTGACGACGGGGGACGGTACGATCTGATCCGGGGCCACATCCGGACCCGGGCAGTGGAGAATGTGTGCCACACCCTGAGCGTGGACACCGCCGGGCCCTGGCAAACCGCCCCCACCGGGCTTTATGACCGCTCCGGCGGCGTAGTCCTGGAGCTGGAACGGGGGCGGGAGGGGCTTCTGGTGTACGATTTCCTTCCCGGTGAGTTGGATTTTGGCGAGCGGGGCCGGAAGGAATACTCCGACCTGCTGACGGGAAGGAGCGAATAAAATGCGCCTGCCGGATTTCTTGAAAAACCGCTTCCCAAGCTAAAACAATAGGAACGCACCCGCTTCGTTGTGAAGCGGGTGCGCATTTTATCGCATGTTCAACAATTCCCCACAGGCGGCATAGGTATCCGGCAGGAGATAGCCTTCCAGCTCCTCTCCACGGACCCAGCGGAAGGAAACCACCTCCCCCGGCTGGGGGACCACCTCGCCCTGTGTTTGGCCGAGGAAGAAGACCACCTGCTTTCGGGTCAGGGGCGATACCTGATATTCGGACACCGCCTTGGCACCAGGAAGAAGCTCAGCAGTCAGTCCGGTCTCCTCCCGCAGCTCCCGGAGGGCGGTTTCGGTCTCGGTCTCCCCGGCCTCCATGTGGCCCTTGGGGAAGCTCCAACAGCCGTTGGTCTGAAGGAGAATCAGGTATTCCCGCTCCCCTTCCCTCTCCCGGAAGGGTATCACGCCGCAGGATTTCCGGAACAGGGAATCGATGGTGCTCTCAAAATACTGCTCCTGGAACTGGACCGCCTCCGCGATTTCCCCCTGATGGAACAGAATCCCCTCGGGGGCCACCACCAGCTTGTCCTCGTTGTCGTTTGCCCTGCGGATGGCCGCCACCACCCGGCCGTCGAAGGACTTCAATGGCTCCGACACGCCGAGGATGTAGGCGTCCTGCTCCTCGCCGTCCCCAGCCATCACCCCGGGGATGTAGCCGTAGTTCACGGGATAGATGATGTCCCCGTGGTGGACGCAGCCGATGGGCCGGTCCACCTCCACGTGAACGCTCTGGCCTAAAAGCTCGTGAATGATGCGCTCCCGTTGCTCCATTTTGATCCCTCCTGAATGGCTATTTTCTATAGTATAGCCGAAATGGAAGCAAATGGCAAGTTTGCATTCCGGGTCGGGACGTGATATCATACAAAAAAGGAATTGGAGGCGATATCCATGAAACACATCTGTGAGCTGAACGATCAGCTTCTTCTGGGCCGGGAGGGCCGGTCCGCGAAGGCGCCCCGGCTCACCGCCCGGGCCATTGTGAAGAATCAAGACGGCCTGTACGCCGTGATGTACGCCCACAAGTGGAAGCTCCACAGCCTTCCCGGCGGCGGTGTAGAGGAGGGCGAGGACGTGCTGACCGCCCTTCGCCGGGAGGTCTACGAGGAGACCGGCTGCGTCTGCGATGAGATTCGGGAGCTGGGCATCGTGACGGAGAACCGGGCCAGCCTGGACTACACCCAGATCAACTACTATTTCGCGGTGACCACCACCCACACCCCTGGGGAGAACCACCTGACCGAATCGGAGCAGGCCAGCGGGACGGAGGTCCGGTGGCTGCGTTTTGACGAGATGGTCCGGCGGATCAATGAACAGGAATTCCACCGGGTCCAGGGGAAACACCTGAAAGCCCGGGATGTGGCCGCGCTGGAAGCGTATGCTTCCTGGGGATATCTGAAATAAAAATTGCACCACCGTTCCGGGATTGGAGCGGTGGTGCTTTTGGTTATTTCAGGTTCTGTTCAGCGTTCCCAGAAGTCCACGAAATCCGCCCGCTTCAGCTCGTAGTCCACCGAGGAGCGGGGCCGTCCCAGCTGGTCGGTCCAGGAGTCCCGGTTGATCCGGAGCTTCCGGAAGCCCAGGGATTCGTAGACATGCTGTGCCCGGCGGTTTTCCAGGTCCGTGTCCAGGACGATGGTCTCATTGCCGGCCTCGAAGAGCCAGCCGATCAGCATACTCAGGAACACCCGGCCCAGCCCACGGTTCTGGCAGTCCGGCTCGCAGATCTTGATGCCGATCTCCGCGCATTTTTCCCCGGCGGGACGGCAGCAGGCCTCGCCGATGAGGCGGCCGCCTTCTTCCAGAACCAGCCGGTCTTTCCCCATTCCCGCGATGACCTCTTCCACCGTGGTGCCGAGGCCATTGGGGAAGCCCTCATGGGCCATGACCGCACCGTCGTTCCACCAGGCGGTGAGCTGGGCCGCGTCCCGGATCTCCGCCGTCCGGATGGTGAGGTTTTTGTAGGTTAAAGCAGGCATCGTTCTCTCCTTTCCCCAAGGCCGCAGGCCCAGATGGTTTCTTCCACCAGCTCCGCCACGGTCTTTCCCGCGGTGTTCAGCCGGAGGTCACAGGGCATTTCCGCCTGGCCCTTCAGGCAGTCGCCGATATGTTCCATGCACCAGCAGCCTTCTTCCTCTCCCCGGAGGAGGATGCGGTCATGGACGGTGTCATAATCCGCCGTCAGAAGGATATGCTTCACCGGAATCCCTGCTTCCCGGAGCCGTCGGAGAATGGCCTCCTCCGATTCCCGGTATTTCAGGGTCATGGGCACCAGCACGTCTCCATCATAAACATCGTTCAGCTCCTTCAGAAGCCGGAAACACATCTCGTGCCAAAGGGGGTATTCCTCGAAGGTTTCTTTAAAAAACGCCTTGGGATAGTTCTCCCGGACAGCGTCTCCCACTGCCTCCGCGTCAAACAAAAAGCTCTCCGGAAGTCTGCCCGCCAGAGCCTCCGCCAGGGTGCTTTTCCCCACCCCGTAGGGACCGTTGATCCAGATAATCATACCGTTTCTCCCTCCGGATATCTCAGATAATAATAGTCGTTTCCCTCCCGGACCTCCGTTTTCCGGAAGCCATGGGCCAGGTAGAATTTCGCGGCCCGGTGGTTGTCCCTGTGGACGCCCAGGGCGATGGGCCGGACACCGTATTCCCGGTAGATGCGGCGAATGGCCTCTTCCAACACCCAGCCGCCAAAGCCTCTGCCCCGGTAAGGTTGACCGATGACAAAGCCCATCAGCCGGTAGAAGGGCACGCCCCTCATCTCCTCCGGATCGGTGTCCCAGGGGATGGCCTCCCCCAGGAGGATCAGGCCGATGTACGCTTCCCCATATTTCACTGCCCAGGTGTGGCCGATGCAGTCATGGTCCAGGGCGTATTGGGTCAGCTCCATGATGGTGTCAGCGTTGTCCACGAAGGCTTCGCTGACGTCCTCCCGGTGGATCGCCCGGACGAGGGGCAGGTTGGATTCTGTCAGGAGTTCCAGCATAATCGCAGTTTCTGTCGTTTCCATTTCGCTTTTGCACCTCTCGAATACGTGGCAGGTGGTTCGTGTTATTTCCCCTGGGCGTCGATGCGCTCTTTCAGCTCCGTGAGGTAAAGCCAGCGCTCGGTCTTGGCCTCCAGGGCGGCTTCCAGTTCTTCCAGCTCGGTCTGAAGCTCCTGAAGCTTCACATAGTCGCTGCCGCAGCTTACCTGCGCGGCCTGGTTTTCTTCGATCTTTGCTTCCAGGGCCGCGATGTCCTGGTCGATGGTGTCGAATTCCCGCTGCTCCTTGAAGGAGAATTTCAGCTTCTTTTCCTTCGGGCGGTCCTGGACGGGCTTGGGCTTCTCCGCTTTGGCGGGGGGTTCCTCCTTTTTCCGCTTGGCGGACCAGTCGGTCCAGTTGCCCACATAGGTCAGCACCTCGCCGGTGCCGCTGACCTCGAAGATGTGCTCCGCCATTTTATCCAGGAAGAACCTGTCGTGGGACACGGTGATGATGGGTCCCGGGAAGCTCTGCAGATAATCTTCCAGAATGGACAGGGTCATCACGTCCAGGTCGTTGGTGGGCTCGTCCAGCAGGAGCACATTGGGGGAGCTCATCAGCACCGACAGCAGGTACAGCCGCCGACGCTCGCCGCCGGAGAGCCGTCCGATGGCCACGCTCTGCAGGTCCGAGGGGAACAGGAACCGCTCCATCATCTGCTTGGCGGTGAAGGTGCCCTCGTCGGTGCGGACCTCCTTGGCGATGTCGTGGATGAAGTCATAGACCCGCTGCCCTAGGTCCAGCTCCCGGCCTTCCTGGGAGAAGTGGCCGATCTTCACGGTGGTTCCGATGTCCACGAAGCCGGTGTCCGGCTGCAATTCTCCCGCAATCATGTGCAGGAGGGTGGACTTGCCCGCGCCGTTCCGGCCCACGATGCCGATCCGGTCTCCCCGGAGGAGGTTATAGGAAAAATGCCCGATGACGGTTCTTCCGTCGAAGGACTTGCTCACATCATGCAGCTCGATGATTTTCCGGCCCAGGCGGCTGGAAGAAGCGGTCATTTGCAGGGTGTCGTCGGTCTCCGACGCAGACTGGTTCAGCAGGTCCTCGTAGCGCTGGATCCGGTCCTTGGATTTGGTAGTCCGGGCCTTGCAGCCACGCATGATCCACTCCCGCTCGGTGCGGAGGATGGACTGGCGCTTCCGCTCGCTGGCCTCGGCCATCTCGGCACGGAGCTCCTTCAGTTCCAGATATTTGGAATAGTTGGCCTCGTAATGGTAGAGCTTGCCCCGGGAGAGCTCCGTGATGTGGTTCACCACCCGTTCCAGGAAATAGCGGTCGTGGGTCACCATCACAAGACCGCCCCGGAAGGCCCGGAGCCAATCCTCCAGCCAGGCCACCATTTCGCTGTCTAAGTGGTTCGTCGGCTCGTCCAGCACCAGCACATCCGCCGGATGGACCAGCGCCGCCACCAGGGCCAGCTTCTTCCGCTGGCCGCCGGAGAGGGTGCCCACCTTCTGGTCGAAATCCGTGAAGCCCAGCCGGGTGAGCATGCTTTTCGCCTCGTACTCGTTCAGCTCCCGGAACTCCGCCGGGAAGTGGAGAAAGACCTGCTCCAACACCGTGGCGCTGTCCTCCATCACCGGATTTTGGGAGAGGTAGCTGATCTGCACATTGGGGTTGCGGGAAATTATTCCCTCGTCGGGCTCGATGGCTCCCGCCAGGACCTTCAGGAGGGTGGACTTGCCGGTGCCGTTGATGCCGATGATGCCCACCTTGTCCCCTTCATTTAAATAGAAATTCACGTCGGTCAGCAATTGCCTGCTGCCGAAATTGATGGAAAGATGCTCCGCTGTCAGTAACATAGGTTCCTCCGAATGGGATTTTCTCTTATCTTACCACGGCGGGCTGGGTTTTTCCACTGGAATTTCCATTTCCTTTCCGGCGGGTTTGTGGTATCATGATTCCATCGAAAGGAGGCGTCTTCATGACTTTGGATGAACTAAAACTGCACAGGCTCGAGGGGCAGCACCTGCTCTCCCCTTCGGATACCCAGACTGTTGTAAAGGATCTCTGCGGCGTGCAGGCGCAGTTTCTCAGCTACGCCCTTCACGGGCTGTCCATCCGCTGCGGGGAGGTCCGGACCGACAGACTGGTGAAAAGCTGGACCAACCGGGGGACCATGCATCTGTTTGCGGAGGAGGACCTGCCGCTGTTTCTCCATGAGGGCAGGAGCCATTTCCTCCGGCCTGTGGATACCCTGGAATCGGACGCATACATTGGCGCAGAGCGGAAAGGTTGTTTTGCCAAGCTGATTTTGGAGGCTGTAGGCAATGGCGTGGATGAACGGGAGGCTCTGAAAGCCCTCTGCCAACAGGCGGGAATGACGGACTCGGAGGAGCAGAGTCTCTTCGATCCCTGGGGCGGTATCATCCGGGCGCTATGCGAGAATGGCTCCCTCTGCCACAAGGTCCAGGAGAAGAAGGCATATATACTCTGCCCACCTTTCCAGCCCATGAAGGAGGAACCCGCCCGGCTGGAACTGGCGCGGCGGTTTTTCGCACACTTTGGCCCAGCCACCATCAAGGACTGCGCCTATTTCTTCGGAACGAACCAGAAAACGGTGAAGTCCTGGCTTGCCCAGCTTCCCGTGGAGGAGACTGCGGTGGAGGGGAAGACCTTCTTCCACATCGGCGGCGAAACACCCTCGGAGGAAATGCCCGGAGTGCTGTTTCTGGCGGGGTTTGACCAGCTGATGCTGGGTTACGAAAAAACAGAAAGCCTGTTCCTGCCGCGAGAGCATCTGCGGGAGATCTTCACTCTGGCGGGGATCGTCCGGGCGCCGGTACTGCTGGACGGAACTGTCGCCGGGTGGTGGACGCTGAAGAATCGGGTTTTGAAGGTCAGGCTCTTCACTCCCGCCGACCAGAACCGGATCTCCGGTGCCGCCGAGGCGGTCTGGAACGATTTGAAACGGATTGCATATACTTAAACTACAGGGCCTCCGGGGGAACATGTCTCCCGGAGGTCTATTTCTGTCTTTTCCCGGTGGAACCCGGCTCAAAGACCAGTTCTGCGACAGAATACACCCAAATGTTATTTTTATCCACCCAAAAGACAAATGTCCGTGTGCAAAAGTCACAAAACAGTTGTTAATAATGTATGAATTTTCAGTTAATAAATGCGTTGAAAACTGCGGCTCTCTATCATATAATCTGACATATCTTAAAAAGGCGGCCAAAATCCGCCGGAAATCGATACAAATTGGTTGTAAAAGTGATGTACATCACTTTTATGCTGTTTGCCAAAACAGCATCGCCGGTCCGGGTTTTCCGCCCTGCTCCGGCGAAGGCAGCCCCCCGGAAAGGAAGGATCCTATGAATTCGAAAACCCTGTTATACATCCTGAAGCGCATTGCCCTGGCGATCCTGACGGTATGGGTGGTCATCACCGTGACCTTCTTCGTCATGCGCGCCGTCCCCGGCGGACCCTTCCTGGCCGAGAAGGCCGTGTCCGAAGCCGCAACCGCCGCCCTCGAGGCCAAGTACGGCATGGATAAGCCCCTGTGGGAGCAATATGTGACTTACCTGGTGGACATCGTCACCAAGTTTGACTTCGGTCCCTCCATCAAGCTCCGGGGCCGCCAGGTCATCGACGTGATCATCGACGGCATGCGCACCTCCGTGAAGCTGGGCCTGATGGCCGCGGGCATTGCGCTGGCGGTGGGCGTGGTGCTGGGCTCCATCGCCGCCCTGCGCCGGAACAAGTTCATCGACAAGGCCATTATGGTCCTGACCACCGCCTTCATCTCCATGCCGTCCTTCATCATGGGCACGCTGCTTCTGCTGGTGTTCGCTCTGATTCTTGGCTGGGTCCCCGCCAACGGCGAGACCGCCCAGGGCCTGATCCTTCCGGTGATCACCCTTTCCCTGTCCCCCATGGCGAACATTACCCGCTTGACCCGGTCCTCCATGCTGGACGTTCTGGGTCAGGATTACATCCGCACCGCCCGGGCCAAGGGCGTCTCCCAGGTGAAGATCATCTTCGGCCACGCGCTGAAGAACTCCCTGATCCCTGTTATCACCTATTTCGGCCCCATGCTGGCCTACATCGTCACCGGCTCCCTGGTGGTCGAGCAGATCTTCGCCGTGCCCGGCATCGGCAGATACTTCGTCAGCTCCATCACCGGCCGTGACTACACCCTGATCATGGGCACCACCATCGTGCTGGCCACCCTGATCGTCATCATGAACCTGGTCAGCGATATCCTGTATAAGGTCGTGGATCCCCGGATCACTCTGGAGTAAGGAGGAGCGACGAAATGAGCAAGAAAAATCCCCTGAGCATGCACGTGGACCTGGACGATTTCCTCCCGGCTACCGACGAGGAAAAGGCCTACATGGTCCAGATGCGGCCCTCCACCACCTTCTTCAAGGACGGCATGAAGCGGCTGCTGAAAAACAAGATCGCCACCATCAGCATGATCCTGATCATCGTCATCGCCCTGGGCTCCATCATCATCCCCTTCTTCTGGCCCTACAGCTACGACAAAATGCTGGGCGTCACCCCCGGCAAGCCTGTGGATCCCTCCTTCAACAACCTGGCTCCCTTCGAATACGGTGAGACCGAGCTGGAACGGATTGCCTCCGGTGAAAGCGTCTTCCCCCACATCTTCGGCACCGACTCCGCCGGACGGGACTATTTCATCCGCGTGGTCTACGGCACCCGGATCTCCCTGGCCGTCGGCTTCTTCGCCAGCATCATCGTGCTGATCATCGGCATGACCGTGGGCTCCATCGCCGGTTACTGCGGCGGCAAGGTGGACCTGATCATCATGCGGATCGTGGATATCATCTATTCCCTTCCCGATATGCTGATGGTCATTCTGCTGGCCTCCGTGATGAAGGAGACCCTTGGCCCCGCCATCGAGGGCACCATCCTGGAGAAGCTGGGCAGCAACATCATTTCCCTGTTTATCATCTTCGCCCTTCTGTATTGGGTCAGCATGTCCCGTCAGATCCGTGGTCAGATTCTCTCCCTGAAGGAGCAGGAATACGTCCTGGCCTCCCGTTCCACCGGCGCCAAGGCCGGTTGGGTCATCCGCAAGCATCTGCTGCCCAACTGCATCAGCGTGGTCATCATCTCCACCGCTCTGCAGATCCCCAGCGCCATCTTCACCGAGAGCTACCTGAGCTTCCTGGGCCTGGGCGTCAACGCCCCCATGCCCTCCCTGGGCTCCCTGGCCTCCGACGCCCTGAACGGCATGAACAGCTATCCCCATCGTCTTGTCATCCCCGCTGTGGCCATCAGCCTCGTGGTGCTGTCGTTGAACCTGTTCGGCGACGGCCTGCGGGACGCCTTTGACCCCAAGCTGAAAAACTGAGAAAGGAGTGGAGAAAATTATGGCATTGCTCGAAGTAAACGACTTACATACCTCTTTCTACACTCCCGCCGGTGAAGTGAAGGCCGTCAACGGCGTGTCCTTCTACCTGGACCACGGCAAGGTCCTGGGCATCGTGGGCGAGTCCGGCTCCGGCAAG
>JBGVDK010000055.1:0-5172 GCA_045119355.1 Faecousia sp.
AACGTTTGCCGCTTACGCGGCACGGACCGGCGTGTGCGCCCGCAGGCGCCATGCAAGCGAGCAACCGCCGAAGGCGGCTCTTAGCGAGTCGCAGGGACGCCGGTCCCTACAGTGGTTTTCAAACAGGCTTATAAATCGAAATTTACCGTGTTCGAATTCCATACGCCGAGCGGATACTAGCGACCAGTCGGGCGGTTTAACTCGACTGCCAACGAGCACGATTTACCAGGCTCGCATTGCCAGCGGCGGCTCGCCGCCGACCAGTCGGGGTGTTTTACTCGACTGCCGTCAAGCACGGCCCACAGACCCGAGGTGACAGCCCAGGCACTGGGCAAAATACGATAAATACATACCGAAAAAGGGAAAAAAAGTATTTACAATTATTTTTCCTTGTGTTAATATGTATTTAGTGAAGAATGGGTAAATTTTAAAGTTTCTCCCGCTTTTTGTTGGTCGAGATGCTTATTTACAGCCGTTTTTCCCACCCCTGTTTAGGAATTTTAACCAACCGCTTCTTCTTTACGGCTGTTGGTCTAAAATATAACCGGAGGTCTCAACGCGTCCCGCCCCCTTCCCCCCGGCACGGACCGGACGCCGCGATTCATCCATCTAAAATCCATTCTACGGAGGTTACATACAAAATGGCAAGAAAAGTTCAGTTTGTTGAGACTGTGCTGCGTGACGCAAATCAGTCCCTCATCGCGACCCGACTGCCCTACGACAAGTTCGAGCCCATGCTGGGTACCATCGACAAGGCCGGCTACTACGCAGCTGAGTGCTGGGGCGGCGCTACCTTCGACGTGTGCCTGCGCTACCTGCACGAAGATCCCTGGGAGCGGCTGCGCAAAATCCGCGCCGCTATGCCCAACACCAAGCTGCAGATGCTGCTCCGCGGCCAGAACGTCCTGGGCTACTCCCACTACCCCGACGACTTCGTCAAGCTGTTCGTCGCCAAGGCTGTTGAGAACGGCATCGATGTGATCCGGATCTTCGACGCCCTGAACGACGTGAACAACCTGAAGGTCGCCATGGAGGCCACCACCAAGGCCGGCGCCATCGCTTCCGGCACCATCTCCTACACCACCTCCCCTGTCCACACCCACGCCAAGTACGTGGAGATGGTCAAGGAGCTGAAGGAAATGGGCGCTTCCACCATCTGCATCAAGGATATGGCCGGTATCATGGGTCCCCAGGAGGCTTATGACCTGGTGTCCGCCATCAAGGACGCCGTGGATATGCCCATCGACCTGCACACCCACTGCACCACCGGTCTGGCATTCATGACCTATCTGAAGGCTGTTGAGGCCGGCGTCGACATCATCGACACCGCCATCTCCCCCTTCTCCGGCGGCACTTCCCAGCCCGCTACCGAGACCCTGGCCTACGCGCTGCGTCAGCTGGGCTACGAGGTGGACCTGGACGACACCGCTACCAAGGCAATGGCCGACTACTTCAAGGGCGTCCGCGACGAGTTCATCAAGGATGGCACCATGATGCCCAAGTCCATGGCCACCGACACCCAGTGCCTGACCTACCAGGTCCCCGGCGGTATGCTCAGCAACCTGCTCTCCCAGCTGAAGCAGATGAACGCTCTGGACCGCTTTGACGAGGCCCTGATCGAGACCCCCAAGGTCCGTAAGGACATGGGCTATCCTCCCCTGGTCACCCCCACCTCCCAGATGGTCGGCGTGCAGGCAGTCCGGAACGTCCTGGACGGCCAGCGCTACAAGACCGTCTCCAAGGAGATCAAGGCTTACTGCCGCGGCGAGTACGGCCGTACTCCCGCTCCCATCGACCCCGAGATCCAGAAGAGCATCCTGGGCGACGAGCAGCCCCTGACCGGCCGCTACGCCGACACCCTGGAGCCCATCGTCGACAAGACCCGCAAGGAGCTCGAGGGCGTTGCCCGCTGCGACGAGGATGTGCTGTCTTACATCGCCTTCCCCAGCCTGGCCGAGAAGTACTTCGAGGAGCGCAAGGCCAAGGAAGAGAACGAGGTCACTTACACCATCGTCGAAGCATAAGGAGGCATATCTATGATGTTTCTTACTGCTGCCGCTGAGGTCGATCTGATCAACATCAGCATCCTGAACGCCGCCATCGTGGCTGTGCTGGGTTATTCCGTGGTTTTCTTCGGCCTGATCCTGCTGATGGCCGTTGTCATGGCCTTTGGCAAGTATTTCGTTGCCAAGGAAGCCAAGGAAAAGGCCGCTGCCGCCGCTGCTCCCGCTGCTGCTCCCGCCGCAGCCGTCGAGGCTGAAAAGCCCACCGCTCCCGGTTCCGCCGGTCAGCTGAAGCTCCACGACGTGGAGCCCAAGACCGCAGCCATGCTGATGGCCATCGTGGCCAACAAGATGGGCAAGCCCATCAACGAGCTGCGCTTCATTTCCATAAAGGAGGTCAAGTAATCATGAAGTATAAAGTTACCCTGAACGGCCGGACCTACGAGGTCGAGGTCGAGGCAGGCAAGGCCATGCTCCTGGATGAGTACGAGGCCATTGCTCCCGCACCCGCTGCCGCCGCTGCTCCTGTGGCTGCCGCCGCGCCCGCTGCCGCTCCTGCCGCAGCCCCCGCTGCTCCCGCCGTCACCGGCGCAGGTAAGGCTGTCACCGCTCCCATGCCCGGCAACATCCTGAAGGTCAACGTCAACGCCGGCGACAAGGTCAAGGAAGGCCAGGTCCTGGTGGTTCTCGAGGCCATGAAGATGGAGAATGAGATCATGGCTCCCAAGGACGGCACCGTCACCCAGGTCGTCGTGTCCAAGGGCTCCACTGTTGATACCGGTGCTCCTCTGGTCGTCATCGGCTAAGGAGGGCGCACCATGATCAATGTTGGTGAAGTTCTGTTAAACCTGTGGAACAGCTCCGGCTTTGCCGCGCTGTCCACCGGCTTCATGGATGGCGGCTGGCAGAACCTGGTGATGCTGATCATCGCCTGCGTGCTGCTGTATCTGGGCATCGTGAAGCAGTTCGAGCCCCTGCTGATGGTCGGCATCGCCTTCGGCTGCCTGCTGACCAACCTGCCCATGGGCGGTCTGTACCACGATGAACTGTGGCAGGCCTTTATGGATCCTACCAATGCCGCTTACCATTCCTACGGCGCGATCATGCGCGCGGGCGGTCTGCTGGATATCTTCTACATCGGCGTTAAGACCTCCCTGTACCCCTGCCTGATCTTCATGGGCGTTGGCGCCATGACCGACTTCGGTCCCCTGATCTCCAACCCCAAGAGCCTGCTGCTGGGCGCTGCCGCTCAGCTGGGCGTGTTCGCCGCCTTCTTCGGCGCCATCTTCCTGGGCTTTACCGGCCCCGAGGCTGCCTCCATCGGCATCATCGGCGGCGCTGACGGCCCCACCGCGATTTTCCTGACCACCAAGCTGGCTCCCCATCTGCTGGGCGCCATCGCCGTGGCCGCTTACTCCTACATGGCGCTGATTCCCCTGATTCAGCCCCCCATCATGAACGCTCTGACCTCCGCCGAGGACCGGAAGATCAAGATGGTCCAGACCCGTCCCGTGACCAAGGCCGAGAAGATCATCTTCCCCATCATGGTCACCATCTTCGTGGCTCTGCTGCTGCCTGACACCGCTCCCCTGATCGGCTGCCTGATGCTGGGCAACCTGTTCAAGGAGACCGGCTGCACCGACCGTCTGTCCGACACTGTCCAGAACGCTCTGATGAACATTGTCACCATCATGCTGTCCACCGCTGTTGGTTCCACCATGGTCGGCTCCAACTTTCTGACCGCTGAGACCCTGAAGATCGTCGCTCTGGGCGTCGTGGCCTTTGGCCTGTCCACTGCCGGTGGTCTGATCAGCGGCAACGTGATGTGCAAGCTGACTGGCGGCAAGGTCAATCCTCTGATTGGCTCCGCCGGTGTTTCCGCCGTGCCCATGGCCGCCCGTGTTGCCAACGTTCAGGGCCAGAAGGCCAACCCCTCCAACTTCCTGCTGATGCACGCCATGGGCCCCAACGTGGCCGGCGTTATCGGCTCCGCCATCGCCGCAGGTTTCCTGCTGAGTGTGTTTGGTTAATGCCGGGAGCCCCGACGGGCTCTTCGGGTCTGAGGCATTGTGCCTGCTGACAGTCGAGTAAAACCGCCCGATTGGTCGCTAGTTCCCGCTCGGCGTATGGAATTCGGACAATGATCGTTAGGTGACGATACGTTGTTGGAAAACACATGAATTTACCCTCCCTGGAAACAGGGAGGGTTTTTTCGCGTCGAGTTGCCATCTCTGTCATCCTGAGCGAACGAAGTGAGTCGAAGGATCTTCGCACTATGATGACGCTTATAGTAAAATCGGTGCGAAGATCCTTCGACTCGTTTCACTCGCTCAGGATGACAACATCGATCCCTTGTGCCACTTTTCAGCATTTATCCTCTTCCGGAAAGCGGAGGTTTTCGACGAGGAAGGCGACGACCCGGTTATGATATTCATAGCCCAGGGTGGGGTATCCCCACAGCCGCTGGCGGACCCATTTTGGGAGCTTATCGGTGAACCGGGCGAATTTCTCGTGCTCGGCCCAGTATTGCTTCTCCAGCTTTACGCAGTCCGGGTCCTGGGCAACCAGGGCGGCGATTTTCTTGCGGCGTTCTTCGGGTGTGTATGTCATAGGATTCCCTCCAAAATATTGTAGATATACCATATATCCATTTATACCATTATAACACATAGAAAACATAAAATAAACACACAATATATCCAAGCGAGGTGTGTTTATGGCAATCAAGAGCGTTTCCATCCGGATTGAAGAAGAGATGTTAGAGAAAATTGGCTACGTTGCCGACTACGAGGGCCGGAGCGTCAACAGCCATATCCTCGTGCTGGTCCGGGAGAACATCCGGGCCTTCGAGGCCGAGCACGGCCCCATCGCCGGACAGATTCTGCCGGATGTGAACGTGAAGCCGTCCAGAAAGTGATGTTTCTGCTTGCCGGATGCTGTTTAATTGACCGTAGGGACCGGCGTCCCCTACGGTCCGCCGGTAAAATTTGACCTCGATGGGCAAATTTTGCCGCATATAATGCCGCCTAACGGCGGAGCGGACCGTCCAGGAGGCCGGTCCCTACACTCTCTTGTCCATCTCCTTTCCACAGAACGTGAAAAGACCGCCCGAATGGGCGGTCTTTGTTATTTCAGTCGCTTTTCCAGGGTCGACGTATAATACTCCGTC
>JBGVDK010000056.1:0-6262 GCA_045119355.1 Faecousia sp.
CGGCTTTTGACCGCCTACTCCCTTAGCAGGGGAGCCCCTTCGGCCTCTTGGGTATCACTCCGAATACAAGCACTGTTCAATTCGTACTGTAGTATTCTAGCACAGCCGCCAGTATTTGTCAAGTACTAATTTTCACAATTACCCACGCCGCCAGAGCGAGCTGGGCGATCAGGATGGCGGGCACACCGATGGTGAATTTGGGATGCCTGGTCTTGTGCCGGAAGGTGTACATTCCGGCGAGAGCGCCGATGCTGCCGCCCAGCGCCGCGGACATCATCAGCGTAACCTCGGGGATGCGCCAGAGGTTTTTCTTCGCCTTGTGCTTGTCCACAAGCATAAGGATGAAGGAAGCCGCATTGATTAGAAGAAGATAGAGGAGCAAAATTTTCAGCATCATAAAAATCCTTTCTGGGGGGAATGTATTTTGAAAACTTGGATGAAGATCGGCGCGGCGGTGCTGGCCCTGCTGCTCAGCGGCTGCGGGGAGACGGAGACGCCGGTGTTTGAAACGGTAGGGCCGGAGGCCTATGAGCAGGAGGCGAAGCCTGCCGCGGGACAGATCAGCGTCATGATCCCGGAGAAGGCCGTGTCCGAAGCCATGGCTGACGACAGCGGCGGCTCCCTCTACACCTGGGACGACCATACGCTCCAGCTCCAAACCCTGGACGGCGGGGACATCCGGAGCACCGTGGAATCCATCACCGGCTTTGACTACGACAGCCTCACCGTCATGGCCTACACAAAGGGCGAGCTGACCTACTACCAGACGGTGTGGAGCGCCGCCGGGGAGGAGGGGACCCTGCTGGGCCGGGCGCTGATTGCCGACGACGGGTATTACCACTACTGCGTCAGTCTGCTCTCACCCGAGGACTCCGACGCCCAGGAGGTCTATGACAGCCTCTGCGCGACCTTCGCCGTCACGAATGGGGATGCAGGGAAATAGAAGTAGCGCACAGCTCAGCGCAGGCGTCCACCACGCTCTGGGGATAGAGGATCTGGGCCTTTTCCCCGAAGCCGATGACCCAGCTTAAAAACAGGGGAGACACGGCCACGTCGGCGGTGAAGGTGAAGTGCTCCTCCCCGTCGGGGATGAGCATGGTCTCCCGGCCGAACCGGTCGATGACCACGTTCACCAGGCTCCGGTGGAACCGGAGCTTCACCCGCACCGATTCACCCGAATACATCTGGAAGAGCTGGTTGGCGTGGCTGACCAGCTCTTTTCCCGTCAGCTCCGGACAGGGGACCCGTTTCTCCTCGGTCAGCTCGATGTCGCTCATCCGGTCCACCCGGTAGTGGGTGACCCCGTGGCGGGGGGAATGGGCCAGCAGATAGCAGTTTTCGTTGTCCTGGCAGAGGCCGTAGGGGCTGGCCTGATAATCCCGGTCCCGGTAGCGGCGTTTACCGTCCAGGCCCCAGTCGAAATAGCGGAAGCGGATCTGGCGGTTGTTCGCAATGGCCTCCTGGATGGCGTCCACATTGTAATAGATGGTCTCGTTCATGCTCTTGACCCGGCGGTCGATGACGATGTCCCGGTGCATCAGGCTGGCGTCGAACCGGTTGCACTGCTGGCAGAGCTTGCCGATCAGCTCCCGGGATTTTTTCTCCGTGAGAAAACGGCTGGACTGGACCGCGTCGATGAGCAGCTTCAGCTCCGACAGCTCGAAGTTCCGGGAGGCGATGTAATAGCCGCCGTCCCTGCCCCGCTTGTTCACCACGTCCACGCCGTAGTCCTGTAATGCCGTGATGTGGGAATAGATGGTCTTCCGCTCGCAGGAGATCCCGTGCCCCGCAAGCATGGCGATCAGGTCCTGGGCATTGGCGGGATGGGTTTCGTCGGTGTTCTGTTCCAGATAATCCCGGATGTAGAGCAGGCTCAGCTTCTGATTGTCGGATTTGCCCATGAAAATCACCTCTTACCGGGCATTATAACACAAAGACTGGGAAAATGGAACAAGCGTTTGCTTTTTTGCGGAAGAAATGATATGATGTAGGCCAAAGGAGGGATCTGTATGCTTTTTATCGGATGTCACTTATCCAGCACCAAGGGGAACCTCGCCATGGTGCGCACTGCCGAAAAGATCGGCGCCAACACCTTCGCCTTCTTCACCCGGAATCCCCGGGGCTCCAAGGCCAAGCCCATCGACGAAGAAGACTGCCGCGAGGCCATGGCGGCCATGGGGGAGAAGGGCTTCGGGACCTTGGTTGCCCACGGCTCCTATACCATGAACCTGTGCACCGCCGACCCGGAGGCCAGAGCCTTTGCCGCAGCGGTGCTGAAAGAGGACCTGGAACGGATGGCTTCTCTGCCTGGGCAGTATTACAATTTCCACCCCGGCAGCCATGTGGGCCAGGGCGTGGACACCGGCATCGCCCAGATTGCCGACGCCCTGAAAGGGGCGCTGGAGCCGGGGTATCCCGTTACGGTGCTGTTGGAGACCATGGCAGGGAAGGGCAGTGAGGTTGGAGGCAGGTTCGAGGAGCTGAGAGCCATCATCGACGCCGTGGGCGCGGGCAGGGAACAGCTGGGCGTCTGCCTGGATACCTGCCACATCTGGGACGGCGGTTACGACATTGTAAACGACCTGGACGGTGTTCTGGCGGAGTTTGACCGGGTGGTGGGCCTGGACCGGCTGAAGGCCCTGCATCTCAACGATTCCAAGAACCCCTGTGGAGCCAAAATGGACCGGCACGAGTGCATTGGCAAGGGGCATCTGGGTCTTGATACCTTTGAGAACATCGTCAACCACCCGCTTTTGAAGGATAAGCCTATGATTCTGGAAACCCCCAACGAGCTCCCGGGTTATGCGGCAGAGATCGCCCTGCTCCGGGCAAAATTTATAGATTCTTAATTTGACAAACCTTGATGCTATGGGTATTCTTATAGAAAAATGAGGAGGTGACCCAATGGATAATCTGAGCCAGGCCCTCAGCGGCCTGCCCGTGGACTTTGCCAATGTTTACATTGCCATTCTGCGGATCGCCGCGCCGATTTTGATGGCGCTGATCCTGTGGCGGAACGCGAAACCGCTGCTGTCCTTCCGGCGGGAGCCGGAGATCTGGGCCATTCTGCGCCTGCCCGACGGCAACGCCCTGCCCGTGACCCACTGGGAGAACATCATCGGCCGGGACAAGCACAGCGACATCGTCATCGACCTGCCTACGGTTTCCCGGAACCACGCGGTCCTGACCCGCTACGACGACGGAAGCTGGACGGTGAGCGACGCAGGCTCCAAGGGCGGCGTGGCCGTCAACGGTGAACGAATGGAGATCTGTGCCCTGGAAGAGGGAGACGTGATCAGCCTGGGCGGACTGGACCTGCGGCTGGAACCCATCAGCGAGCGTCAGGCGGCCAAGCTTGCCAAAATGCGGACCAAGGCATCCAGCGGCTTTACGTCCACCCTGAACCTGCTGATGCTGACGCTGTTTCAGATGATGTGCTGTCTGGGCTTCCTGCTGAACGGCGATGGAGACGCCGCCTTCCAGATGGTGCTGGGCTTCGGCGGCATCGTGGCGGCGGAGTGGGTCCTGCTGATCTTCTACGCCACCATCCGGCGGTCGGCCTTCGAGGTGGAGACCATCGCCTTTTTCCTGTGTACCATGGGCATGTGCGTCATCTGCGCCACAGCGCCCACGGAAGCCTTCAAGCAGCTTCTCGCCATGTGCCTGGGCCTGGCGGTGTTCCTGGGAATCGGCTGGTCCCTGCGGGATTTGGAGCGGGCGAAGAAGGTCCGGTATCTTGCCACCATCGCGGGCATTGGCTTTCTGGTGATCACCTTGCTTTTCGGCCGGGAGATCTACGGCGCGAAGAACTGGCTGTTCATCGGCGGCTATTCCATCCAGCCCTCGGAGCTGAGCAAGGTATGCTTCGTCTTCGCCGGAGCCTCCACCATGGACCGGATCATGCAGAAGCGGAACATCATCCTGTTCATCGGCTATTCCGCGGTGCTCTGCGGACTGCTGGCGCTGATGAATGATTTTGGTACGGCCCTGGTGTTCTTTGTGGCGTTTTTGTCCATCGCCTATATGCGCTCCGGCTCCGTGGGTACCATCGCCCTGGCGGTGTTCGCTCTGGTGTTCGCGGGGGTCATCGTGCTGAAGATCGCGCCCCATGCCCTGAGCCGGTTCGACACCTGGCGGCACATCTGGGAGGACCCCTATGACGGCGGATATCAGCAGACCCGGAGCCTGATGTGCGTGGCCGCGGGCGGCCTCTTCGGCCTGGGCGCGGGCAACGGCTGGATGCAGAATATGTTCGCCGCGGATACGGATATCGTGTTTGCCACCATCGCCGAGGAGTGGGGCCTGATCGCGGCGTTCCTGATGGTGGCCGCCATCGTGGTGCTGGCGATGTTCTGCCTGCGTTCGGCGAAGATGGGCCGGAGCAGCTTCTACACCATCGGTGCCTGCACCTCCGCCAGCATCCTGCTGGTACAGACCATTTTGAACGTGATGGGCACCCTGGATGTGCTGCCCTTTACCGGCGTGACCTTCCCCTTCGTGTCCAACGGCGGTTCCAGCATGATCTCTGCCTGGGGCCTGATGGCCTTCGTCAAGGCCGCTGACACCCGGCAGAACGCCAGCTTTGCCATCCGCATGAAGCGGCATCGGGAGGTGAAAGGATGAATCGAGTCGCAAGCAGAACCACCATCGCCCTGCTGCTGGCCCTGGTGCTCATCGGAGGAATGCTCTTCTTCCTGGCGGAATTCCTGTTCCAGGCCGACGACTGGACGGTGTTCGAGGGAAATCCCCACGTCTACAACGGCAGCAACATCGGATGCGGCGTCATCACCGACCGGGATGGGGAAGTCCTGCTCTCTGCCCTGGACGGGCGGGAATACTCCGACGATGAAGCGGTCCGCAAGGCCACTATTCACTGGCTGGGCGACCGGGCGGGCTACATCAGCGCCCCGGCGGTGAGCTATTATTCCGAGGAAATGGCGGGCTACAGCCTGCTCAACGGCCTGTATTCCTACTCCGGAACCGGCGGCGAGGCAGCCATGACCATCTCCGCCGAGGTCCAGAAGATCGCCCTGGATGCCATGGGGAGCAAGAAGGGCACTGTAGCCGTGTATAACTACCAGACCGGCGAGATCCTGTGCGCCGTGTCCACCCCCAACTACGACCCGGATGATGTGCCGGACATCGAAAACGACGACACCGGCGCATACGAGGGCGTGTACCTGAACCGGTTCACCCAGGTGGCCTACGTCCCCGGCTCCATTTTCAAGCTGGTGACCTCCGCCGCGGCTTTGGAGGAATACGGCGACGACGCCCTGGACTTCACCTTCACCTGCGAGGGAAGCTACCAGATCGGCGCGGATTACGTGACCTGCGGCAAGAGCCACGGCACCATCTCTATGAAGACCGCCCTGGCCAAATCCTGCAACTGCTACTATGCCCAGCTGGTCCAGAAGCTCAGCGGCGCGACCCTGGAACGGTATGTGGACAAGTTCCAGATCACCGATTCCCTGACCTTCGACGGCATCACCACCCGTGCGGGCACCTTCGATATCGAGGGGGCGGCCTCCGTGGAGATTGCGTGGAGCGGCATCGGCCAGCATCTGGACCTGGTGAATCCCGCCCGGTTCATGACCTTCATGGGCGTCATCGCGGGAGGGGGACAGGCCTCCGAGCCTTATATCGTGTCCAGCGTGGAGAACGGGTCCTCCGGATACACTGCCAAGAGCGTGTCCACGGGCAAACTTATGAGCAAGCAGACCGCCGAGCTTTTGAAGACCCTGATGCGCAACAACGTCACGTCCGTCTATGGAGACGGCTATTTCCCGGGATTGGAGGTCTGCGCCAAGTCCGGCACCGCCGAGGTGGGCGGGGGAGAGATGCCCAACGCCACCTTCGCCGGGTTTGTGGCAAATGAGGAGTATCCGCTGGCCTTTGTGTGCGTGGTGGAAAATGGCGGCTCGGGCTCGGATGTCTGCGTTCCCATCGTGTCCAAGGTCCTCTCCGCCTGCAAAAATCTGATGGATTCCGAGTGATTGTGCAAGATGCACATAAACAACTTGCAAACCTGAAGGATTTTTGAAAAACAAGCAAATTGACAAAAGTCCGCCTCCGGAGTACAATGATGTCAATCATTTTACTTCGGAGGCGAATTGTTATGATGGCAACATACACTTCTATGCATCACAATTCCTTCGCTGCTTCTATGTCTTCTGAAGCGGCTGCCTCCTTCTGCGCGCTGGTACTGCTGGGCTCTGTCGTTCTGACCGAGTCCATTTTTGTTTACATTATTTCCATTATTCTG
>JBGVDK010000057.1:0-4037 GCA_045119355.1 Faecousia sp.
AACGTTTGCCGCTTACGCGGCACGGACCGGCGTGTGCGCCCGCAGGCGCCATGCAAGCGAGCAACCGCCGAAGGCGGCTCTTAGCGAGTCGCAGGGACGCCGGTCCCTACAGTGGTTTTCAAACAGGCTTATAAATCGAAACTTACCACCCCCGAATTCCATACGCCGAGCGGAAACTAGCGACCAATCGGGCGTGGTGCTGCGCGCAGCGCATCCAAAATCTTTATGATTGCCGGTGGCAATCATACCGCTACAAATTTACTCGAGTATCAATGAGCACAATCCCCCAGACCCGCATTGCCAGCGGGCGCTGCCCGCCCGCCGGTATAAAATTCGACTGAAAATGTTGATGGCGCAACAATGCTCGTTGACAACTCAACGAGCCTGTGCTATACTCCCCCTGCAAATAAAGGAGGCTTCCCCATGAATCAACGCTTTGACGCCTTCGTCACCGGCATCACCGTATGCTACAAATACATCCAGCGGATCAAATCCGCCGAGGTCAACGACATGGGCCTGAAGGGTACCCACGTCATGACCCTCTTCTACCTGAAACAGCATCCCGACGGACTGACCTCCAGCCAGCTCTGCGCCCTCTGCGCCGAGGATAAGGCGGCGGTCTCCCGCACCGTGTCCTTCCTCCGGGAGAGCGGCTACGTCTATTCCGAGGGACCGAAAAATTACCGTGCCCTGCTCTACCTCACCCCCGCGGGACACGCGGTGGTGGACCAGTTCGACGAGCTCATCGCCGGATGGGTCACCGCCGGAGGCCAGGGCCTCACCGACCGGGAGCGCCGGGACTTTTACTACGGACTGAATCTCATCGCGGGGAACCTCCGCTCCCGGATGGAGCGGGACCCCAAATTCAACGAAACTTGAAAGGAGCCCTTACCATGGCTGTAAAGTTTATCATCGACTCCGCGGGTGACATCATCCCCAGCGATTGCGAGAAGCTGGGCGTCACCCATCTGCCCCTGATGGTCCGCTTCGGCGAGGAGGAATACGCCGACGCCGTGAACCTGACCCATCAGGCATTCTACGAAAAGCTCACCACTGATCCCAACCATCCCACTTCAAGCCAGGTGACCCCCGCCGCCTTCGAGGCCGCTTACAAGTGCCTGACCGCCAACGGCGACCAGGTGGTGGTCATCACCATCTCCTCCAAGCTCTCCGGCACCTACCAGAGCGCGGTCATCGCCGCCGATGACTACGAGGGCAAGGTCTTCGTGGTGGACACCCTCAGCGCCACCGTGGGCGAGCGGATCCTGCTGCTGTACGGCATCCGCCTGGCGGAGCAGGGCCTGTCCGCCGCCGAGATCGCCGCGAAGCTGGACGAGGAGAAGTCCAAGGTCCGGATCTTCGCCACCCTGGATACCCTGGAATACCTGAAGAAGGGCGGCCGGATCTCCGCCACCACCGCCGTGGTGGGCGGCCTGCTGAACATCAAGCCCGCCATTGCCGTCCAGGACGGCCTGGTGGAATCCGTGGGCAAGGCCCGGGGCAACAAGGCTGCCAACGCCCTGCTCCGCCAGCTGGTGGAGAAGACCAATGGCATCGACTTCACCAAGCCCATGTGTCTGGTCTATTCCGGCGTCAACGATGACAACCTGAAGAAGTTCCTGGAAGAGCAGGGAGACCTGTTCGCGGAGCACCAGGGCGAGCTGCCCGTGGCTTCCGTCGGCTGCGTCATCGGCACCCATGTGGGCCCCGGCGCCGTGGGCGTGATTTATTTTGAAAAGTAACCAGGCGAGGCATCATTACAAACAAATAGAAAAAACCAGTCTGCTGTTATCCACGGCAGGCTGGTTTTTCGCATTGTCTGGTTTCCAATAATAATTATCAATTACTCAACTAACCTGCGGAGCAACATATTTCCGCAGCGAGCTGATGGCCCCCTTTTCCAGCCGGGAGACCTGGGCCTGGGAGATGTGGAGCATTTTCGCCACGTCCATCTGGGTGCAGCTGTCATAGAACCGGAGAATCAGGATCTCCTTCTCCCGGTCGTTTAAGCGCTGGAAGCCCTCCTGCAAGGTGATCCGCTCCATCCAGCCGTCCTCGGTGTTTTTGGTGTCCCGGACCTGGTCCATCACCGTCAGTGGGTCCCCGCCGTCGGTATAAATGGGGTCGTACAGGCTCACCGGCGCGCACACCGCGTCCAGGGCCGCGTTGATGTCCGGCTCGGGGATGTCCAGCTCCTTGGAGATCTCCCCGATGCTGGGGTCCCGGCCCAGCCGGAGGGTCAGCGCCTCCTTGCACTGGAGCACCCGGTAGGCGGTGTCCCGCAGCGACCGGGAGACCCGCAGCGGCGCGTTGTCCCGGAGGTAGCGGCGGATCTCCCCGGCGATCATGGGCACGCCGTAGGTGGAGAAGCGGACGCATTTGTCCGGATCGAAATTGGCGATGGCCTTTAATAGGCCGATGCAGCCCACCTGGAACAGGTCGTCGGGGCTTTCTCCCCGCTTGTCGAACCGCTGGATCACCGACAGCACCAGCCTCAGATTCCCCTCGATCAGCGTGTTTCGGGCGTTCTCGTCTCCGTCCCGGCTGCGGCGGAGCAGCTCGTCCATTTCATCGGCGGTCAGGACCCTCAGCCGGGCGGTGTTCACACCGCAGATCTCTACTTTTCCCTGCATGGCATTTCCTCCGTGGCGTTTATTCACGGGTTCAGTATTTCCCGGCATGAATTTTTTGATTCGGAAAAACTTTGTCGGTTTTTCACAAAATTCGTCGGAGGGGCGGCCGGGACCACCGGGAGCGCGGCGGGAATTTTCCGACAAATCGGAACCAACTGCGCCAGGAAGTCCCGGATTTTTCCTGGCGAGGCCGGTGACGTAACCCACGCCGGGTTTTGTCAACCGGCGGTGATATGCATCGGGATATGCAGGTTTTTCGCGGGGGCTGGGGAAAACTGCCCGGGCCGAATAACTGTTGAAAACTAAGGGTTTTCCACATTGTCCACACGGTTGTCCACATGGGTTTTCCACAGTTCTCCACACTGTGGAAAAAATGTGGATATGCACTGGGGGTTTACATAAGAACAAAAGGCGGAAAACGACAAATTGTGCATTTTCGCAAAGGTTTTCGCGCCGCCAAAGGGGAGGCGTGGTTTTTGTGGAAAATCCCACTTGACAGCCCTTCCCGGCCGGCGGGAGGGAAAACCGGCGGGGCTGGGACAAGGTGGGAGAAAGCGCCTGGGGCGCCGGATTTTTCCGAAATTTTTTCAAAAAAGGGATTGATTTTATGAAAAAGGTGCGCTATAATGTGTTTCTGCATAAAGGGCGATTCTAGCCCTGAAGAGTTTGTGGAACAGGAGGTGTAATTCCATGCCCAACATCAAGTCCTCCAAGAAGGATGTCATTTCTTCCAAGATCGCTTATGAGAAGAACAAGGCCAACAAGTCCGAGCTGAAGACCATGCTGAAGAAGTATGAGGCTGCTCTGGAAGGCGGTGACAAGGCTGCTGCCGAGGCCGCCTACAAGAACGCTGTTGTCCTGGTCGACAAGGCTGTCCAGAAGGGTATTCTGCACAAGAATAACGCTGCCCGCAAGAAGAGCAGCATGACCCTGAAGCTGAACAAGCTGGCCTAAGTTCAGAGTTCTCTGAAAATATCCCCTGCAGGCGCACCGCCAGCAGGGGTTTTTCAGCGGCCAGCGGCCGCTGGCTCCTCGGGTCTGAGGCGTTGTGTTTGCTGGCAGTCGAGTAAATTTGTAGCGGTATGATTGCCACCGGCAATCATAAAGATTTTGGATGCGCTGCGCGCAGCACCACGCCCGACTGGTCGCTAGCTTCCGCTCGGCGTATGGAATTCGTGCGCTGGTGTGGTAGGGCTGCTTTGGCCTTGACCCGCTCGGTATCGGTCCTGCGGAAGTGGTCGGTACGATGAAAAAGAGAATACGAATGTTCGCCATTGGTGTCGAAAGACCAATGGTGTTTTTTGTTGCCTTTTTTGGAAGGGTATACTATAATAATTAAAATTTGTTTGAGGAATTTCGATTTTAGAGGTGTTGCGAAACTGACTGTAGGGACCGGCGTCCCCG
>JBGVDK010000058.1:0-3085 GCA_045119355.1 Faecousia sp.
TCCTTATCATTCTGGACTGTTTCTTTCCGCTGATCGCCTACGAGACCGACGCGGTGAGCACCGTCATGTCTACCTGCGCTACAACCACATCTCGGGCTTCATCTCCCTGATGTGTCTGATCTGCATCGTTCTGGGCGAGGGCATCGTGCTCTACGGAGCCAACACGCTGCTTCCCATGGGCGTGTACCGCTTCTGGGTCAACGAAACCCTGCTGCTGTATTTTATGACCTTTGATTTCGTGCTCTATTTTGTCATCAGCGTTCTGGATCCCTACAAGGTCAGCCGCATCAGTTCTCAGAAAAAGGCAAAGCTCAGCGAGGATACCGCTCCCGGCGACCCGGAGCAGTTCCTGGAGGATTGGGCCGCCATCGAAGAAAGCCTGCTGAGGCTGCATGAGAAGCTCATCCATGATGTGAAGCTCCTGCCCGGGGCAGGAAAGAACAAGCCCCAGATCGTCCACCGGCTGGAACAGCTGCGGAATTACGGCCGCATCAGCGGCGGACTGTGGCGCAAGCTGGACAAGCTGCGCCAGTACCACAACCTGACGCTCCACGATCCCGGCATGACCGTGTCTCAGGAGATGTGCAGTCTGGCTACGGAAACCCGCACCGAATTGGAGTCAAAGAAATAAAACCTGCGCCCACTTTCGTACTTGGAGACGAAAGTGGGCGCTTTTTGATCAAATTACCACGATGTGAGCCTGTAAATCATTCTATAAGACCTGATACCCATCCTTGCTGACCGCATAGCCCCCGCCGTTGGCGGGCTGCCATTGGTAGCGGTGCTTTCCCTCCCCGGGGAATTGCGCCGCCATGATGGCCGCGATGACGCCCCCGTGGGTGACAAGGACCGTGTCCTCTCCCCTGCTCCGAAGCTCCTGGAAGGCTTCGATAACCCGGGCGGTCATCTGCGCGCCGCTTTCTCCCCCAGGAGGAACGTTGGCTTCGTTGTCCCCGGTGAGCCAGGCCTGATAGGCCGGGTCGTCCTTCAATTCCTCGTAGGAGCGCATCTCGAAATCGCCGAAATCCACCTCCCGGAACCGGAGATCGGCTTCGTGGGGCACGTCTCCGAACAAAAGCTCCAACGTCTGCTCCGTCCGCTTCATGCCGCTGGTGAGGAAGCGAGCGTTTTGGATGGAATAACGCTTCTCTTTCAGCTCCGCGATTCCTGCATCACTCAGAGGAAGGTCGGTGCTTCCGCAGTAGAGATGGCGCTCGTTTGCCTCGGTCTTGCCATGGCGAATCAGATAGATGATCATTTCAGCCGCTGCTCCAATCCGCAGAAGATCCGGCTGACCCGCTCCGCCTCCCGGCTCAGGTACTGGCACAGCCGCCCGGTATTCTGCCGCCAAGCCCGGTTTTCGGCTCCCATGGGCACCACGCCGCAGAAGATGTCCTGGCAGATCAGGATGGAGTCCTGCCAATCCTCCCGGTGGGCCTCAAAAAAGCCGATGGGATCCGGATTGCCGGAGGTAAATTCCTCGATTTTATAAACGCACCGCTTGGAGAAGTCGATCTCCCCGGAGGTGCAGGTATGCACTTCGTCATCCGTAACGCCGAAGGCTTCTTTGGCAAAATCCAGCTTGCCCTGATAGGCTCCGCCGATGATCAGAATCATAAAAACTACCTCCCCGCTGTCATCCTGAGCGAGCGTATGCGAGTCGAAGGATCTTCGCACCATCGATACGGGATAGATCCCTCGACTTCATTTCATTCCGCTCGGGATGACGATTTCTTATAAAAGCGCGTACACCGCCACGGCGCAGAGCTCGCCAATGGTCAGCGCGTAGCCGGAAATGTCGCCGTTCATCCCTTCCAGGGATTTGTAGCCCCGGCGCAGGGCCAGACCATAGCCCGCCAGACACCCGACCAGCGCGGAGCCATACTTCCCGCAGAGCAGGAAGCCCGCGGCCAGGAACAGGCAGGTCATGACGACCAGCACAACAATGTGGGACTTGGGTTTCTCCTGCGCCGCATACTGGCTGGTGGACATGGGCGGAAGCGCCGTCACCGCCAGCGCGGAGCCGCACCGGCTCACCGCCGGAATGAACATCAAAATCAGGAAATTGGCATCCCCGCTCGCGGAAGCCAGAAAGGTGAACTGTGCCAGGATCAGCAGAACGACGCCGATGACCGCAAAGCTGCCCACATGGGAATCCTTCAGAATCTCCCGGCGGCGCTCCAAACTGCGCCAGGACTTCACGGCGTCGGTCACGTCCATGTACCCGTCCAGATGGATAAACCCGGTGACGAGATAGGGATAAGCGCACAGTACAAGCCCCGTGACCAGCGTGGGCAGGTTCAGCACCCGGCACAGCCAGGCGAGGACCGCCCAAATCCCGCCGATTTCCAACCCAACGACGGGCAGAAACAGCAGCATCTTGTCCCTGGCCTCCTCGTCCCAGATATTTCCCGGGAAAGGAATGGAGCAGAACATGCTCTGGCACATGGCAAAGGCGTGGAAATACTTCTTCATATCGGCAATTCCCCCTTATGGATGATGGGCTGTCCGGCGGACACTTCCACGACAGTGCCGCACACCGCCGCCAGCCGCCGGTCGATCCCGGCGAGACACTTGCGGTACATCTCGGTGCTTTCCGAATATCGCTCCGCATCGGAGTAGATGTAATCGCTGACGAACACCACATGGCGCACGATCCCCGCGAACCGGACCAGCTCGTCGGCGCAGCGCTCCGCTCCTTCCAGGTCCATTTCGTAGTTCTTTTCAACGGGAAAAAGAGCATTTTGAATCAGGGCCGTCACGCTGTCCACCAGGAAGACGGCCTCTTTGTCCGCGGTTTTCAGGCAGTCCAGGATATTCCGGAAGCACTCCACCGTTTCAAAGCCCATTCCGGCCCGGTCGGCGATGTGCCGCCGGATGCGGTCGTCGTCCTCCGCGCCGCTGGAAATCATTGTCGCCACATAGTAGTGCTTTCCACCTTCGGCCAGGGCCACCGTCAGCTCCTGGGCCAGGGTGGATTTTCCATTCTTGGCCCCGCCGGAGAGGAAGAAGGTCATTTCGCGCCCTCCACGGTGAATTTATCGCCCTCCCGGATCTCATCCAGGTAGCCGTCGTCGATGCCCGC
>JBGVDK010000059.1:0-9419 GCA_045119355.1 Faecousia sp.
AACCTGTACGATCTGGTCATCGCCCAGGGCGCCTGCACCGATTCCAACTATCAGGCCCAGTTCCATCTGCCCGGCACCTTCGCTCCCATCGCCAGCTACGAGCTGCTGTCCGAGGCCGTCAAGGCCGCCGAGGCCCATGGCGCTGTCTACCATGTGGGCAACGTCAACTCCTCCGACGTGTTCTACGGCGACCATGTGGGCGTTCCTGAGGGCCTGGACAGCGTGTACGGCCTGAAGAAGATGGGCGTCATGGCCCTGGAAATGGAGGCGGCTGCCCTGTACATGAACGCCGCCCGGTACGGCAAGCGGGGCCTGTGCATCTGCACCATCTCTGACCACGTCCTCACCGGCGTGGAGACCACCGCCGAGGAGCGCCAGAACTCCTTCACCACCATGATGAAGGTGGCACTGGATGTTGCCGTGGCAATGGAGAACAAGTAAGTGCATAGTGCTGAGTGCAGAGTGCATAGTTTTGATTACTCAGCACTCAGCATTTTGCATTCAGCACTTTTTCGTGAGGTGATTTCTATGAAACGAGTTTTCTTAATTGTTTTGGACTCCTGCGGCGCGGGAGCCATGCCGGACAGCGAGCGCTTTGGCGATGTGGGCGTCCACACCCTGAAAAGCTGCGCCAGCTCCGACAAGCTGTCCATCCCCAATCTGGTGCGCTTAGGCATCGGCAACATCGACGGCCAGAGCTTCCTGGGCACTGTTGAGCATCCCCAGGGCGCGGTGGCCCGGCTTGCCGAGCGGTCCATGGGCAAGGACACCACCATCGGCCACTGGGAGATCGCAGGCGTGATTTCTCCCGAGCCTCTGCCCACCTATCCCGAGGGCTTCCCCCAGGAGGTGCTGGATGTCTTCACCGAGGCCACTGGCCGGGGCTGCCTGTGCAACCTGCCTTACTCCGGCACCGACGTGATCCGGGACTACGGTCAGGAGCAGCTGGACACCGGCAAATGGATCGTCTACACCTCCGCCGACTCTGTGTTCCAGGTGGCGGCCCATGAGGAGCTGATCCCCCTGGAAGAGCTGTACGACGCCTGCCGCAAGGCCCGGAACATTCTCCGGGGCAAGCACGGCGTGGGCCGTGTCATCGCCCGTCCCTTCGTGGGCGACAGCGTGAACGGCTTCAAGCGGACCTCCAACCGGCACGACTACTCTCTGGAGCCTCCGGCAAAGACCCTTCTGGACGCGGTGAAGGAGCAGGGAAAGGCCTCCATCGCCGTGGGCAAGATCTATGACATCTTCGCGGGCATTGGCACCACCGAGCACGTCTACAACAAGTCCAACGCCGACGGCATGAGCCACGCCGACCATTACGCGGACCAGGACTTCGAGGGCCTGTGCTTCGTGAACCTGGTGGATTTCGACATGGTCTACGGCCACCGCCGGAACATCGACGGCTACGCCAACGCCCTGACGGAGTTCGACACCTGGCTGGGCCAGTTCCTGCCCAAGCTGGGGGAGGACGATGTGGTCATGATCACCGCCGACCACGGCTGTGACCCCGCCTATACCGCAACCACCGATCATACCCGGGAGTATGTGCCCTTGGTCATCGCCGGTCCCAGGGTCAAGCCCGTGAACCTGGGCACCAGAACGTCCTTCGCGGATATCGCGGCTACCGTCGCGGAGCTGCTGGGCGTGGAGTACGAAACTGAGGGAAAGAGCTTCGCTTCTGAAATAGTGCATAGTGCTGAGGGCTGAGTGCATAATGGCGTTTGATGTGCGAACGGAGAGCATTGCCGCAGATAAAAATTTTGAGTTTGCGGTTCGGGTTGTAAACCTTTGTAAACATCTTCGATTTCAGAAAAAGGAATTTGTTTTGTCCAAGCAGCTTTTGAGGAGTGGAACGAGTATTGGTGCCAATGTTTCTGAGGCGCAGCGCGGACAAAGCAGAGCGGATTTCCTTGCTAAAATGAGCATAGCATTAAAAGAAGCCAATGAGACTGAGTATTGGCTGCGACTGCTGTATCGTACAGACTATTTGACGAAATCGGAATTCCAAAGTATTGAATCAGATGTGCAGGAACTGCTTCGAATTCTGACAGCGATTTGCAAAACTGCATCGGTTCCTAAAAAAAATAACTATGCACTCAGCATTCATCACTCAGCACTCGACGAAAGGAGATCAAAATGACCCCTGAACAACTCTTGGACCTGGCTAAGGAGGCCATGACCCACGCCTACGTGCCCTACTCCGGCTACAAGGTGGGCGCGGCGCTGCTCTGCTCCGACGGCACCGTTTACGGCGGCTGCAACATCGAGAACGCGTCCTATTCTCCCACCAACTGCGCCGAGCGCACCGCCTTCTTCAAGGCGGTCTATGACGGCCACCGGGACTTCACCGCCATCGCCGTGGTTGGCGGCAAGGACGGCGTCATCACCGGCGCGTTCCCGCCCTGCGGCGTGTGCCGTCAGGTGATGCGGGAGTTCTGCGATGATAACTTTATGGTTTACATCGGCGGCAAGGACGGCGCTTATGAGGCCCTGACCCTGGCGGAGCTTCTGCCTCACAGCTTCTCCGCCGCGGAGCATATGGCCTGAGTCTTTGGAAATATGGTACAACCCCGGATATCCGGGGTTGTAAACTTTTTTGAAACTGTAAATTATGGGTTGATTTTTTGACGAAAGTGTGAGAAAATGTAGCACGGTATCAAATACCAAATATTACATTTTGGAGGTTTGCAAAATGAAAAAGATTCTGGCACTTGTGCTGGCTCTCGTCATGGTCATGGGCCTGGTTGCCTGTGGCGGCGAGACCACTGAGACCACCGCTGCTCCCGTTGAGACCACTCCCAACGCCGAGTCCACCCCTGTCGAAACCACTCCTGTTGAGGAGACCACTCCCGCTGTCTCCAACACCGAGTACAAGGTCGCTATGATCACCGACTACGGCGACATCACCGACCAGTCCTTCAACCAGACCACCTACGAGGCCTGCAAGGAGTACTGCGATGCCAACGGCATCACCTTCACCTACTACAAGCCCGCAGGCGACTCCGACGCTGAGCGCTGCGCTATGATCGACGCTGCTGTGTCCGACGGCTACAACATCATCGTCATGCCCGGCTACGCTTTCGCCAACGCCATCAAGGAGTCCGCTGACATGTACCCCGACGTCATGTTCTTCGCTCTGGACGTGGGCACCGGCGACTTCGGCGATTACGTTGTCCCCGCTAACGTCTACTCCGCTGTTTACCAGGAAGAGCTGTCCGGCTACATGGCTGGCTACGCTGCTGTCAAGCTGGGCTACAAGCACCTGGGCTACCTGGGCGGCATGGCTGTTCCCGCTGTTATCCGTTTCGGTAACGGCTTCCTGCAGGGCGTTGACGCCGCTGCTGCCGAGCTGGGCATCACCGGTGAGGTCGTGGTCGAGTACGTCTACGGCAACCAGTTCTTCGGCGACGCCGACATCACCGCTGTCATGGATACCTGGTACGGCGAGATGGGCGTTGAGTGTGTCTTCGCCTGCGGCGGCGGCATCTACTCCTCCGCTGCTGAGGCTGCTGCCAAGGTCGGCGGCAAGGTCATCGGCGTTGACGTCGATCAGGCTGCCATCATCGACGGCACCTACGGCGAGGGCATGACTGTTACCTCCGCTATGAAGGGCCTGGCTCCCACCGTTAAGGATACCCTGGCTGACATCATCGAGAACGGCAACTGGGCTGTCTACGGCGGCAACATCACCACCCTGGGCCTGGTCTCCGCTGATCCCGAGGCCAACTACGTCCAGATCCCCATGGCTTCCACCCAGTGGAACGACGCCTTCACTCAGGAGGACTACGCCGCTCTGGTTGCTGCCATGTACGAGGGCACCGTCACTGTTGACAACACCATCGAGGGCATGGTCGAGACCGCTGTCACCGTCAACACCCATCCCAACATCAAGTAATTTTTCGGAATTACATACTGAGAGGACAGGCGAAAGCCTGTCCTCTTTTTTGCTTTCGGTTCGGTAAATGTGAATTTCTGGCATGGAAGGGAAAATATACCCAAAAGCCCGGTTTCCGGTGAAAAATATTTTGCAAATTCGACAAAGCCGTGGTATACTAATCAGGAACATAATGCCGCGAGGGGATGCTATGCCCTCCGGGCGGCTTAAGGAGGTATGGCAATTGGAAAACTATGCAGTTGAGATGCTGCACATCACCAAGCGTTTCCCCGGAATCATTGCCAACGACGACATCACCATCCAGCTGAAAAAGGGCGAGATCCACGCGCTGCTGGGCGAGAATGGCGCCGGTAAGTCCACGCTGATGAGCGTTCTGTTCGGCCTTTACCAGCCGGAAGAGGGCGAGATCCGCATGGACGGCAAAAAGGTGGAGATCCGCAACCCCAACGATGCCAACGATCTGGGCATCGGCATGGTGCATCAGCATTTCAAGCTTGTGGAGTGCTTCTCCGTCCTGGACAACATCATCCTGGGCGTGGAGCCTGTGAAGAACGGCTTCCTGAACAAGGGCGAGGCCCGGGCTAAGGTGGAGGAGATCTCCAAGCGGTATGGCCTTCAGGTGGACCTGGACGCCAAGATCGAGGACATCACCGTCGGTATGCAGCAGAGAACGGAAATTCTGAAGATGCTCTACCGGGAGAATGACATCCTGATCTTCGACGAGCCCACCGCCGTGCTGACCCCCCAGGAGATCACCGAGCTGATGCAGATCATGCACAACCTGGCCGCTGAGGGCAAGAGCATCCTGTTCATCTCCCACAAGCTGGCCGAGATCATGGAAGTTGCCGACCGGTGCAGCGTCCTGCGCAAGGGCAAGTACATCGGCACCGTGGAGACCAAGGACGTTACCCCCGATGACCTGTCCCGGATGATGGTCGGCCGCGACGTCAAGTCCAAGGTGGACAAGACCGACGCCAACCCCGGTGAGGTGGTCCTGGACGTGAAGAATATGTCCGTGGCCTCCAAGCGGCACAAGAAGAACGCCGTCAACAACGTGACCTTCCAGGTCCGCCGGGGCGAGATCGTCTGCATCGCGGGCATCGACGGCAACGGCCAGACCGAGCTGGTCTACGGCCTGTCCGGCCTGGAGCCCCTGTCTGAGGGCAGCATCCACCTCTGCGGCAAGGACATCACCAAGGCTCCCATCCGGCAGAGAAGCACCATGGGTATGAGCCACATCCCCGAGGACCGGCATAAGCACGGTCTGGTGCTGGACTACTCCCTGGAGGACAATATCGTGCTCCAGCGGTATTTCGAGCCGGAGTTCACCAGCCCCCTGGGCTTCCTGAAGCGGAAGAACATCCGTGCCTACGCCGACCGGCTGATCGAGCAGTTCGACGTCCGTTCCGGCCAGGGCGCGATCACCAAGGCACGGTCCATGTCCGGCGGCAACCAGCAGAAGGCCATCATCGCCCGTGAGATCGACAAGAATCCCGAGCTTCTGATCGCCGTTCAGCCCACCCGTGGTCTGGACGTGGGCGCCATCGAGTATATCCACAAGCAGCTCGTCGAGCAGCGGGACGCCGGTAAGGGCGTGCTGCTGGTCTCCCTGGAGCTGGATGAGGTCATGAATGTCTCCGACCGGATCCTCGTGATGTACGAGGGTGAGATCGTGGGCGAGTTCGACCCCAAGAAGGTCACCGTGGAAGAGCTGGGCCTGTACATGGCCGGCGCAAAGAGGGAGGGGAAGGCATGAAAAACAACAATCTGCTGAAAAACAGCGGCGTGCAGTCCCTGATCGCGTCTCTGCTGTGTATCATCGTGGGCCTGCTGGTGGGCTACATCGCCCTGCTGATCATCAACGCCGAGGGCGCGTGGACCGCCATCACCACCATCGTCAAGAACTTTATGTATTATCCCAGCAAGCCCGCCCAGCTGAAGTATCTGGGCAACACCCTGGTCAAGACCGCGCCTCTGCTGATGTGCAGCCTCAGCGTGCTGTTTGCCAATAAGGCGGGCTTGTTCAACATCGGTGCAGCCGGTCAGTACGTGGTGGGCGCGGGCGCCTGCCTGTATATGGCTCTGGCCCTGAATATGCCCTGGTGGGCCTGCCTGCTGGGCGCCGTCATCGCGGGCGCTCTGCTGGGCGCGCTGTCCGGTCTCCTCAAGACCATGTTCAACGTCAACGAGGTCATCTCCTGCATCATGTTCAACTGGATCGGCCTGTATTCCGTGAACATGCTGCTGAACAACGTGAAGGAGTCCACCTCTCCCTACACCATGCACATCAAGACGGTCAATGAGTCCGCGCTGCTTCCCAGCCTGGGCCTGGGCCAGTATTTCTCCAACAACGCCTATGTGACCATCGCCATCCCCCTGTCCGTACTGGTTGCCATCCTGATCTGGGTGCTGCTGGAGAAGACCAAGCTGGGCTACGAGCTGAAGGCCACCGGCAACAACAAGCATGCCGCCAAGTACGCGGGCATGAAAGAGAACCGGAACATCATCCTGACCATGGCCATCGCGGGCGGTCTGGCGGGCATGGCGGCGGCGCTGCTGTACCTGACCGGCTACGAGCAGTGGTCCTGCTCCCAGTCCAGCGTCCCCGGCATGGGCTTCAGCGGCATCGCCGCGGCTTATCTCGGCGGCCTGAACCCCATTGGTTCCATCTTCTCCTCCTACTTCATCCAGCACATCACCGCCGGCGGCGCTTACGTGGACAAGACCATGTACTGCGCTCAGGTGTCTGATTTCATCTCCGCTCTGATCATCTATCTGTGCGGCTTCGTGCTGTTCATGAAGAACGCCATGAACCGTTCCATCGCCAAGCGTGAAGAAAAGGCTGCGGCCAAGAACAAAGAAGGAGGTAACGCATAATGCTGCTTCTGTTACAGTATACGCTGATTTTCGCCTCCGTTCTGATGCTGGTCGCGCTGGGCGGATGCTTCTCCGAGCATTCCGGCGTCATCAACATCGGCCTGGAGGGCATCATGGTCATGGGCGCTCTGGGCGGCGCGCTGATGATGCGCTATCTGCCCGACGGCACCTCCGCCTTCGTGATGATCGTTATGGTCGTCCTGGCTGCGGTCATCGCGGGCGCGCTGTACTCCCTGCTGCTGGCGGTTGCCGCCATCAACTTCAATGCGGACCAGACCATTGTCGGTACAGCCATGAACATGCTGGGCACTGCCGCAGCCACCGTCATCGTCAAGGCCCTGAACACCGCCGCTGACCCCAACAACGTTTCCTCCACCATCCAGTATGTGGAGCAGAAGAAGGCCTTCTATGTCAGCCTCGGCGGCTTTGATTTCAGCTGGTTCATGCTCATTGCCTTTGTGCTGCTGGTCGCCAGCCATGTGATCCTGTACAAGACCCGCTTCGGTCTGCGGCTGTGTGCCTGCGGCGAGCATCCCCAGGCGGCGGACTCCGTGGGCATCAACGTCTACAAGATGCGCTATGCCGGTGTCGTTATCTCCGGCATTCTGGGCGGCCTGGGCGGCCTGGTGTATATCACATCCGGCGTTTCCGAGTGGAAGTTCGAGAATGGCGTCGCGGGCTTCGGCTTCCTGGCTATGGCCGTTATGATCTTCGGCCAGTGGAAGCCCATCAACATCGGTCTGGCAGCCCTGCTGTTCGGCCTGATGAGAGCGCTGTCCAATGTGTATGTGGCCTTTGACTTCCTGGCCGGTCTGAACATCCCCGGCACCGTCTACAATATGCTGCCCTATATCATTTCCCTGGTGGTCCTGATCTTCACTTCCAAGAAGTCCAGAGCGCCCAAGGCTGAGGGCATCCCCTACGACAAGGGAAGCCGTTAAAATTCACAATAACACCGCTGTTCTGATGGGGCAGCGGTGTTATTTTCTTAAAAATTCATAAGATGAAGCAGAAGCCTTGAAATCCCGGGAAAAACTTGCTATAATATCGTGGATTTCGTCTTGAGATCCTATGAATCAACAATTTTGGAGGCGCTTTGAATGGCCCATGGTAAGTATGAAAAAAAGCGGGTTAAAAAAACCGGCAAGAAAGGAAATATCTGGCTGAAGATCGCCATCGTGGTCCTTGCCATCGTGCTTGTGATCATGCTGCTCGGCGTGGTCGCTGTGAACTATGTACTGGGGCGGCTGGGCCGGTTTGACGATCCGGCGGTCGAGGGCAGCGGCGGCGAAACCTATACCGACGAGTTTGACACCGATTCCACCATCGACGGTCAGGAGACCATCCAGACGGTGGACGCTTCCGATGTCACCTTCCAGGACGTGGAGGTCCTTGAGGGCGAGAACATCGTCAACGTGATGCTCATCGGCCAGGACAAACGTCCCGGCGAGGACCGGTCCCGTTCGGACACCATGATCCTGGTGAGCCTGAACAAGGAGAAGAACGCTGTTCAGCTGACCTCTTTCATGCGGGATACCTATGTGCAGATCCCCGGCTACCTGGATAACCGGCTGAACGTGGCCTACCGCTACGGCGGCACGGAGCTGATGAACGAGACCTTTAAGAAGAACTTCGGTTTGGAGATCGACGGCAACGTGATGGTGGACTTCACTGAGTTTGCGACCATCATCGATATGCTGGGCGGCGTGGACATCGAGCTGAGCAGCGAGGAAGTCAGCTATATGCACAACTCCGGCTACACCAGCCTGTCCGTGGGCGAGAACCACCTGAACGGCGAGGAGGCCCTGACCTTCGTCCGGATGCGTTACGTCAGCGGCGGCGACTACGGCCGGACCGAGCGGCAGAGAAGAGTGCTGACCTCCCTGGCTAACTCCTTCCGGGGCGCCAGCTTCGCCACGATTTGGAGCATGGTGGACGAGATCCTGCCCCATGTGGTGACCAACCTTTCCGACGCCCAGATCCTGGAATATGTGACCACCGGCGTGTCCCTGATGGCCGGCGGCGCGGAGATCCAGTCCATGCGCATCCCCGCCGACGACGCCCACTACGGCGCCATGATCGACGGCATGAGCGTGCTGGTCCCGGACCTGGAAATGTGCCGGGAGGACCTGGCGGACTTCATCTACTCCTCGAACACCGCCGAATAAGTGAAACTGCCTGCCCGCGGACGCGAACCAGCGTCCGCGGGTCTTTTCTTCCGCTGGGACTTTCAGGGAATGCGCAACCGGTTGAAATTGGAGTGTTGACAATTGATGGCGGAGACGATATAATCACGGTGATTCCATATTTTGTTATCGATTTCTTCAACGGAGGTAAATAAATATGAGAGGTATCCCTTCCCTCGTTACCGATATTCGAAAGAAAGTGTTCACCGAGGTCGCCCGGATGGCCTACGCCGGAAACGGCTACGAGGCCGCCAACGATCTGCCCTACGTCATCGTCCCCGGAGACCGGCCCCTGCACCGGGAGTCTGTGTTCCTGGAGCGTGCCATCGCCGGTGAGCGGGTGCGCCTTGCCATGGGTCTGAGCCTGCGGCCCGCCGACGGACGGCATCTGGTCACCGAGGGTATGAGCGCCGCCGCTGTGGCCGAGCAGTATTATGAGCCCCCGCTGATCAATATCA
>JBGVDK010000060.1:0-5572 GCA_045119355.1 Faecousia sp.
GTTGTGCTCGGCGGGCTTCCAGATGTCCTTCTTGGGGTCGATGAGCAGAAGAGCCAGGGGATAACCGCCGCCGCCGATGGACTTGGACATGGTCACCATATCGGGGTGGATGCCGGCCCGCTCAAAGGAGAAGAAGGTGCCGGTGCGGCCCACGCCTGCCTGAATGTCGTCGATGATGAACAGGATGTCGTTCTTCCGGCAGAACTCCTCGCAGCCACGGAGGAAGTCATCGGTGAAGGGGAAGATGCCGCCCTCGGCCTGGACGGTCTCCATCACCAGAGCCGCGGGCTTGGCGGCGCCGGAGTGGTCGTCGTCCAGCAGGCGCTGCATATAGGCAATGACGTCCAGCTCGGGGAACATATAGGGCGCGGGGATGTGGGTGACGTTGGCCAGGGGCACGCCTGCGGCGTTCCGGGCGTAGGCCTCGGTGGTCAGGGCCAGGGAGCCCTGGGTCATGCCGTGGAAGCAGCCCATGAAGGCGAAGACGTTGGTCCGGCCGGTGACCTTCCGGGCCAGCTTCAGAGCGGCCTCGTTGGCGTTGGTGCCGGTGGGGCCGCAGCACATGACCTTGTAGTCATAGCCCCGGGGCTTCAGGATCCGCTCCTGCAGAGTGGTCAGGAACTCCCGCTTGGGACTGGTGTACATATCCATGCCGTGGACCACGCCGTTGGCCTGAAGGTAGGAGATGACCTTCTCGTTGATGTAGGGGTTGTTGTGACCGTAGTTCAGGGCGCCCGCGCCGCAGAAGAAGTCGATGTAGCGGTTGCCGTCCTCGTCGAACATTTCGCTGCCCTTCGCGGTGGTGAACACCTCGGGGAAATGGCGGCAGTAGGAACGGACTTCGGATTCATATGTTTCAAAGGCTTTGGTTTCCATAGAAAACACCTCTTTCAATTTCTTTTAACTAATATATGATACTACACTTTCTCTGTAAATGCAAGCCCGAGAAACAGCCCATTTCCTGGGAGGGAAACGGGCTGAAACTGTTAATGATGACCGTATTTGCCCCGGTTGCGGAACTGCCAGGTGCTCCACATCCGGAAGGCGGTGGAGACAAGCAGAATGCCCAGGGCGATTGCTCCGGCGACGGCGGCGGTCTCCATGCCCTTGGTGGCGAGCATGGACATGTCACTGTGGACCGCGTAGCTCATGGTGTAGTATACGCCAGCGCCGGGGATCAGGGGGAAGATGGACACGACGAGGTAAGAGATGGCCGGGTATTTCCGGATCCGGGCCATGATCTCGGCGTAGAACGCCGCCACCAGGCCGCCGATCAGGTTGGCGAAGACCACATGGCCGGTGAGGTCGTTGGTGATCAGATAAGCCATCCAGGCCAGCACACCGCCCAGGGCGCAGAGCATGATGCCGGGCCCGTGGATGTTAAAGAGAACCGCAAAACCCACGCAGCCGATGAGGCATCCAATGTTCAGCATGGTGAAGCCGTAGTTCATCAGGCCCGCGCTGATGGGTTCGCCCCAAACCCGGGTAGTGATCCACAGGGCCGCTGCGGTGCCGAGAGCGATGGCTACGGCGATGAGCAGCACCTGGACCAGCCGGTTCAGGCCGGAGTTGGTGTCGCCGTACATCACGTCCCGCATGGCGTTGGTGAACAGCAGTCCGGGGACCAGCAGCATCAATGTGCCGATGATGGAAGCGTCAACGTTGTCGATGAAGCCGAAGGTGTGGATGGTGTAGGCCAACATGGCGGAACAGAACGCGCCGGTGATGACCCGGAAAAACTGGGTGGAGTGGATTCGCTCCATAAACGTGTCGATGAACAGCACAAGAAGGCCGCACAGTCCGGCGCACAGGGCGTCCCGCAGGGTCCCGCCGAAGACAAGGGCAAAGCCGAAGGAGCCTTGAAAATACCCCAGGGCGTTGATCAGGGGGGTGTAGACCTTCAGGCTTTGCTTGGTCTCTTCCAGCCATTCCATGGCGGTCTGGGGGTCGGGCTTCTCCGCGCAGAGGCGGCGGCTGAGCCGGTTGTATTTTTCCACCGCGTCCAGATCGTTGCCGTGGGTGCCGATCCGGCGCATCCGGGTCATGGGCTTGCCGGAGTCGGTGATGATGCTGACGATCAGACAGTTGGGGATGGCGAAGGCCTCCGCCTCCAAGCCGTAGGCCCGGAGCACCAGGGCGATGGATTCCTCCACCCGGTAGGTCTCCGCGCCAGCCATAGCCAGCCGGTAGCCAAGGGTGGTTGCCATTTCCAGAAGTAAGCGTTCGTTCATGGTCGAAACCTCGTTCGGTAAATTTTCTTGAATAAGTATAACACGGGTTCCGGGAAATACAAGAGAAAAAGCGGAAAAATCCGAAATTTGGGGTTGACAGAGGAAATAGCCTTCGTGTAAACTATAGATAGTCTAAAGATTAGAATATCTAGAAATGGAGACAACCAATGGCCATCAGAAGTTTTTTCTCCCTCATGCGCAAGAGCAACGGCGTTTATGAGAAGTATTGCCAGAAGGTGACCCGGGACTGGGGCCTCAACGCCACATCCTTTCAGGTCATCATGTTTTTCGCCAACAATCCGGAGTACAACACCGCCCGGGACCTGTGCCAGCTGAGGGGGATGAAGACCGGCATCGCCTCCGTTGCCATCGAGCAGCTGACCCAGGCGGGGCTGCTGGAACGGAAGACGGATCCGAAGGACCGCCGGATCCAGCGGCTGTATCTGACGGAAAAAGCCGAGCCCCTGGTGGAGCAGGGCCGGGCCATTCAGGAGCGGTTCTTCAACCAGATCAAGGGCGGCCTGACGGAAGAGGAGTTCGATACCTACCTGAAGCTTACCCTGAAACTGAAAAACACCATCGACGAGATGGATAAGAGTATGTAAAATAGCCCTCCCGGCAGAAAACCGGGAGGGTTTCGTCATCTGTTCATCTCGTCCACAAAGGCGATGTCCCGGGCGGTCAGCTCCACCCATGCAGGACGGAAGCCGCAGCGGATGGCGTTGCGGACGGACTTGATGTTGCACCAGGCGGCGCAGTAGAAGGGGACCTTCCCCAGCGCCAGAATTTCCAGGGCCAGACGGCTGGTAATTGCGGAGGCCACACCCTGCCGCCGGTACTCTGGGAGGACGTTCACGCCGATCTGGTACATTTCCTCACAATCGGCGGAGCATCCCGCCAGGCCGATGAGCTTGTCTCCGTCATAGGCTCCAATGCCCAGCACGTCCAGGTGCTTCCGCTGCTGGCACAGCGCGTCGCTCCATTCGGGCTTGTAAAGGCCAGAAAAATCCTCCTGATGCAGGACCCGGAGTTCGTAGGGGCAGGGCTGCGCCTTCACCGCGTCCACATCCGGGAGGAAATACTCCGCCATGAAGCAGACCTTCAGGCCGTGGGGCCGGAGGGCTTCGTCCAGGGCGTGGAGGTTCGGCGTCTCGAAGCAGTGCTCCACGGGGTATTTGTTCAGGAAGGCTTCCACCACCGGGGCGACCTCCGGGCTGGTTTGGGCGACGATGTTGCTTCCATAGGACACCAGGTCGCAGGCGAAAGGCAGGGGCAGATAAGCCCGGGCCTTCTCATGTTTCCGGGAGGTGGTGAGGACAGGCTCGTTCCGGAAGAAATCCTCCGGGGAGCAGTTGCAGTCAATGGCGGACTGCGCCAGGGCGACGCGCCAGATATCTTCGTTGGTCATCTTGTGGTCATCTCCAGGATCTTGTCCAGGATCTTATGGGCGGCGGCTTCCTTGCTCATCAGTTCCAGCTCGGTTTCGCCGTCTGCGGTGATCAGGGTGATCACGTTTGTATCGGTGCCGAAGCCCGCCCCCGCGGTGCGCAGGGAATTGGCGCAGATCATGTCGGCGTTCTTGGTCCCCAGCTTCTTCCGGGAGTTTTCGATGACGTTGTCCGTCTCCATGGAGAAGCCGCAGAGGAACTGGCCCTGGGGTTTGTGCTCGCCCAGGTATTTCAGAATGTCCTGGGTCCGCTTCAGGGGGATGGTCAGGTCGCCGTCCTTTTTCTTCATCTTGGAGTCGGCGGTGGTTTCGGGGGTGTAGTCGGCTACTGCGGCGGCCTTGATGATGATGTCCATTTCCGGGGCACGGCTGGTCACGGCGTCAAACATATTGGCGGCGGATTTCACGGGCACCACGTCCACGAACATAGGGGGCTCTGCCTCCATGTGGGCAGCCACCAGGGTTACGTCAGCGCCCCGGAGCATGGCGGCTTTGGCAAGGGCGGTGCCCATCTTGCCGGAGGAATGGTTGGTGATGAACCGGACAGGATCGATGGATTCCCGGGTGGCTCCGGTGGTGATCAGGATCTTCCTGCCGGTGAGATCCTTCTCACAGGCCACCTCTTTCAGAATGTGGGCGAGCAGGGTGGAAGGCTCCGGCATCTTACCCTCGCCCACGTCGCCGCAGGCAAGATAGCCGCTGGCGGGCTTGATGACCTCATAGCCGAACCGTTCCAGCTTGGCGAGATTGTCCTGGACAATGGGATTGCGGAACATATTGGTGTTCATGGCGGGGGAGAGGATCTTTTTGCAGGTGCAGGCCATGACGGTGGTGGTGAGCATATCGTCGGCGATGCCGTTTGCCAGCTTGCCGATGACATTGGCGGAGGCCGGGGCAAGGAGCACTACATCCGCCTGCTTGGCCAGGGACACGTGCTCCACATTGAACTGGAAGTTCCGGTCGAAGGTATCCACCAGGCACTTGTGGCTGGTCAGAGTCTCGAAGGTGATGGGATTGATGAAGTTGGTTGCGTTCTGGGTCATGAGCACGTGGACATCCGCGTGCAGCTTCACCAGCATACTGGCGAGGTTCGCGATTTTATAGGCGGCGATGGAGCCGGTGACGCCCAGGAGGACGGTTTTCCCTTTCAGCATAGGTAAATTCTCCTTGTTTTGGATTTTCTTTATCATACCACAAAAAATCGGAAAAAGATATATGGATTTTTTCCGAAGACGTGATACAATGGGGGTGCATTGTGTTGTATCTCCCGAAAAGATGGGAGAATGATAACAAGGAGGAACTGAATATGAAAAACCACTTTAAGCCCAGACAGCTGACGCTGCTGGGACTTCTGACGGCATTGCTTTTGATCTTGTCGTTCACGCCCCTGGGGTATCTGCGGATCGGACCGCTGTCCGCCACGCTGAACATGATCCCCGTGGGTGTCGCGGCGATTGCTCTGGGGCCCACCGGCGGCGCTTTTACCGGTGCGGTGTTCGGGCTGACCAGCTTCGTCTCCGCCCTCACCGGCGGCAGCGCCATGGGCACCATGCTCATGAGCATCGATCCGGTGCTGACCTTCGTCCAGTGCTTTGTGCCCCGGCTTCTGATGGGCGTGAGCATCGGCCTGCTCCACAAGGGGCTGAGCAAGGTGCTGAAAAACGGCGCGGCCTGCTTTGTCACGGGCTTCGGCGCGGCGTTTTTGAATACGCTGTTTTTCATGACCAGCCTGGTCCTGCTCTTTGGGAACACCGAGTATTTGCAGAGCATGATCGGCGGACAGAATGTGATTTTGTTTATGTGCGCCTTTGTGGGCGTGAACGCGGTCTTCGAGATCGCCTGCTCCACGGTGATCGTGGGCGTTTTGGGAAAGACTTTGGAAAAGGCCCATCTT
>JBGVDK010000061.1:0-3561 GCA_045119355.1 Faecousia sp.
CACCGGCTATGTGGGCAGCACCATGTGCGAATGCCTCCGGGAGCTGTGCCGCCAGGAGCAGAAGAAGGAGCTGACCTTCCTCTCCGCGGGAAGGGAAAGCTTCGACCAGTTCCGGCTGGACGATTACCCCGACCGGGTGGACCCCAAGACCGGCTATTCCGCCCGGGCAATTATGGAGCGGACCTTCCAGGTTTGCAAGCGGTATGCCTACGGCTTCACCATGAAGTCCGGCAACCTGCTGTTCTCCGGCAATACGGGCCTGGGGAAGACCTTCCTCTCCGCCTGCATCGCCCGGACCGTGGCGGACAACGGCTACAGCGTGGTCTATGAAAGCGCGGGGCACCTGTTCACCACATTGGAAAAGGCCCGGTTCGAGTCCAACGAGGAAAACCGCCAGGCGGCGGCGAAATATAACGGCTGCGACCTGCTGATCGTGGACGACCTGGGCACGGAGCTGCCCGGCCAGTTCGTGACGGCGGCGCTGTACAGTCTGGTCAACGACCGGCTGCTGGAAGGAAAGCCCACCATCATCTCCACCAACCTGACGGAGGAGGACCTGATCCGGCGATATAATCCCCAGATCGCCTCCCGGCTCCGGGGCAGCTACCGGAGAGTGGCCTTTGTGGGCGAGGACATCCGCCTGCTGAAGAACCGGGGGTTGTAAAAATGGAAAAAGTCGGTATTCTTTTCGACCTGGACGGCACCCTCCTGGATACTTTGGAGGACCTGTGTGACGCTACCAATTATATTATGACGGAATTTGGATTTCCCCAGCGGAGCCTGGAAGAGGTCCGGCGGTTTGTGGGCAACGGGGCCAAGCGGCTGATCGTCCAGGCCATCCCGGAGGACGCCTCCGGGGAACAGGCAGAAGAAGCGTTCCAGGCCTTTCAGGTCTATTACCGGGACCACTGCCAGATCAAAACGAACCCCTACGACGGCATCCCCCAGGCGCTGGAAGCGTTGAAAGAAGCGGGCTATCCCATGGCCATCGTGTCCAACAAGCCGGACACGGCGGTGAAGCCTCTGGCGGCCCAGTATTTCCCCGGGCTGTACGCCCAAGGTGAGAGCGCGGGAATCCCCCGAAAGCCCGCGCCGGAGATGGTCCTCCGGGCAGCGGAGGCGCTGGGGGTCCGTCCGGAGCACTGCATCTATGTGGGCGACAGCGAGGTGGACATCCAGACCGCGAAAAACGCGGGGATGGTGTGCCTCAGCGTGCTCTGGGGCTTTCGGGACGAAGCCGCGCTCCGGGAGAACGGAGGGGCGTATTTCTGCGCCAAACCTTCGGAAATTCCGGTCAAAGTGAAGGAATTGGAGGAGATCATCCATGGCAAATGAGTTTTACGCCCTGATGGGCCGGATGCGCTACATCACCCGCTGGGGCCTGATGCGCAATACCTTTTCGGAGAACATCCAGGAGCACAGCCATCAGGTGGCGGTGCTGGCTCATGGCCTGGCCCTGATCCGCCGGGAGATCCTGCACCTGGAAGGTCCCGACCCGGACCGGTGTGCGGTGGCGGCGCTGTATCACGACGCCTCCGAGTTCCTCACCGGCGACCTGCCCACCCCCATCAAATACTACAACCCCGCCATCAAGGACGCCTACAAGCAGGTGGAGCGGATCAGCGGCGAGCGGCTGCTGACCATGCTGCCGGAGGAGCTTCGGGCCAGCTACGAGCATCTGGTGTTGGAGGACGACGAGGAACTGAATCCCATCGTCAAGGCCGCGGACAAGCTCTCCGCCTACATCAAGTGCGTGGAGGAGCAGAAGGCGGGCAACACCGAGTTCGACTCCGCTGCCCGTCAGACCATGGAGGCGATGAAAGCCATGGACCGGCCGGAGCTGAACTGGTTCATCGAGAACGCCCTGCCGGCCTTCAGCCTGAATCTGGACGAATTGGAATAAGCTTGAAAAGGTTGCTGAAGTAAAGTTCAGCAACCTTTCGGCGTTTTGGGGTTTTTGAAGGAAAATCCAAACCAAAGTGTAAATTTTGTTTGAAAACGAGAAAGAGTTCTTGTAATTATTCCCGGTTCGTGATACACTGGACAGGTATTACGCCCCGGTGAAACCGGAGAAAAGAGGATGTTAATAATGAATTGTAAATTCTGCAATGCAGAGCTGGAAGAGGGCTGCACCAAGTGCCCCGCCTGCGGCGCTGAGGTGGAGAAGGAGAACAAGCTCTCCGCCGGCAAGATCGCCCTGCTGGCGGTGCTGGCCGTTGCCGCTGTGGCTGTGGTCATTGCCCTGATCATGGGCGGTATGAACAGCGCCGAGCCTGTGGAGACCACCGCGCCCAGTACCGACGAGAGCGTGGCGGCAGCCACCGAAGCCACCGTCCCCGCCGACGGCAGCCCCGACGATGTGACCTGCAAGGGCAGCTACACCGTCACCGACGCCGAGATCCTGGACGCCCAGTCCACTGTGGTCGCCACCATCGACGGCAGCCAGCTGACCAACGCCGAGCTGCAGGTCTACTACTGGATGCAGTTCTATGATTTCGTGGATATGTACAGCAGCTACATCTCCATGCTGGGCCTGGACGTGTACCAGTCCCTGGACACTCAGGTCAGCCAGGATGGCACCCTGACCTGGCAGCAGTATTTCCTGGACAGCGGCCTGTCCACCTGGCACACCTACGAGGCCCTGCGTCTGGAGGCGGAAGCCAACGGCTTTGCCCTGGAGGAGGAGTACCGGGATTATCTGGATTCCCTGCCCGCCACTCTGAACGACACCGCCGTGTCCGCCGGCTTTGACAGTGCCGAGGCTATGCTTCAGGCGGATATGGGCCCCGGCGCCACCCTGGAGGGCTATCTGAACTTCCTGGAGAGCTATTACCGGGGTTACCTGTACTACAGCCACTGCCTGGAGAACCTGACCCTCACCGACGACGAGGTCGCCGCCTACTTTGAGGAGCACGCCGCCGAGTATGAGGAGAACGGCCTGACCAAGGACACCAAATTCATCGATGTGCGGCACATTCTGCTGACCCCCGAGGGCGGCACCACCAACGAGGACGGCACCGTCAGCTACTCCGAGGAGGAGTGGGAGGCCTGCCGCGCCGCGGCCCAGTCTCTGCTGGATGAGTATCTGGCGGGCGAGCTGACCGAGGAGCGGTTCGCCGAGCTGGCCAACGCCAACTCCGCCGACGGCGGCTCCAACACCAACGGCGGCCTGTACACCGACGTGTATGAGGGCCAGATGGTGGAGCCCTTCGAGAACTGGTGCTTCGACGCCAGCCGCACCTACGGCGAGACCGGCCTGGTCCAGACCAGCTACGGCTACCACATCATGTTCTTCGTCCAGAGCAAGGACGCCTGGTACGAGACCGCCTACAGCGATCTGCTGGCCGAACGCGGCGACCAGGTCCTGGCTGCCGCCATGGAGACCCATCCTCTGGTGGTGGACTACAGCGCCATTGCCCTGGGCAATGTGGACTTCTCTTCTGCCAGCTAAAATATCAAAACGAAACAAAAGGCGCATCCACTGGTCAATGTCATTAAGCTAGCGACATTGTTCGGCGGCAAACCTCTATAGCGAATGAGTGCATCCCGCAAGGGATGCAC
>JBGVDK010000062.1:0-3921 GCA_045119355.1 Faecousia sp.
GGTCATGGCGTACTCGTCGTTGATGTAGAATGCCCAGTAGGCGGCGTCCACATCCCAGTCAGCGGTGATGCCGTTGACGGTCTTGACGTACAGGCCGTATTCGCCTTCTTCGCCTTCCACCAGGCCCAGCTCCAACAGAGCTTCGCCGACGGTTTCCTTGTCGGTGTTGACGGTGACGGTCACGGTGTTACCTTCCTTGTCCACGATGACAAAGGGGAAGGATTTTGCGCCCTCGCCAACCACAGCGCCGTCAGAGACGGGGGTGAAGCCGGCAGGCTCGGTGGTCTCAGCAGTGGTGCCGCCGCAGGCAACCAGGGAGAAGACCATGATCAGACACAGGATCAGGGACATGAGTTTCTTCATTTTGCATTTCTCCTTTTGTGATTTTTGCTCCGAGCATTGGACACGCAATGCGTTTTCAGAGCATTGAGCTGCCGGATATTTCGACTTGGCGCGGCTGAACTCTGCCTTCTCAGGATTGCTCCCAATGGCGTTTTCCCGGTTGCGGCCCCGGAACTGAGGTCAGACGATGCGCTACACGGCGACGGACTCGTACAGGATTCCCACCTGTTTCCCCGAACAGCTTGGATTGATTATAATGCTGTAAAACGGAATTGTCAATATGGGAACCTTTGTAGAAAATGATTGCTATTTGAGAAAACCGTGGTATAATAAAGCATATATGAAAAGCATCTGACGAAACTGGAATGGGCAGTCCGGAGGTTTCCGGGCGAATCCCAGCGGTACCAAGCCGCCGTAGATGGACAAAAAGCCGCTAAGGGTCATTGGAGGAGAACCTCTGAGAAGGCTCTTGGCATTGTGGCGTCCAGAGCCGGAATACGGGTCTTTTGCTTTCTCCGACAGGCTCTTGGGGCGGCCTGACGGCTGTTTTTGTTATTTTCAAAGTCCCCGGTTTGGGGACTTTTTCTTTTTGGAGGAATGAAATGAAACGAGACGCCTTTTCCCGGTTTCACCCTGCGGTGAATTTTCTCTTCTTTGTGGGAGCCATCGGTTTCGGCGTGGTGATCCAGCATCCGGCGTACCTGATTGCCGGGGTGATCGCGGGCTTCGCCTATTATCTGCTCCTTCAGGGGAGCAATGGGCTGAAGCTCCTGGGCGGTATGATTCCGGTGTTCCTGGTGATTTCCCTGATCAATCCCATATTCAATACCTACGGAAAAACGGTGCTGTTTACCTACTTTGATCGGAAATATACCCTGGAAGCCCTGTGCTACGGCATGACCCTGGCGGGGATGTTCGTGCTGATGATAGTCTGGTTCTCCTGCTACAATCTGGTGCTGACCAGTGATAAGTTCATCTGCCTGTTCGGCAGTCTGATCCCGTCCCTTTCGCTGCTGCTGGTGATGGTGCTGCGGCTGATCCCCAGCTTCATGCGCAAGGCCAAGCAGATCATCGGCGCCCGGAACTCCATCGGCAAGGGCGGAAATGAGAATTCCACAACGAAAGAGAAGGTAGCCTCCGGCATGACGGTCCTCTCCGCTCTGACGGACTGGGCACTGGAAGGGAGCATCGTCACCGCCGATTCCATGCGGGCCCGGGGCTACGGCTCTGCCAAGCGGACCTCCTTTCAGATCTACCGGATGACTGGCCGGGATTGGCTGGTCCTGGCGCTGGAAGCGGCGCTGGCCGCCGCGGTGATCGGAGCGGTGGTCTCCGGAGGAACCGAGGCCAGCTTCACAAAGACCATTTCCCTGGCTCCTCTGGGCTGGGAGTACGGCGCTTATTGGGCGTTTTTGCTGATCCCCACCGCCGTCGAGGTGAAAGAGGAGCTTCATTGGCGGCGGATCCTGGCGAGTATGTGAGCACGGGAGGCAGGAAACCATGAATCGAAATAAAGTTTATCTGTCCACCATCGATCCACAGGCCCACGTGCTTGCAAAGGAGCAGGGACTGGGAATCGAGATCGCCGAATTCTGCACCGCCTGGAACATGGACGAGAAGTTTGACGAGGTTGGTCCGGCTGTGGAGGAAAAGGCGAAATGCGCCGACCGTTTCGTGCTCCACGCGCCTTTTAACGAGCTGTTTCCCTGTGCCATCGATCCCAAGGCCCGGGAGCTGGCGGCATACCGCTACCGGCAGGCGATTTCTTTGGCGAAGCGGTACGGCGCGAAAAAGGTCGTCATCCACGGGGGCTACAATCCCTGGATCTACTATCCGGTTTGGTACACCGAGCAGTCTGTCCTGTTCTGGAAGGATTTCCTGAAAGAGGACCCGGGGGTGGAGATCGTGCTGGAAAATGTCCTGGAAACGGAGCCGGAGATGCTGCTGGACATCATTAAGGGCGTGGACGATCCCCGAATCCGGATGTGCCTGGATGTGGGCCATGTGAACGCCTACTCCAAGATCCCGGTGATGGACTGGTTGGAACGCTGCGGACCTTACATCAGCCATTTCCATATCCACAACAACGACGGCTCCTGGGACACCCATTCGGCGCTGAAGGAAGGAACGATTCCCATGAAAGCGCTGTTGGAACGGGCCGGAGAGGTTTGCGATGATCCGACTTTTACCCTGGAATTGACCGACTGTGAAGATTCTCTGCGCTGGATGGAGGAGGAAGGACTGCTATGAAACAGAACGACTACAGCTATTTTGCCAACAGGGAATGCAAGTATTATCCCTGCCACAAGGGCGCTGGGGAGGACTTCAACTGCCTGTTCTGCTACTGCCCGCTGTATGCCCTTGGGGACAAATGCGGGGGGAATTTTGCATACACGGAGGATGGAATCAAGGATTGCTCCGGCTGCCTGGTTCCCCACAATCCCGGCGGCTATGACCGGGTGCTCTCCAAATTCCAGGAAGTGGCAGAGCTTGCCAAGAGAAAGGACGGTTAACATGGAATTACAGGAATTGCTTCAGAAGATCACCCCTCTGGACGAGGCCGCTATGGCGGAGGCCCGGGAGCGGCAGGCTCAGCTTGCAAAGCCCCCCGGTTCCCTGGGACGGCTGGAGGACCTGTCCGTCCAGCTGGCGGGCATCTCCGGAAAGGTACATAATACGGTGAAACGCCAGCACCTGCTGGTTTTCGCGGGAGACAACGGCGTGGTCGTTGAGGGGGTGTCCAGCGCTCCCCAGAGCGTGACGCTCTCCCAGACCATCAACCTGACCCGGGCCAAGACCGGCGCATCTACGCTGTGCAAGCACTTCGGCTGCGGCATCACCGTCTGCGATGTGGGCGTCAACGCGGACATCAAGGAGCCCAAGGTCCTGAACCGGAAGATCGCTTACGGCACCCAGAACATCGTCCATGGCCCCGCCATGACCCGGGAGCAGGCCATCCAGGCGATCCTGACCGGCGTGGAGGTGGCGATGAATACCGACGCCGACGTGCTGGGCATCGGAGAAATGGGCATCGGCAATACCACCACCTCCTCCGCGGTTCTGTCTGTGCTGCTGGACGCGGACGTGGAGGCGGTGACCGGCCGGGGCGGCGGCATCACCGACGACAGCTTCCGGAAGAAGAAGTCGGTCATCAAGACCGCCATCGAAATCAACCAGCCGGACAAGAACGATGTTATCGACGTGCTGAGCAAGGTGGGCGGCTTCGATATCGCCGCCATGTGCGGCGGTTTTCTGGGCGCGGCGGCGTCTAAGCGCCCCGTGGTCATCGACGGTTTCATTTCCGCCGTTGCGGCCCTGTGCGCCTACAAGCTCTGCCCCAACGCGGTGCATTATTTCATCCCCAGCCACGCCTCCTACGAGATCGGCTACCGGCTGGCAATGGAGGCCATGAAGCTGGAACCTCTGTTCCTTTTGGGAATGCGGCTGGGCGAGGGCAGCGGCTGTCCGCTGGCCTTCCAGATCCTGGATGCAGCCTGCGCGATCATCAACGATATGGCGACCTTCGACCAGGCGGGCATCGACGACGGCTACCTGGATGAGATCCGGGAGGGCGATAAA
>JBGVDK010000063.1:0-7351 GCA_045119355.1 Faecousia sp.
CTCTCAAGCTGACCGAAGCCGACTTCGTCCGCAGCGGCAGAGAGGACGGGGCGTACGAATTCCACATCGTCAGCGGCGACACCAGGTATGAGGTGGAGGTCAACATCCGCACCGGCGTGGTGACGGAAGTGGAGCGAAAGGACCGCCGAACCGCCAGAGAGGCGGACATTCTGTCCGAGGAGAAGATCCGGGAGATTGCCCTGACCTATCTGGGGCTGACAGACGCGGAATTTGTAAAAATCCACCGGGAGCATGACGAGTATGAACTGAAGCTGAACAGCGATGGCAGGGAGTACGAGCTGGAAATCAACGCCCATACCGGCGCCGTCACAGAGCTGGACCGGGACCACTCCCCCACTGCCGGCACCCAGCCCACGACCACAGCCCCCTGAAGGAAAATGGGCAAATCACGTTTCGAAGGTTGCCTTGGGGAACACCACGGTGACGGTGGTGCCGTGGCCGGGGAGGGACTCCAGCTCCAGCTTGGCCCCGTGGTAAATGGCTCCGTGCTTGACGATGGAAAGTCCCAGGCCGGTGCCACCCATCTGCTTGGACCGGTTTTTGTCCACCCGGTAGAACCGCTCAAAGACACGGCTCTGGTGTTCCGGAGGGATGCCGATGCCCGTATCCCGAACGATGACGGCGGCACCGCCCGCCCGGGGCTCCACGGTGACCTCCACCATGCCCCCGGAGCGGTTATACTTAATGGCGTTTTCGCACAGATTATGTACCATCTCCTCGGCAATCTGGTAAGCGCCCTGGATGGTTCCGTGGCTGCCGGTCAGGGACAAGTTCACCTGGGATTTCTTAGCCATCATCGCTAGGGACTCCATCACGTTCTGGCACAACTCGTACAGGTCGATGGGCTCAATCTGGATAGGCAGGCTGTCGTCATCCATCCGTGAAATTTTAATGATGTCTCCCACCAGCAGGATCAGCCGCTGGGCCTCCTTATAAATATTGCCGGCGAAGCTCTTTACATCCTCCGGGCGTACCAGGCCGTCCCGGATGATCTCCGCAAAGCCGGAGATGGAGGTCAGGGGCGTCTTTAGCTCATGGGACACGTTGGCGGTGAATTCCCGGCGGAATTTGTCCTGCCGGGCGTGTTCGGCGTTCAAATGCTCCATTTGAAAGGCAATCTGCTTATTCTGTTCCTGAATGCGCTGGGTTAGGGGCACCAGCTCCGTGTACACCGGAGTCGTGTCCGGCTGCTGCAGGTCAATGTGATTGATGGGCTCCACAATTTTGCCGGCCGCCCACCGGGCCAGCAGGATTGAGGCCCCCACCAGTGCCAGCAGCAGCACCAGCAGCGGCAGCGCCGCCGAGCCCAGCATGGCCAGGTCCGAGGAACGCTGGGCGGACAGCCGGATCACCGTTCCATCGGCAAGCCGCAGGGCCCAATATTCCGTCTGCCGGGCCATGGTGTCGGAGTAGCGGACGGCATCGCCCACGCCCGTTTCCAGGGCTTCGATAATCTCCTCCCGGTCCGCGTGGCTGGGGAGCCGGGCGGCCTCCGCCTGGGAATCAAACAGGACGCTTCCGTCTGCCGCCACCCAGGTGATGCGGTGGGCGGCGTTGCCGGATAAACTGTACAGGTAGTCGATGCCCGCCAGCTCCAGGCCGTCGGCAATGTATCCGGTTTCGGTGGCCAGATTTTCCCGGTATTCCTGCCGGGAATTGTTCAGCAGAAAGAAGCTGGTGGCGAACACGCACAGCAAGGCAATGGCGGTGGAGACGCTGACCACACAGCCAAAGATCAGCCATTGCAGCCGCTTGCTTTTTTTCACCGGCGGCCTCCGATCTTGTAGCCCACGCCCCGGATGGTTTCAATGAGTTCCCCGGCAGGGCCCAGCTTTTGCCGCAGGGTTCGAATATGAACGTCCACAGTTCGGCTCTCTCCGTCGAAGGCGTAGCCCCAGACCTGATTGAGGAGCCGGTCCCGGGTCAGCACCACATCCTGATTTTCCAGCAGCATTTTCAGGACCTCATATTCTTTTAAGGTCAGGGTCACATCCCGGCCATCCACTTGCACCACGTGGCGGGCGGGGGATAAGTACAGCGGTCCCAGACGGTAGTCCGCGTCCCGGCTCTCGCCGCTGAAGCGCCGCAGCAGGGCCCGGACCCGGGCCAGCAGCTCCATCATGCCGAAGGGCTTGGGTACGTAGTCGTCCGCGCCGGCGTCCAGGCCCAGAACCTTGTCAAATTCCGTGCCTTTGGCGGTGAGCATCATAACGGGGATATTTTTCCACACCGGGGCGGAGCGGATCTTGCGCAGGATCTGCAGTCCGTCTTCCTCCGGCAGCATAATGTCCAGCATAACCAGGTCCGGCGCCCGCCGCTCCATGGCGTCCCAGAATTCATGGGGATAGCCGAAGCCCTCGGCAGTCAATCCGGAGCCGTTGAGGGTGTATACCACCAGCTCCCGGATCGAATTATCATCTTCCACAAAATAAATCATGGAAAAAAGCCTCCTTTTCCAATGATAACTCTATTATACCAGCCCTTTTTCACCTTGCCAATGCAAACATTGTTAAATCTGCGTAAAGATGCGTCAATTCCGGCTTACGGGGGCTACCCGGCGTAAAAACCCCGGGGCACAATTGTGTCCCGGGGAGAAGATTTACCGATGGGAGCGCTTCAGCTGTCCACGCTCTTCCTTGGTTTTGAAGAACCGCTCCAGCTCGGGCACCAGAATCAGGCAGATCAGGGCCGCGGTGAAGCCGCCGTTGTACAGGCAGAAGCCGCCGTGCAGTGTGGGCACGGAAGTCACCAGCAGATAGTGCATACAGGAAGCCAGAATGCCGTACTGCCAGCCGTACTTGTCGGCGATGGGGCTCAGGCCGTTGGCGTAGCACAGGCCCACCATGATGGCCTGGGCGTTGATGGCCCCGGCGAAGTTGCCGCCCACCAGCTGGGAGAGCCAGCCAAACACAAAGGACGACAGCACATAGCCCGCCATAATGGGCCAGACATTGCCGGGATGGGAACCGGCGTTGCAGCAGGCCAGCATACAGAAAATGATGCCGAAGGTGACGCCGTTGAAGGAAGCGCCGATGGCGTTGTAGTATGCCAGGATGAACAGGCCGTAAATGCCCACATTCATCAAAAACGTGGCGTTGCCGTAGCGGCTGGAAAAGCTGGTGACCTGGTCGGGATCCTTCAGCAGCTCCCAATAATCCCTGGGCCGGCAGCCCAGAAGGAAGGCGAAAACGATGCACAGGCCAAAGACCACACAGCAGAAGATGTTGACGGTGGACTGAGAGGCCACCTGCAGCGCGGAGGCGTCGGGAGCCGCCGGAAGATCCACGCCCATGGTTTTATACAGGGTGGCGTTCAGGAAGAAGGCGGTCATACCCACGGGCAGGGCGGCGGAGTACAGGTCGAAGCCCTTGTGTACCTTGGGGGAATGTGCCAGGCCGGCAGGCAGGAAAAAGCCGATGATGATACCAACAAAAATGGCCAGGGCGATACCCGCACCGTTGAAGCCCACCACCTCGGCATTGGGATAGCGGATCATCAGGTCGGTGATGATGGGGGCAATGCCGGTGGAGAACAGCATGGCGTTGACATTGGCTCTCAGCTTCTCCCTTTTCACCAGGCAGTAGACCACCACACCCAGGAAGGTGGGCCAGACGTTGAGGATGTTGATACCCCAGGAGCCGAAGCCGATGGTCAAAATCACCGCCAGGGTGGAGACGCTATTGGGGGTAGCCTTCAGAAGCACGTACAAAAGGGTGCAGATCAGGCCCACCAGGCTCATGTTCAGGAAGGTGGCCGCGTAGCCGCCCACGGCAAAGTAGTTGGTGGACACCTTGCTGGGCTGGCTCAAGATCTGCCACAGGCCGGAGAACATGGTGTTCCGGTCCGGCATACACACTGCGGCGATCAGAAAGCTGACAGAAAAAAATCCAAAAAACAATTTTAAAAAGCTGCTTTCAGACAGAGATTTTATCTTTTTCAAATGAAATCACTCCAAAATAAGTAAATGATTGGAAATGGACCAATTGAATGCGCATTACCCGCGGGGGCTGCCCCGCCGATCCATCTCAATTGGTGAACATGGTTTAAAAAATGGGCAATCCAGCCCTTTTGTGAACCGGATTGCCCAGACGGTCGGCGTAGCTGCTCCTGCACTCCACGGCGGTTGCCCGCCTTTCCCCGTCAGTCATGCAGGAGGATGGATGATGGATTAAGCCTTTTCGGCAGCTTCCACAACGTGCTTCATCAGGACGCTGGTGGTCACGGAGCCCACACCGCCGGGAACGGGGGTGATGGCGTCCACGATGGGCTCTACCTCGTCAAACTTGGCGTCACCGGCAATGCCGCCCAGACCGCCCTTGGCGTTGGGCTTGTTGGCGTCCCAGTTGATGGAAACGTCGATGACCACCTGGCCGGGACGGACATAGTCTGCAGTCAGGCTGTTCAGCACACCGGCGGCGGACACGATGATGTCGGCGTTGCGGCAGATTTCAGCGGTGTTCACGGTCTTGGTGTGGCAGGTGGTGACGGTGGCGTTCTTGCCCATGAGCATCATGCCGGCGGGCTTGCCAACGACGAGAGAACGGCCGATGACCACGGCGTTCTTACCCTTGCAGTCGATGCCGTAGTAGTCCAGGATCTCCATGCAGGCGGCGGGGGTGCAGGGGGCGTAACCCAGGTCGTTCAGGCCCTCGAACACACCGGCGTTGGACATATGGGTCATGCAGTCCACGTCCTTCTTGGGGTCCAGACGGTTGCAGATCTCGTTCTGGTCGGCCTTCAGGTGCTTGGGCAGAGGACGGAACATCAGCACGCCGTGGATGGAAGCGTCAGCGTTGACCTCATCGATGACGGACAGGACTTCTTCCTTGGTGGCGTTTTCGGGCAGGACGTAGTTCTTGACGGCAACGCCCACCAGCTCGGCGCGCTTGGTGGCACCCTTCTCGTAGGACAGGTCAGAGGGGTTCTCACCCACACGGACAATACCCAGGGTGGGAACCACACCCTTTTCCCGCAATGAAGCGGTACGGGTCTGCAGATTTGCGTTCAGGGCATCGGTAACTTCCTTGCCCAGCAGTAACTTGGCCATTGGAATTTCCTCCTATGTATTTATAAATAAAAAATGAAAAGGTAGGCACCAAGACCCTTCCCCCGGGAAGTGTCGTGACTGTGCATCATCTTTATCATGAATCAACTGAATTTGCTTACTGGCCGAAGCCGGCCTTTACCGTGGTGAAAATCTCGTCGGCCATCTTGCCGTACTTGTCCAGCATACCGTTGGCCTTGGCGTTCAGTTCCTCGGCGACTTCCCGGTTCTTGAGGCTCTTGGTGTTGATAAACACGTTGAGGGAAGCGGCCTGGAGGGCGGCTTTGCAGCACACGGCGCCGCAGCCGGCGTCGGAAACAGCCAGGCGGCTGCCCTTGGCGGCGAAGACGGCGATGTACTCAATGGCCTGGCAGCACAGCTCCATGATGTGCATGGGGACGCCGCAGGCGGTGATGGTGGCCTCTTCCAGGATCTGGTCCCGGTTGGGATCGTCCTTGGGGATGCCGTAGGCCTTCGCCAGGGGCACAAAGCCCTCGTCATCGGCCAGGACCTGGTTCAGAAGCTCGGTCTGCAAAGCGTCGCACTTGGCCTTCAGCGCAATGATCTCGGCCTCGACGTCCGCGTACTTCTTCTTGCCCACGGTGAGGGAGCCCACCATGTTGCCCAAGGCGGTGCCCACGGCGCCCACCAGAGCGGCAGCGCCGCCGCCGCCGGGGGCGGGAGCGTTGGATGCCAGCACTTCCACAAACGTGCGGCAGGATTCCAGGGTCATATCTTTAGCCATGGTCAAAATACTCCTTATAATGATCTTATATCATCCAAACTTGTATCTTTCGATAAATGCCGTAAAAGCACAGGCGGGGGCCGCCTGTGCTTTTATTGGATTCAGAACTTGCTTAGAACAGGCCAGAGATCTTGCCGGTCTCGTCCACGTCGATGCGCTCGGCAGCGGGGACCTTGGGCAGGCCGGGCATGGTCATGATCTCACCGGTCAGAGCAACCAGGAAGCCGGCACCGGCGGAAACCTTGACGTTGCGCACGGTGATGGTGAAGCCCCGGGGAGCGCCCAGCTTGGTCTGGTCGTCGGTGAAGGAATACTGGGTCTTGGCCATGCAGATGGGCATCTTGTCGTAGCCCAGCTCAGTCAGGGTCTTAATCTGCTTCTCGGCATTGGCGGTGAAGTTCACGCCGTCAGCGTGGTAGATCTTGGTGGCAATGGCCTCGATCTTATCCTTGATGGTGCCGTCCAGCTCGTAGGAGTAGGTGAAGTCATTCTCCTGCTCGCACAGGCGGACGACCTCGTTGGCCAGGGCGATGCCGCCCTCGCCGCCCTTGCCCCAAACCTCGGACAGAGCAACGTTGACGCCCAACTCCTTGCACTTATCCTCGATGAGCTTCAGCTCGGCCTCGGTGTCAGTGGGGAAGCGGTTGATGGCCACCACGCAGGGCAGCTTGTAGACGTTGGTGATGTTGGAAACGTGCTGCAGCAGGTTGGGCAGGCCCTTTTCCAGAGCTTCCAGGTTCTCCTTGCCGGTCTCGGCCTTGGGCACGCCGCCGTTGTACTTCAGAGCGCGGGCGGTAGCAACCAGGACGACGCAGCTGGGCTTCAGGCCAGCCATGCGGCACTTGATGTCCAGGAACTTCTCAGCACCCAGGTCCGCGCCGAAGCCGGCCTCGGTGATGGCGTAATCGCCCAGCTTCAGAGCGATCTTGGTGGCGGTGACGGAGTTACAGCCGTGGGCGATGTTGGCGAAGGGGCCGCCGTGGACGAAAGCGGGGGTGTGCTCCAGGGTCTGAACCAGGTTGGGCTTCAGAGCGTCCTTCAGCAGAGCGGCCATAGCGCCCTGAGCCTTCAGGTCGCCGGCGGTGACGGGCTGGCCGGCGTAGGTGTAGCCAACCACCAGACGGGCCAGACGGTTCTTCAGGTCGGTGATGTCGGAAGCCAGGCACAGAACAGCCATGATTTCGGAAGCCACGGTGATGTCGTAGCCATCCTCACGGGGAGTACCGTTGACCTTGCCGCCCAGACCGTCGGTGACGAAGCGCAGCTGACGGTCGTTCATATCGACGCAGCGGCGCCAGGTGATCTGGCGGGGGTCGATGCCCAGAGCGTTGCCCTGGTAGATATGGTTGTCGAGCATCGCAGCCAGCAGGTTGTTGGCAGCTCCGATGGCGTGGAAGTCACCGGTGAAGTGCAGGTTGATGTCCTCCATGGGGACGACCTGAGCGTAGCCGCCGCCGGCAGCGCCGCCCTTGACGCCGAAGACGGGGCCCAGAGAGGGCTCACGCAGGGCGACCATGACGTTCTTGCCAATCTTGCGCATA
>JBGVDK010000064.1:0-3010 GCA_045119355.1 Faecousia sp.
GAAGCCGTGGTTCATCAGCTGGCGCTCCACAGTGTCCTGGATCTGCTCGATATTGGGGGCCTGGGCGGCGCAGGTGGCTTCCAGCTCCCGCTGGACATCGTTGGCGACCCGGGCTGCGTCGGCGGCGTCGCCCTCGTGGGCGGCCTCCAGGGCCCGCAGGATCGCAGCGGCAATCTTGTTCTGATCGTACAGGACCACACGGCCGTCTCTCTTTCGAATGCTCTGAATCATAATCGATGTATCTCCTCGGTGTTATGTCCACCAGATATAGTGGTTTCTTTTGGATTGTTCCACAATATATTGCCACATATGAGCCGTTTTGTCAAGAGCTCCGATGAAAGAAGCCCAGAAAGATATATTCGCCGCCAAATGAGCGCACCCGCCGGAACGGATGCGCTCGATTTTATTTCCAAAGATCTTTCCACACGGAGGAAAAAGGCCATCTCACCTGCTCCGCCGGGACGGTCTCCACCGGAAATTCGATGGTATATCCCTCCGGCAGGACCGTGATGTTCACATATTGCAGATCGATCATGGACTCCACCAGATCGTAGATGGCATCGTTTTCCTGGTACATCTGGATATCCAGCATCCCCGTCACCTCGTTGGCGTCCAGGGTGGCAATGTGGTATTCCACCATATAGGGAGTCAGTGCATCCTTGACTGCCTCCAACTCCGCGAGGGTGGGCTGTTCCCCACTTTCCGCCTGGACCAGCTGACCCAGGGTGGACCCGATCACGCCGCCGGGAACTTCCTCATTCTGGTCCAGATGCAGGCCGTAGCCCACGATCCGGGCGGTGTAGAGCCGCCGCCCCGATTCCGTTTCCTCGGAGGTGATGTAGATGGTGCACTCATGGGAGGTGTAGTCCCCCTTTACCACAGAGACGGAGATCTCCCCCTCTGTCAGTTGATTCCCCTTCTCGTCCACCGGGCTCCAATAGAGGGCCGTGCCCTCCGGGAATTCCAGCCAGCTCCCGGAGGGGTATCCCTCCTCCGAGGGCTCGTCAAAGCTGATCAGCGTCCCGTCCTGGGTGAATGCATGAATCGCGGTATAATCCATATCGAAGGCGAACCGGAAGCCGGGATACTGGGCGCTGGACAGGGGATCAAACTCCCACTGGGCCATGCCCATGGCGCTCTCCGGGACCAGATAGTAGGCACACCACGGGGCCCTTCCGAGCACGTTCGGCTCGGTCATGTACAGGATGGTCAGATGGGTCCCATCGTACACAAGAACGCAATCCCCATCCATCATCTGGTAGACACATTTCTCTCCCAGCAGCGTCCGGACGGAACCCCCGGTCCAGAACATCACATCTTCTGTAAAATCCCCGAAGGGCGGCGCGGTCCAGTCTATGGCCTGCCAATTCCAGTCCACCGGATCGTAGACGGTCACCCAGCCATTCCGGGACTCGATGGTAAAGCTGGTTTCGTCAAAATGGTACACACAGCCGGAATCTCCGCCGAAAGCATAGTAGGAACTCAGGCCATTCATATAGATGCACTGATAAGGAACATAAGTGCCGCTGAAGACCGGATTTTCCAAACTTTCTGCCCGGGTATAGGAGATCTCATAGAATCCATCCAGATAGAACTCGATCTCGCCCTTGGCGGTGCGCATTGCTTCCGTCTGGATATTGATGCAGAACTGATAGCCGGGATTCTCTCCCCGGAGGTATGCCACATTGGGCCGCCGCTCCCAATTTTCATGGAGGTCTTTCCCCGTCAGCGCCAGGCCCTTGGTGAAGGAGACGGTTTTTCCGTCTTCCAGATTCACCCGGCAGTCCAGCACCGCACTGCCGCTGTCCGCCAGCGTATGGCTGAGGGCGAAGGTGCAGATCAGATACTCCCCCTCCGGGTCATCGTAGCCCATATGGTGAAGGTAAATGGTATTGCTCCCCTTCCGGTAGACCACAATCTCATTTTCCTCAAAGGTATGGCCCTCGTCGGTATAGATATCCTCCGGAAGCACGCTCACATCCAGCCGCAGGGTCACATCCACCGCTTTCTGGCTGGTGATCCGGTAGCCGTCCTGATAGACGATCCGGTCCAGATCCAAATCCAGCCAGGACACCGCAACATCCTCGATCCCGGGGATGTACTCGCCCAGGAGCTGTTTCAGTTCCTCCGGCTGTTCCACCGAATAGCTGTAGGAGGGCTTCACCCCGTCGTCCACCCAGACCTCCGAGAAATCGGCGCTGACGCAGAGGGTGGAGCTGCCCGCTTCCACTTCATAGGTCCGGTCCCGGGCTTCGTCCAGGCTCTGGGACACCGGCTCCGGGTCCAGGGCGACGGCATTCAGCCGGGATAGAAGCTCGTCGGTCCCGTCGGCGGTATAGTAATAGGTTCCGTAACGGAAGGTCAGTACCTCCGCATTCTGGAACAAGCCCTTGAAGGATGTTCCGATGGTAGTCCCGGCGGGGTCCGTCATGAAGCAGACCACCAGCACCACACTGAGGACCAGCGCGATCAGGATAACCCAGAAGCCGGGCTTCTTATAATTCAGCATGGTTTTCACCCTTTCCTTCACGCCCACCTCGCCAAAAGCCAGCGGGCAGGCGGCGATGTACCTCTGACGGACGGAGCAGGCCACCAGGGCCTCTGAATACTGCCGGACCGAGGATTTGTCCAGATTCCGGATGACGGCCTCGTCGCAGGCCAGCTCAATATCCTTGCACAGGAGCACATAGGCAACCCACATCACCGGATTGAACCAATGGACCGTCAGCAGGGCAAAACCTACGGGCTTCCACCAGTGGTCCAGCCGTTTCAGATGTGCCCGCTCGTGGGCGATGACGTGGGGCATCTGCTCCGGGTCCATGGCCGAGGGAAGGTAGATCCTCGGCCGGAGAATTCCCAGAATGAAGGGCGAATCAACGTCGTCGCAGAGCCAGATGTTCTCCCGGAGCTTCACCGAATACCGGACCCGCAGCCGCAGGCTCAGGTAGCTGCACAGCGCGTAAACCGCCATAACGCCCATCCCCGTCCACCAGGCGATGGTCCAGTAGAT
>JBGVDK010000065.1:0-31682 GCA_045119355.1 Faecousia sp.
CTGCGAGCCGAAGGACATCCATGCCGCCATCGGCCCCAACATCGGCGGCTGCTGCTTCGAGACCGACGAAGACGTTCCCAACGCCGTCCGGCGGGTCCTGGGAGAAGCGGGGGAGCGGTTCATCCACAAAACCGGAGAGAAGTTCCATGTGGATCTGAAGGGCGTCAACGAAGCCCTGCTCCGCCGGGCGGGGGTGGAAGTGATCGACGTGAGCACCGCCTGCACCGCCTGCGAACCGACTAGGTTTTGGTCCCACCGGATCACCCGGGGCGACCGGGGAAGCCTCGCCGCTATCATCAAATGCGAAGGAGGGGAGAATCGATGAGAAAGATTGCCCTTTTGCTTGTCTTTGCCATGCTTCTGCCCGTTTTTGCCGGATGCAGCTCGGAGGAGGCTTACGTCCCCACTGGAAACGCCCTGGCGGACTCCACCACGCCCCTGGAGGACCAGGTGGAAGCCCCCGGAGCGCTGGAAAATGAGGAGCAGTTCTTCACCCTGGCCTACTATCCGGAGGAGGGCTTCAACCCCTACCTGTGCACCAACATCAACAACCGGATGCTCTTCTCCCTGATTTATCAGGGGCTGTTCAGCGTGGACCGGGATTACAACGCGGTGCCCATCCTGTGCAAGTCCTTTACCGTTTCCGCGGACCTGGAAACCTATACCTTCTATCTGGAAGCCGCGACCTTCTCCGACGGGTCCTACCTTCGGGCGGAGGATGTGGTAGCCAGTCTGGAATACGCCCGGGACAGCGATATGTACGAGGGCCGCTTCGACAAGATCAGCTCCTTTTACACCATCAGCGAGAGCGCCATCCGGATCGAAACCTCCATTCCCTATGAGAACCTGCCCCTGCTGCTGGACATTCCCATCGTGAAGGCCAGCCAGCTGGAAGAGGAGATGCCCGTGGGCACCGGTCCCTACGCCCTGGTCCAGACCGCCTCCGGTCTGAACCTCCAACGGCGGAGCAATTGGTGGTGCAGGGCGGATGTGCCCCTGACCGCTGCCTCCATCCCGCTGTACGCGGCGGAGAGCACCGCAAAGATCCGGGATGAATTTGAGTTTTCGGATCTGGGCGTCTCGGTTTCTGATCCCGGCTCGGCCAGCTACGCCGAGTACCGCTGCGACTATGAGCTGTGGGAGATCGAGACGGGCCTGATGGTCTACCTGGGCTGCAATCTGGAAAGCGGCGTGTTTTCCAATGACAAGGTCCGTGCTGCGCTGACCTACGCCATCGACCGGACCAAGATCCTGCAGCAGTGCTACAACGGCTTCGGCGCCGTGACCACCCTGGCGGTGCCGCCCAATTCCCCCTTCTACGACAAGGGCCTGGGCTCCCAGGGCACCTACAGCCCGGAGAAATTCCGGCAGGTCATCAAGGATGAGGGCCTGCTGGGGACGGAGGTGGTGCTTCTGGTGAACAAGTCCGACTCCGTCCGGCTTCAGGCGGCCCGGATGATCGTCTCCATGCTGGAGGAGGGCGGCCTGACCGTGACTTTGGAGGACTGGTCCACGCCCTACTATAAAAATAAGCTGACCACCGATGAGTGGGATCTGTACCTGGGCCAGACCAAGCTCTCGGCCACCATGGATTTGAGCCAGTTCTTCGCGCCCTACGGCGCCCTGAGCTACGGGGATATGGACGACGCGGCCTGCTATTCCATGGCCCATGAGGCGCTGGAAAACAGCGGCAACTTCTACAACCTCCATCAGCTGATCAAATCCGACGGCCAGCTGGTGCCCATCCTCTTCCGGACCTACGCGGTGTACGCCAAGCGGGGGCTGGTGGACAACCTGGACCCCTCCCGGGACAATGTGTTCTTCTACACGTTGGGCAAGACCCTGGAGGACGCGATGACCATCGACTACGGCGAGGAATAAACCGGAAAAAAAGAACGGCTCTGCGGGTTTTGCGACACGCAGAGCCGTTTTTTACGGAAAAGCAGACCGGCAGTTTTTAGGCTGCCGGCCTGCCGAAAAGAGGGGATGGCACACCGATGGAGGGTGGGAGCGGACGGAATGTGCAGGACAGGCACAGGTCACGCGCCCCTCGGAATGCCGCTCCGAGCATACCATATTTTTCCAGAAATTGCAACCACAAATTTACATAATTTTTCCAGCCGCTTTCAGACCCAATACAAGAAAAGATAGCTTGCGACATAATTCGTGGAACCTGTATAAGAAGCGCTCTGGATTTTGTATCAATTTCTATTATGGATGCGGGTTGCATTTGGAGGACCGGTATGCTAAAATAGGTAGCGAACTACATAATCTTTGGAGGTGATGATTACGCGAAAGCACATGGGCCATTTTTTCAAGGTGATGCAGATCCGCATTGACCACCATATGAACCTGCGGCTGCAGGAGCTGGACCTGACCTCGTCCCAGGGCCATATCATCGGATTCCTGGACCGGAGTCCCGAGCCGCCCTGCGCCAGGGACATTGAAAAGTTCTTCGGCCTGAGCCATCCCACAGTGTCGGGCCTGCTCAGCCGGATGGAGGCCAAGGGCTTCGTGGAGATCCGTCCGGATCCCCAGGACCGGCGGGTGAAGCGGATCGTGCTGCTGGAAAAGGGCATGGCCTGTTCCCGGCAGATTCAGCGCAGCATCGAAGCAAACGAGCGGATGATGGTCCGGGGCTTCTCCGAGGAGGAGATCGCCCAGTTCCAGTCGCTGCTTCAGCGCGCCATTGACAACATGAGCATTGACGCGGAATCGTCAGATCCAAAACGAGAGGAGTAAACCTATGATCAAACGACTTGCCCGGTGCATCCGGGAATACAAGTGGGCCGCGCTGATGAGCCCGCTGTGCATGGTCGGCGAGGTCACCATGGAGGTGCTGATCCCGCTGGTCATGGCGGATCTGTATGACTACGGCGTGGTCCTTCAGGACATGAACGTGGTCGTGCTGAAGTCCATCCAGCTGGTCATCTGCGCCATCGCGTCCCTGACCTTCGGCGTGGCGTCTGCTGTCTTCGCCTCCAAGGCGGGCACCGGCTTCGCAAAGAATCTGCGGCATGATATGTATTATAATGTCCAGAATTTCAGCTTTTCCAACATCGATAAATTCTCCACCGCGTCCATCGTCACCCGGCTGACCTCCGACGTGGCGAACCTGCAGATGACCTTCCAGATGATGATCCGTATGGCCATCCGCTGCCCCATGATGCTGATCCTGGCCCTGATCTCCGCGTCCCGGATCTCCATGGAGCTGAGCTCCATCTATCTGAAGGTCATGCCCATCCTGGTCATCGTCCTGGTGATTCTGACCCCCACCGTCTTCAAGATCTTCGACAAGGGCTTCAAGATGATGGACCGGCTGAACAACGTGGTTCAGGAGAACGTCCACGGCATCCGGGTGGTCAAGTCCTACGTCCGCGAGGACAAGGAAGTGGAGAAGTTCACCGGCATCTCCGGTGACCTGGCAAAGAACTTCTCCAAGGCTGAGAAGATCCTGTCCCTGAACAGCCCTGTGATGATGGGCTGCGTGTATGTGTGCATGCTCTCCATCTCCTGGGTGGGCGCGAAGATGGTTGTGGCCTCCGGCAACAATCCCCTGAACGGTCTGACCACCGGCGAGCTGAGCTCCATGTTCACCTACACCACCCAGATCCTCTCCGGTCTGATGCAGCTGTCCATGGTCTTCGTCATGATGACCATGTCCCGCACCCCCCTGAAGCGCTGCTATGAGATCCTGGAAGAGAAGCCCGACCTGACCACCGACGCGGAAATGCCTGTCACCGAGGTCCCCGACGGCTCCATCGATTTCGAGAACGTGTCCTTCCGCTACAGCGCCACCGCCCAGCACCGGGCTCTGAAGGAAGTGAACCTGCACATCCCCTCCGGCGCCACCGTGGGCATCCTGGGCTCCACCGGCTCCTCCAAGTCCACTCTGGTCCAGCTGATCCCCAGACTCTATGACGTGTCCGAGGGTGAGCTGCGGGTGGGCGGCCTGAACGTCCGGGACTACGACCTGCAGGTTCTCCGGGACAACGTGGCCATGGTGCTGCAGAAGAACGAGCTGTTCTCCGGCACCATCAAGGAGAACCTCCGCTGGGGCAACCCCGACGCCACCGACGAGGAGATCGTCCACGCCTGCAAGCTCTCCTGCGCCGACGAGTTCATCCAGGGCTTCCCCGACAAGTATGACACCTACATCGAGCAGGGCGGCACCAACGTCTCCGGCGGCCAGAAGCAGCGGCTCTGCATTGCCCGTGCCCTGCTGAAGAAGCCCAAGATCCTGATTCTGGACGACTCCACCTCCGCCGTCGATACCCGCACCGACGCCATGATCCGCAAGGCCTTCCGGGAGGAGATCCCCAACACCACCAAGCTGATCATCGCCCAGCGTGTGTCCTCCGTGCAGGAGGCCGACATGATCGTCATCCTGGACAACGGCCAGGTGGTTGCCGTGGGCAGCCACGACGAACTGATGAAGACTTCCTCCATCTATCAGGAAGTCTACTATTCCCAGCAGAAAGGAGCGGTCGAATAATGCCTCCTGTGAAAATGCGCGGTGACGGCCGCATGGCCAAAAACCCCAAGAATACCCTTCTGCGGCTGCTGAGCTATCTGAAGCATTACGCCGGTATCCTGGCTGTGGTGATGGTTTGTATCTTCCTGGCCGCCTATGCCCAGACCACCGGCTCCACCGCCCTGGGCAAGCTGGTTGACCAGTACATCCTGCCCATGGTGGCCAGCGGCTCCACCGATTTCGATCCCATTCTCAGCTTCCTGAAGCAGATCGCCTGCATCTTCGTGCTGGGCATGGTCGCCAGCTTCTTCCAGAGCTACCTGATGGTCGGCGTGACCCAGGGCATCCAGAAGAAGATCCGTGACGAGATGTTCGCCAAGATGCAGACCCTGCCCCTGCGCTACTTCGATTCCAACACCGCCGGCAACATCATGTCCCGCTACACCAGCGACATCGATACCCTCCGGCAGATGATCTCCCAGTCCATCCCCCAGGCGGTGTCCTCCATCGTCACCCTGGTGGTGGTGTTCGTCGCCATGGTCCGCCAGTCCTGGATGCTGACCATCGTGTCTATGATCACCGTTGTGGGCGTGATCCAGGTGACCAAGTACCTGGCGGGCAAGTCCGGCAAGTATTTCATCGGCCAGCAGAAGTCCCTGGGCACCCTGAACGGCTACATCGAGGAGATGATCAACGGCCAGAAGGTGGTCAAGGTCTTCAACCACGAGGAAGCCTGCAAGGAGAAGTTCGACGAGCTCAACGACACCCTGCAGCAGAACGCCTTCTCCGCCGGTAAGTTCTCCAACATGATGGGCCCCATCAACAACAACCTGGGCTATGTCCAGTACGCCATCCTGGCTATCGTCGGCGGCAGCATCGTGGTGGCTTCCGAGGGCAGGCTGCTGTCTCTCGGCAGCCTGATGGCCTTCATGACCCTGTCCCGGAACTTCAATATGCCCATCAATCAGATCTCCAACCAGATCAACTCCATCGTCATGGCTTTGGCCGGCGCGGAGCGGGTCTTCGAGCTGATGGACGAGGAGCCTGAAGTGGACGAGGGCTATGTGGAGCTGGTCAACGCCAACATCGACGAAAAGGGCAACATCACCGAGTCCGCCGAGCGTACCGGTCACTGGGCATGGCGTCATCCCCACAAGGCCGAGGGCACCGTCACCTACACCGAGCTGAAGGGTGATATGGTCATGGACATGGTGGACTTTAGCTACGTGCCCGAGAAGCTGGTGCTGGAAGACATCTGCCTGTACGCCAAGCCCGGTCAGAAGATCGCCTTCGTGGGCGCCACCGGCGCGGGCAAGACCACCATCACCAACCTGATCAACCGGTTCTACGACATCGCCGACGGCAAGATCCGCTACGACAACATCAACATCAACAAGATCAAGAAGGCGGACCTCCGCCGGTCCCTGGGCGTGGTTCTGCAGGAGACCAACCTGTTCACCGGCACCGTCATGGAGAACATCCGCTACGGCAAGCTGGACGCCACCGATGAAGAGTGCATTGCCGCCGCCAAGCTGGCGAACGCCCACGATTTCATCATGCGTCTGCCTCAGGGCTACGACACCGAGCTCACCGGCAACGGCGCGAGCCTTTCCCAGGGTCAGCGCCAGCTGCTGGCCATCGCCCGGGCGGCGGTTGCCGATCCTCCTGTGATGATCCTGGACGAGGCAACCTCCTCCATCGATACCAGAACCGAGAAGCTGGTTCAGGACGGCATGGACAGACTGATGGAGGGCCGCACGGTCTTCGTCATCGCCCATCGGCTTTCCACCATCATGAACTCCGACTGCATCATGGTCCTGGACCACGGCCATATCATCGAGCGTGGCAGCCACGACGAGCTGATCGCCCAGAAGGGCACCTACTACCGTCTGTACACCGGCGTCTTCGAGTTAGAGTAATGCAGAATGCTGAGTGCTGAATGCAGAATGATTCGGCGGACGGTACGCACCCCATAAAAATGAGACCGCACCTGAAACATGGTGCGGTCTTTTGGTTACCAGAAAAGCTGGGAAAGATTTCCGTGAGGCAGAACGGCCATCAGCCGGGGGAGCAGGCTGTCAACGGCTCCAACGGCGCAGGTGGGGAGGGCCAGCCGGTTCAGCGCCTCGGTGAACAAAGCGTGGAGATCCTCACGTTCCCGGTTTTGGAGCAGATAAAATAGATCCTCGGCCTCGCCGTCCTCTAAAAGAAGCGGTTCCGGCACCTTTCCAAGGACTGTCCGGGCCATGGCGTTCCACAGGACCTGTTCGCACTGCTTCTGGGGAGGGAACCAATAATCCGGCGGCGCGGCGTCGGTCAGCTCGGCCAAAGCTTCGGGGGAGAAGCGGTGAAGAATCTCGTTTTCCATCCACAGGCAGTTGAGATAGCACAGCGCCCGGTCGATGCCCCGGAACTGCTCCGGAACCGGGATCAGCAGGGGATAGTCCAACCCTTCCGGCGTCTTGTGGGCAAGGTGAAGGTGGTCGTAGGTTTCCAGATACCGCCAGAGGGTCCGAAGGGCATCCCCATAATACCGGGTCTGGAAGATGGGAGCGCTGGCCTCTACCAGGCGCAGAATTTGTTTTGCTCGGGCCAGTTTGTCCTCAAGGACTTGCTGGCCCTTTGTCAGAAGAACCTTCACATCCAAGCCGGGAACATAGCCCCCGGCGGCTTCCAGGGTATAGACCATGGAGTCCATCAGCTCCTTTGCGGTCTCGGTGGTGACGGAGGTGCTGACAACGCCCCGGCGGGCGTTATAGCTTTTCACTTGATCCTCCATCCGGGCATATAGCTGGACGGCCAGCCGCCGCTGGTCCTCGGGGGTCAGGGGAATGCTGGGAAGCTGGCTCAATAGAATTCCTCCTCGTCCTCATACCGGTTCACAAAATCGTCCCTTGCCCAGCGGCAGAGCTGGTCCAGGTCGATGGCGCAGAGCAATTCCGTGTTGCCTGCCGCACGGCCATTGAAGACCTTTGCCATGTATTCGATCAGCTCGTCGTCGGAGAACCGGTCTTCGGATTCGTTTTTGAAATAGTAGAACGCTTCCTGCAATTCTCCCAGCACCGCGGCGTAGTTCCCGGGGTCCACATAGGGAGAATTGCAGAACGCCCGGCAGAGCTTCGGCAGGATACCGCCGCCGAACTCCACCCGGCCGGTGCTCTTCAGCGCTTCGGAGCGGAGTGTCACCAGTTCCGTGATGTCCGCTTCGGTGAGTACCAGGCCGTAGAGGGCGTTGAGCTGGTCACAGCACCGGAGCTCGTCCTTGGCTTTCTCCAATTGCAGCTCCATCAGAGTCAATTCGTTCATTTCCATCGCCTCCTGTGGGTATATGATACTGCGAAAGAAGAAAACTACAAGGATTGATTTTTTGCGGTTTTTGTGCTATAATATCGTCAGAAGAAAGGGAGGGGAACCTCCCTTTTCGTCGTTTTGGGACAGAAAAAGGACGCGCCGTTTTTCGCGGCGCGTCCTTCGGTATTTGGTTGAGATCAGCCCTCGATGGCCATCATCTTGTTGATCCGGCGCTGATGACGCTCGTCGCCGGAGAACTCGGTGCCCAGCCACACGTCCACGATTTCCAGGGCCAGGTTCTTGCCCACGATGCCGGCGCCCAGGGCCATGACGTTGGTGTCATTATGCAGCCGGGTCATCCGGGCGGACAGCACGTCGGACAGCAGGGCGCAGCGGATGCCCTTGACCTTGTTGGCGGTGATGGATGCGCCGATACCGGTGGTGCACAGCACGATGCCCTTCTCGCACTCGCCGTTGGCGACGGCCTGGGCAGCGGGAGCGATCATGTCGGGGTAGTCGCAGCTCTCCAGAGTGTGGCAGCCGTAGTCCACAACCTCGTAGCCCTTGCCCTCCAGATGGGCCTTGATGGCGTTCTTCAGGTCCAGAGCGCCGTGGTCGCAAGCAACAGAAATCTTCATAGTCAATTCCTCCTAAGTTCAGTGGGTTGTTTCTTAAATCACAAATCCGCCGTTGACCCCCAGCACCTGTCCGGTGACAAAGGGCGCGCAGGCGAGGTATTCAATGGCTTCGGCCACGTGTTCCGGCCGTCCGTTCATGCCGATGGGGGATTCCTGGCGCAGCTCCTCCAGAATCTCCGGGTCGATCTCCGCGCACATATCCGTCAAAATCACACCGGGAGCAACACAGTTCACCCGGATGCCCGCGGGACCCAGTTCTTTCGCAAGGGCCTTGCTCAGCGCGATCACCGCGCCCTTGGTGGCGGAGTAGGCGGCTTCACAGCTTCCGCCCACCTGGCCCCACATGGAGCTGACCGTGACGATGGAGCCCGCCTGCTTTGCCAGAAAGAAGTGCATGGCGGCGTTGACGCAGTGGTAGACGCCCTTGACGTTCACGTCGAAGAGCCGGTCCCAGCTCTCCTCCGGGAGCATGCTCATGAGCCCCGGGATGGAGATTCCGGCGTTGCACACCAGGATGTCCAGATCGGGAAGCTGGGCGAAGGCCCGCTCCACAGCGGCCTTGTCCGAAACGTCCGCGCAGATGGCGGTGGCTCCGGTCTCAGCGGCGACGGACGCGGCAGCCTCGTGCTCCTTTTCATACAGGAAATAAACCCGGTGGCCTGCTTTGGCGAACCGGCGGACGGTGGCCGCGCCGATGCCACGGGAGCCGCCGGTGACAAGTACGATTGACATAGGTTGTTCCTTTCCTGACGCAAAACCAGGGCTGTCGAGGGGACAGCCCTGAGAAAAATCAGCGTCTGCGGCTCTTGGTCCGGTGGTCGGCCCGCATAGAGGAGAGCTTGCTGTCAGATTCGGACATGAATGCCTTCAGCTTTTCCTCAAAGAGCTGATCGGCGGTCTTGGGCGCGGCGGGGGGAACGGGAGCGGCAGCCCGCTTCTCGGTGGAGGCAGGGCGGCTGTTCTGGTTCTGGAACCGGTTCTGGTTCTGGCCGTTCTGACCGTTATTCTCTCTGCGGAAATTATTGGGACGGGAATTGCCAGGGTTCTGGGGCTTGGGCTCCAGCTGCTTCATGGACAGATTGATCTTGCCCGCGGGATCGATGGCGATGACCATGACCTTCACGTCCTGTCCCTCGGTCAGGTGCTGACGGATATCGCTGACGTAGGCATTGGCGATCTCAGAGATATGTACCATGCCGGTCTTGTTGTCGGGAAGCGCAATGAATGCGCCGAAATTGGTGATCGATTTTACCTTGCCCTCAAGGACTGCTCCGACGGTTAACTCCATAAGTGTGTTATTTTCCTCCATGCTCATTCAGTTTCAAATACGATGGTCTCCGGATCCACCAGACCCAGCTCCTCGGCGGCGATCTGCCGGTAGGAGTCCACGGTGCCCAGGGCGGCGATGCGGTCGCTAAGCTCGGTGTTTTCCTGCTCGATGGCGGCGGCCTGGGCGCGCAGCAGCTCCAGCTCCCGCTGATGCTCCGCCTGGGTCAGGCTCAGGGCGATCAGCGTCACCGTGCACAGGGCGATGGTGGCGGTGACCACGGCCTTCAGCAGGGGAGAGGTGGGCTGGTACACCAATCTGTAATTGTTCAGGAAATCCAGGATCTTTGACATAAGTGGTGCCTCCGGAAGGATGTCGGCTTTTCCGACGATTACTCCTGCCTATTGTAACCCATTTTTCCCAGGATGCAAAGAAAAATTTTTCAATTTTCTGAATTTTTTTCAAAATAATCCGAAAAGGCCCGGTGAGAAGCCGGCAGAGCCGGCAAAATGCGGTTAAGATCCTCTGAAAAAACGCCGTCGCGGCAGGACTGGCGGTTTTTTTCCAGATCAGCCATCCCGCCCAGAGCCCCGCGGCATATCCGAACCGGATGTCCCCCCGGCAGATCCCGAAGCCGCAGACGCACCATCCGGCGGTGATCCCGGCGCAGACCAGAATCTGGAACAGCACCGGAAGCCTTCCCCGGACAGGCCGCAGGAAATCGATGAAAAGACCCAGCGCCAGCCCCACACCGGCGCAGCAGACCGTCCGGGCCCAGGCCAGCGCCGGTGCGGTCAACGGAAGAAGCCTCTCCTTCCCTTGGGTTCGTCATAGGAGACGGAGGCGATGGAGCCCTGGATCACCACCGCGCCGTCGTCCAGGGAAAGACACTTCAGCCGCAGGTCGGTTCCCTGGATGGTCAGGGTTCCCTGGCTGGTAGCGAGCTCCACCAGCTCCTCGTCGAAGTGGAGCACCTCCGTGGCGCCGGTGAGGTTCAGTTTTCTGCGCTCGTCCAGGGTCAGCTTGTGGGGGAGCTTGGATTCGGTTTCGGCCATGGCGCATTCCTCCTTTTCGGGAAAGTCTATGCGCCGGAACGCAGGGCAGAACAAAAAAAGACCCACCGCCGAAGCGATGGGTCCGAGAAATCAAGCCATGGGGCCGGGGTAATTGGTGATCAGGGACACCAGGGTGCAGGCCAGCATGGAGCCGAAGGCGGAAAGCATCCACCAGCTCCGGCGGCGCTTGTGCTCGTTGATCAGCACCAGGAAGGTGCAGCCCAGGCCGGAGATCAGGATGGTGAGAACGCCGACGATGATCTTCAGCCAGCCGATGCCCGCGCCGCCGGCGGCCAGGGTCAGGGCAAACAGCACAAAATCTGCGATGATCACCATAGTAAGACTGCGTTCAAGCTGTCTGAATTTGCTGCGGCGTTTGGTTTCGTTGGTTGCCATGTTGAGGTCCTCCATCCGGGTCATAAGTTACTTGCATTGTAACACACATTTCAGAAAAATGCAACGCTTCCCGCAGAAAAATGGATTTTTTTGCGAAGCTCTTGCGAATGGGGGAATTCAATGCTATAATAGCTCCAAATTATGTGTATGCTCAGGAGGTGTGCCCTTGGAGGCGTTTCAGGCCTGGTTTGCCCAGTTGGAGTTTGACAAATTATGGAGTATGCTGGTCACAGCGGCCAGCGCCCTTCTGTGCATCACCTTCCACGAGATGTGTCACGGCCTGATGGCCCTGGCCCTGGGGGACCGGACGGCCAAACGGGCCGGGCGGCTGACCCTGAACCCGCTGCGCCACGTCGATGTGTTTGGCCTCATTATGCTGGTAACGGTGCGCTTCGGCTGGGCCAAGCCTGTGCCGGTAAATATGCGGAATTTCAAGAATCCCAAGGCCGGGATGGCGGCCACCGCTCTGGCGGGGCCCTTGAGCAACGTGTTTCTCAGCGCTGTGGCGATCATGCTTTACGCGGTCTGTGAGTTCTATTACCGCCTCAATGGCGGGGAGCTGATGTACTGGCTGTCCCTGTTCTTTGTTTATACCGCGAGCATCAGCGCGGGTCTGGCGGTGTTTAACCTTTTGCCGGTGCCGCCGCTGGACGGGTCGAAGATTTTGTTCTCCGTTCTGCCGGACCAGTGGTACATGAAGCTGATGCGCTATGAGCGGTACGGCAGCTTCCTTCTGATGGCCCTGCTCCTGCTGGGGGTGCTGGACGGTCCCTTAAGCGCCATGCGGACGGGGCTTCTGGACTGGCTGAGCAGCTGGTGCCTGTGGCCCTTTGACGCGCTGGCATCAATTTACTTTTAGGAGGTTCTATGACAGAACCGAAATATAAGCTCGAGGGCGTGGTCCGCTCCAAATCCGAGGAGATGGAGGACTTTGAGGGCCCTCTGGACGTGATCTTCCTGCTTTTGAGCAAGAATAAGATCGAAATTCAAAATGTAAGCATCACGGCGATTTTGGAGCAGTACCTGGCTTACCTGGACGAAATGAAGCGCCTGGACATGGAGATCGCCAGCGAGTTCATCACCATGGCCTCCCACCTGATGCTCATCAAAACCAAAATGCTCCTCTCCCAGGCGGAGAAGGAGGAAGCGGAATCCGAGCTGGACGTCCTCCGGAAATCCCTGGAGGAACGGGAACGGAAGGAAGCACTGAACGAGATCCGCAAGGCGGTGGCCGTTCTGGAACCCCGGAACGAGATCGGCCGGTGCGTCTTCACCAAGGATCCGGAGCCGCTGAAAAAGGACAAGACCTACCGCTACAAGCATACCCCCGAGGACCTGCTGAAGGCCCTGGACAACATCGCCGAGCGGAACGCCCGGATGCTGCCCCCTCCCACGGTGAATTTCAAGGGCATCGTGGGCAAGGAGCCTTACCCCGTCAGCAAAAAGGCCGGACAGGTGATCCGGCGGCTGATCCAGCACGGCATTATGCGTCTGAAATCCCTGTTTCAGGGGAACCGGTCCCGGTCCGAGGTGGTGGCGACGTTCCTCGCCATTCTGGACCTGTGTAAGACCAACTCCGTGACACTGGAAGACGACGTCACCGGCGAGAACCCCAACCTGCATCTCATCGAGGTGCCTGACCAATACAAAAAGGAGGAGAGCTGATGGAACTGGAACAACTGCAAAGGGCCATTGAAGCCATCCTCTTCGCTGCCGGTGAGAGCGTGGAGGTCAGCCGTCTGGCCTTCGCCCTGGAAACCGATAAGAACGAGATCCGAAAGGCTGCCGACGCCCTGGCGGACACCTACGCCTTTGAGCGCCGGGGCGTCCGGATCATCCGGCTGGAGGACGCGTATCAGATGGTCTCCTCCGGCGAGATGGCGGACTACGTGACCAAGGCCCTGGAGACCCGGAAGCCGCCGAAGCTGTCCGCGGCCCAGCTGGAAAGCCTGACGGTCATCGCCTATTACCAGCCGGCGACGAAAGCCATGGTGGAGCAGATCCGGGGTGTTGACTCCTCGTACTCCATCTCCGCGCTGATGAACAAAAAGCTGATCTGCGAGGCGGGGCGGCTGAATGTCCCCGGCAGACCCATCCAATATGCCACCACCCCGGATTTTCTCCGGACCTTCGGTCTCAGCTCCCTGGACGAGCTGCCGGAGATCGAGCGGGTGAGCTTCTCGAATCCCGAAACCCTGGAAGCCGCTGAGGAGGCCCAGGCAGAGTCGGAGCAGGCGTGATGGGCTGGCTCATCGCGCTGGGCATCCTCGTCGTCCTGGCGATTTTGCCCCTGGGCGCTTCGGTGGTCTATGGCCAGAACGGGCCCTTCGTCTGGATCCTCGCCGGACCTGTGAAGATCCGGGTGTATCCAGCGAAGAAAAAGGCCAAACAGGACAAAATAGAGAAGCAAAAACCGGAAGAACAGCCGGAAAAGCCGGAAGAGAAGCCCAAAGCGGACAAAAAAGCTCCCAAGGCTGAAAAGAAGCAGCAGCCTGCCGATCCCGACGAGAAGGGCGGCTCCATCCTTGACTTCTTCCCCTTTGTGGAGCTGGCGCTGAATTTCCTGGGGGACTTCCGCCGGAAGCTCCGGGTGGACAAGCTAAAGCTCCATATGACCATGGCGGCGGACGATCCCTGCGACCTGGCGGTGAACTACGGCCGGGCCAACGGGGCGATGGCGACTCTGCTTGCCCAATTGGAGCGGCTGTTCGTCATCAAGCGCCGGGATGTGCACATCAACTGTGACTTCACGGCGGATCAAACGACCATTTTCGCCCGGCTGGATCTGACCATCACCTTGGGACGGATCGTCAGCCTTGTGGTGCGCTACGGCATCCGGGCGCTGAAAACCTACCTATCCATTCAGAAAAAACGAAAAGGCGGTGCGAATCTATGAGCCAGAATCTCCCCAATATGTTGGAAAATACCATTGCTAAGATCCGTGAAATGGTGGACGTGAACTCCGTGGTGGGCGATCCCATCACCACCCCCGACGGCGTCACCATCATCCCCGTGTCCAAGGTCAGCGTTGGCTTTGGCGGCGGCGGTTCCGACTTTGCCAGCAAGACGCCCTCTCAGGAACTTCCCTTCGGCGGCGGAGTGGGCGGCGGCGTGAAGGTGACGCCCATTGCGTTCCTGGTGATCCGTGGGGAATCTGTGCGGATGATGCCCGTGGCCACCGCGCCCAACACCACCACCGACCGTGTGGTGGAGATGGTGCCGGATATGCTGGACCGGATCATTTCCGTCATTGACAAGAAAGTTCCCGATACCGAGAAAAAAGCGGAATAAGCCCGTCCTTTCCGGGGAAACTAACCCTGGGTGAGAAGGATGAAAAAAACAATGATCCGGACGGCGGCCATCCTGGTGGCCGCCGTCCTTTTATTCCCGGCGAAGGCGGAGGCCATCTCCGCCGAAAAGGCCATCCTGATGGACGCGGCCACCGGCCGGGTGCTGTACGAAAAGAACGCCGACGACCAGAGCCTGATCGCCAGCACCACCAAGATCATGACGGCGCTGGTGGTTTGCCAGCAGTGCAACGTCCTGGACCGGGTGAAGATCCCGGCGGAGGCTGTGGGCATCGAGGGCAGCTCCATGTACCTGAAAGAAGGGGAGGTTCTCACCGTTCAGGAGCTTCTCTACGGGCTGATGCTCTGCTCCGGCAACGACGCGGCGGTGGCGCTGGCCATCTACTGCGGCGGCACGGTGGAGGGCTTCGCGGAGCTGATGAACGACAAGGCACGGTCCCTGGGGATGGAGAATACCCATTTCGTCAACCCCAACGGTCTGGACGCTCCGGGGCACTATTCCACCGCCCGGGACCTGGCGGTGCTGGCGCGGTATGCCATGGAGGACCCCATCTTCGCTCAGACCGTCTCCACCAAGCAGGTCAAATGCGGCGAACGGTATCTGACCAACCACAACAAGCTCCTCTGGCAGGTGGAGGGCGCAGAAGGCGTCAAAACCGGCTTCACCAAGGCCGCCGGACGGATTCTGGTGTCCAGCGCCAGCCGGAATGGGCGCAGGCTCGTCTGCGTCACCATCAACGCCCCCAGCGACTGGGCGGACCACGCGTCCCTTCTGAATGAGGGCTTTGACGACTACACTGTGACCCAGCTTGTGAGCAAGGGCCAGGTCCTGGGCACCACCGAGGTGGTCGGCGGGGAAGGGCAGACGGTGGAGCTGGTGGCGAACGAGGATTTTTCCTACGCACTCCGGGACGAGGAGGAGCCTTGCATCGAATTACCAGAACATGGCTTCGTCTATGCTCCTGTGGTGGAGGGCGCGGAGGCGGGATACGCCTACGTTCTGCTGGGGGACGCGGTGATTGGCCGGATCCCCATGGTTTTCGGGGAGACGGTGGAACAGAAACAGGAAGAGAAACAGTCCCTCTGGGACAGACTATTTGGAGGAACATGATGGAGCGCTTGCAAAAAATAATTGCATCCCGGGGCGTCTGCTCCCGGCGGAAGGCGGAGGAGCTGATCGCCGCCGGAAAGGTGACGGTGAACGGCGTTGTGGCGTCCCTGGGCGACAGCGCCGATGGGGAACACGACGACATCCGGGTGGAGGGGAAGCCCCTTCCCCGGGGGGATAAGAAGGTCTATCTGATGCTGAATAAGCCCCGGGGCTACGTCACCACCCTCTCCGACGAGAAAGGGAGAAAGAACGCCGCCGAGCTGGTGGCCTCCTGCGGTGTCCGGGTGTACCCCATCGGGCGGCTGGATATGGATTCCGAGGGGCTGCTTTTGTTCACAAATGACGGGGAATTTGCCAATCTGCTCATGCACCCCCGGCATGAAGTGAACAAAACCTACCGGGTCTGGGTCACGGGATACACCCCCGAAAACCTGGAAAAGCTAAAAGAGCCCATCGAGCTGGACGGCTATAAAATCAAGCCTCCCAAGGTCCGGCTGGTCCACGCCGAGGGCGCGAAGGCGGTGGTGGAGGTGGTGATCCACGAGGGACGGAACCGCCAGGTCCGCCGGATGTGCAATGCAGCCGGGATGAACGTGGCCCGTCTGAAACGGACCGCGGAAGGCGCTCTGCGCCTGGGCGAGCTGAAAACCGGCTGCTGGCGGCATCTGAAGGCCGAGGAAGTGGCAAAGCTTCTGGAAGAGTGATGCAATTTTTGTACTTGGGACTTGCAAAAACGAAGGTTATCTGCTAAGATGAATGCAATTCGCGCGAGCGTTACGCAGGAGGGACTTTTATGAGCAGCGATATCCTGACCACATTGCAGAACAACGCCCACACTTTTTCCAAGGGCCAGCGGCTGATCGCAAAATACATAACCGAATCCTATGACAAGGCCGCCTTCATGACCGCCTCCAAGCTGGGCAAGAAGGTGGGTGTGTCCGAGTCCACCGTGGTCCGGTTCGCGGTGGAGCTGGGCTACGACGGCTATCCCAGTATGCAGAAGGCCATCCAGGAGATGGTCCTCAACCGCCTCACTTCCGTCCAGCGGATCGAGGTGGCAAACGACCGGATGGAGGGCCAGGACGTGGTCTCCACCGTGCTCCAGGCCGACGCCGAGAAGCTCCGCCAGACCGTGGAAATGCTGGACCGGCAGGAATTCGCCGCGGCGGTTCAGGCCATCCTGGATACCGACCGGGTGTATATCCTGGGCGTACGGTCCGCGGCGCCGCTGGCACAGTTCCTGGGCTACTATCTGAATTATATGTCCCCCAACATCCACACCGTCACCACCTCCGGCGAGGGTGAGATGTTCGAAAAGATCGTGGGCGTGAAACCCGAGGACGTGGTGGTCGCCATTTCCTTCCCCCGGTATTCCAGCGCCACGGTGAAGGCGGCTCAGTATTGCCGCGCCGCCGGTGCCACGGTCATTGGCCTCACCGACGGCAGGGAATCCCCCCTGGGCCAGAACTCCGACCATGTGCTGGTGGCAAAGAGCGATATGGTGTCTCTGGTGGACTCTCTGGTGGCGCCCATGAGCGTCATCAATGCCCTGATCGTGGCCATCGCCGCCAAGCGGGAGGAGCGCCTGAGCCGGATCTTCACCTCTCTGGAGCAGATCTGGGACCAGTATCACGTCTACGAGAAGCAGGAGGGCGGCAATGGCCTTTGATGTATGCGTCATCGGCGGCGGTCCTGCGGGAATGTTCGCCGCCATCACCGCCGCAGAGGCGGGGTGCAGCGTGGTCCTGCTGGAAAAGAATGACCGGCTGGGCAAGAAGCTGCTGATCACCGGCAAGGGCCGGTGCAATGTCACCAACAACTGCGGCTCCGACGAGGTGCTGAAAAACACCCCCCGGAACGGGAAATTTCTGTTCTCCGCCATGGCGGCCTTTCCACCTGCGGAGACCATGGCCTTTTTCGAGAAGCAGGGCTGCGCCCTGAAAACCGAGCGGGGCAACCGGGTCTTCCCGGAGTCCGACAAGAGTCAGAGCGTTCTGGACGCCCTTCAGCGGAGGCTCCGCTCCTCCGGCGTGACCGTGAAGACCGGTAAGGTCCTGGGGATCAAGGTGGACGAGAATGGCGTCACCGGGGTGGAAAGCACCGCCGGATTTTTTCCCAGCAGGAAGGTGATCCTTGCCACCGGAGGCGCAAGCTATCCGGCCACCGGCTCCACCGGCGACGGCTACCGCTTTGCGGAAAAGCTGGGCCACACCATCGTGGAGCCCCAGGGAAGCCTGGTCCCTCTGGAAACCGCCGGGAACGACTGTCAGGAGATGCAGGGGCTGGCCCTGCGGAACGTGGGCGTCAAGCTCCTCAACCCCAAGGGCAAGGCGGTGTACAAGGACTTCGGCGAGATGCTGTTTACCCATTTCGGCGTTTCCGGTCCCACGGTGTTGTCCGCCTCCGCCCACATCGGCAAGGGCGAGGGCTGGAAGCTCGCCATCGACCTGAAGCCCGCCCTGGAAGATAACAAGCTGGACGACCGGATTCTCCGGGACCTTGAAATGTACCAGAACCGGAGCATGGAGAACGCTCTGACGGACCTGCTGCCCCGGAGCATGATCCCCGTGGTCCTGCGGCGGCTGGGGGTGGACCCCGGCTTGCAGGCCAATTCCTTCACCAAGCAGAGCCGCCGGGCCCTGGTGGAGCTTCTGAAGAACTTCACCGTGGAGATCACCGGCAAGCGTCCGGTCTCGGAGGCCATCATCACCTCCGGCGGCGTGTAGGTGGGGGAGATCGACCCCAAGACCATGGAGTCGAAGAAGGTCCCCGGCCTGTATTTCGCCGGGGAGGTCATCGATTGTGACGCCTATACCGGCGGCTTCAATTTGCAGATCGCCTGGGCCACGGCCTACGCCGCCGGCAGGGCAGTGAGCGAGAAGAAATGAACCGATTCATTAGATTCATGCTGGACAAGACTGGCGGAATGTACCAGAATTGGATGGACAAACGGGTAAAAGAAGCCCCGTTTCCGGAGAATGTGGAAGAATTCCGGGACATTCCCTACATCGATGACGGCGCGAAATGTCATCTGATGGATATCTATCGGCCGAAGGCCTTCAACGGAAAACTGCCCGTGATTCTGGACCTCCACGGCGGCGGCCTGGTGCTGTGCAGCAAGGAGGTCAACCGTCCCTTCTGCGGAGAATTGGCGAAACGGGGTTTTCTGGTGTTCTGTGTGGACTATCCGCTGGTGCCGGAGAAGACGGTTCCGGAAATTCTGGCGGATGTCTGCGCCGGGATGGAACGGGTGGACGAGCTTCTGGAAGAATACGGCGGCGACCGGGAACGGGTATTCCTGGTGGGCGACAGCGCGGGAGCGTTCCTGTCGGTTTATGCCGTGGCGGCTCAGAAGGACGAGGCCATCGCCGAAGCTGCCGGGGTCACACCCTCCGGGCTTCCGGTCCGGGGACTGGGGCTCATCAGCGGAATGTTCCATACTGCCGAGTGCGACGAGACAGGCTTCTTCCTCCGGGGAGACTTCTATGGCAAGGGTTGGAGAAAACATTCCTTACTGCCGTACCTGAAGCCGGAGCGGGAGCAGGTGGCGAAGCTGATGCCGCCCACGATCCTGATTACGTCCAAGGGGGATAAGCTCCGGAACAGCACCCTGCGGTTTTACAAGGGACTTCAAAAGGCTGGCGTCCGCTGCAAGCTCCTGGACCATCCCATGGACAAGCGGCTGGGGCATGATTTTGTGATCATGTACCCGGAAATGCCGGAAGCCCAGGCTGCGCTGGACGAGATGGAGGCGTTTCTGCTCCCGGAAAAAACCGCCATTGACAAATGAGCAAACTTGTATTAGAATAGTCCGGTATAAAACAAGACATATGCCTTATGGAGGTTTAACGTTATGTACGAGAAGCTGGTTAAGTTCGCCGCCGAGCATCTGGAGATCGATCCCTCCGAGATCACTCCCGAGGCTACCTTCGAGACCCTGGGCATCGACTCCCTGGACATCGTCGAGATGGTCATGGACCTGGAGAGCGAGCTGGGCGTGGAGCTGGAGATCGAGGACGAGACCATCACCACCTTCGGTGAGATGGCCGCTTTCATCGAGTCCAAGGTCAACTAATCTGTTTTCAATCGAATAAAACCTTGTTTCAGCTGACCGGCTCGTAACAAGGTCGCACTAGTCGGGGAGATAGCGGTGCCCTATGCCTGCAATCCGCTACAGCAGGGATGAATTCCCACACCCGGGCTTGTCTGAGTGCCGTCTGGACCATGTAAGTGGTGTTGATGGATCGGTCTTGCGCAACGAAATCCCGTGAACCATGTCAGGTGGGGAACCAAGCAGCATTAAGCGGATCGTTTCGTGTGCCGCGAGGCAGCCGTTCCTGAGCTAACTGCAAGGCTACCGGGTGTTCAGCTCGTTCAAATGTGGGTGTGCGATCTTGTTATGAGCCGGTCTTTCTTTAAGTGAATAGTGAATAATGAATAGTGAATAGTTGTGGTATGCGCCTCCGGCGCATAAATTGAAAGGAGGGGACGAATGTCCGCTTATCAAGCATTATATCGGAAATATCGTCCTCAGAGCTTTGACGATGTGGTGGGCCAGCAGGCTGTGACCCAGACCCTCAAGACCCAGATCGTCACCGGGCGGATGAGCCATGCCTACCTTTTCACCGGTTCCCGGGGAACGGGTAAGACCACCTGCTCCAAGATCCTGGCCAAGGCGGTGAACTGCCTGAATCCCCAGGACGGCAATCCCTGCAACTGCTGCTCCGCCTGCAAGGCCATCGACGCGGGGACCTGCATGGACGTGCTGGAAATCGACGCCGCCTCCAACAATGGCGTGGACAACGTCCGGGACCTCCGGGACGACGCCATCTACGCCCCCAGCCAGGTGAAGAAGCGCGTGTACATCATCGACGAGGTGCATATGCTCTCCATCTCGGCCTTCAACGCCCTGCTGAAGATCATCGAGGAGCCGCCGGAGCATCTGCTGTTCATTCTGGCGACCACCGAGTTGCACAAGGTCCCGGCTACCATCCTCTCCCGGTGCCAGCGGTTTTCCTTCCGCCGGATCACCCCGGAGGACATCGCCGCGCGGCTCCAATACGTTTCCTATCAGGAGAACATCGACCTGGATGACGGCGCTGCCCGGGTGCTGGCGAGACTGGCGGACGGCGGTATGCGTGACGGCCTGAGCCTGCTGGACCAGTGCGCCTCGGCTACCGTGGGCGAGCTGACCGCCCAGCGGGTCTATGAATGTCTCGGCATCGCCGGAGAGCAGACCTGCGGCCGGATGCTGACCTACGTTGCGGATAAGAACACCAAAGCCGCCCTGGAACTGTTCAACCGGCTCTACGCCGACGGCAAGGACGTGGCCGCCATGATCGACGAGCTGGCCAGCCTCTGCCGGGACCTGATGATCCTGAAGACCGCTCCCGAAGCGGGCATCTCCATGATGTCCGGTGTGGCCTCCGACGAGGAGACGAAAAAGCTGGTCACCCGGGTCTCTGCCGGGGAGCTGGTCCGGATGATCGGCCTCTTGCAGCAGACCGCCGCGGGCTTCACCCGCAGTTCCAGCCGCCGTCTGGATGCGGAGCTCTGCCTGATGAACCTGTGTGAGCCGGGGCTGCAAATGGACGCGGAAGCCCTGAACGCCCGGATCGCCCGGTTGGAGGAGCAGCTGCGCACCGGCGATTTCGTGGTGAAGCAGGGGAGCATTCCCAAACAAAAAGAAAAACCTGCGGATGCCTTCGATGACGACGAGCTGCCGCCGCCTCCCGATGACGCGGACGCGCCGCCCAGCTCCGAGGCGGAGATGCCCCACGACACCCCTGTGGGCTTCTGGCCGGATCTGGTCCAGGCATTGCAGCGGGAGCTGCGGCCTCCCATCAAGGGCTTCTTCAACCCCACGCCCCAGTCTCCTGTTCAGGGAACCCTCCGGGGAGATCAGGTGGTGCTGCTGTGCTCCAACAGCTTCACTCTGGAAATGGTGAACAAGCCGGAGCTGATGGACCTGGTGGGCCGGAAGGCATCGGCGCTGCTGGGGCGGCCTGTCACCGCCAAGGCGGTGGACCGGATGGCAAGGCCGGAGAAAAACGAACAGATGGAACGGCTGCTGGCCTTTGGCCGGGAACACGCCGATATCGTTAAAATCAAACAAGATCAAAATTAAAAGGAGAATATTACCATGGCAAAAGGTGGATTCCGGGGTATGCCCGGTGGAATGGGCGGCATGAGCCAGTCCCAGATGATGAAGCAGGCCCAGAAGATGCAGCAGCAGATGATGCAGATGCAGGAGGAGATGGAGCGCAAGACCTACACCGCCACCGCCGGCGGCGGCATGGTCACCGCTGAGGTCAATGGCAAGCACGAGATCGTGAATCTGACCATCAAGCCCGAGGCTGTGGACCCCGACGATGTGGAGATGCTCCAGGACATGGTCATCGCCGCCGTCAACGAGGCCTTCCGCTCCGCGGACGCCGACGCGCAGAACAACATGGCTAAGCTCACCGGCGGCCTGAATCTGGGCGGCCTGTTCTAAGGAGGAGCAATGCAGTTTTTTCCTGCTGCTCTGCAGAACCTGGCGGACCAGTTTGCCCGGCTTCCGGGCATCGGCGGCAAGACCGCCCAGCGGCTTGCGTTTCATGTGCTGAGCCTGCCGCTGGAGGACGCACAGGAGTTTGCGGAAGCCATCCTGGAGGCCAAGCGGACGGTGAAAGCTTGTCCCTGCTGTCAGAATCTGACGGACCGGGAGCTCTGCCCCATCTGCGATGACGACACCCGGGACCATGGCCTGATCTGCGTGGTGGCGGAGCCCAAGGACGTGATCGCCATGGAACGCAGCCGGGAATTCCGGGGCGTGTACCATGTGCTCCACGGCGTCATCAGCCCCCTGAACCATGTGACCCAGGACGACATCCGGGTGAAGGAGCTGCTGGCCCGGGTCGCCAAGGGCGATGTCCGGGAGGTCATCATGGCTACCAACCCCGACACCGAGGGCGAGGCCACGGCGATGTATATTTCCCGGCTGCTCCGGCCCATGGAGGTAAAGGTCACGAGACTGGCCTATGGCATCCCCGTGGGCAGCCAGCTGGAATACGCGGACGAGGTGACTTTGTCCCGTGCGCTGGAGGGCCGTCAGGAGATCTGAATAAAATGAGCCTGCCGCAGAGTTTTCCTGCGGCAGGCTTTTTGTAACTATGTGGGTTTTCTATGTGGTTTTGGGGCGGTTATTCCGTGAGCAGGGACTGGGGATCTTCCGCGATTTGAAGGTTTTCAATGATCTGGACCATTTCCTCCACGGTCATGCCATCCGGCCCACGGAAGCACAGGCTGTAGTCGCAATTTTCAGTGATCCAGAAAGCCTCTATCTTGGTGTCCTTGGAGTAGATGGTGACCTCCCAGCTGCCGATGGTCCGGACCTCCTTTGCAAAGCCGCTTATGCCGGTCTCCCACTCTCGGATGGAACCGGACAGTGAGCCGGATTCAAACTGCTCCAGCTCCAGATGGGCGTGGATGGCCGTGTTTTCCAGGTCACATTCCCAAGCGAAGGCATAGAAACCGTCCAGATTGGTACAGCCCCAGACCTGCTCCCAGCCCTCCGGGAGGTATGCCGGATACCAGACGGTTTCCTGCAAAGGCGCCCGGGTAAGCTCCGGAACGGTGGGCTGCGTTTCCTCGTTTTCGGAATCACGGATGTTCCGGTGCGCTGAAATGTCGTCCACAGGAGCGATGCTTTCCAGGGCCAGGGCAACCGTCTCCTCGCTCACCGAGAGGCTGGTTTCCAGGGTGAACAGATAGAGTCCGTCGGACCAATAATACTTTTGATAGCTCTCAGCGGTGTAAATTTCGCCCTCCGATTCCAGAGAGGATGGTCCCACGATGACCCGGAATACCTCCCGGCCACCCAGCTGCACCGTTTCCGTCCGGACCTCTGCGTCATATCCGACCTGGATGGAATCGAAGGGATATTCCTCACAATCCGCCTGGACGCGGCTGTCCACGATGTACTGGTCAAAAATGGCGTAGGTCCCTCCGTCTGTGTACCATTTCAGGCTGGAATTGATGGGGGTGTCTTGGCTTTGGACAGATTTCGTCTCCGGCGTCTGCCAGTTCTCGGCGAAGTACAGAGGAACGTAGAACGTTTCGATATATTGGGGCCGGTCCTCTTCCAGGTCCAGGGTCAGGTTGACATCCATCCAGCCCTGGTAAACGTTCACGTTTCCGTAGAAATCCTCCACGACGGCGGCTTGGTTTGACTGCCTGGTCCAGAGCTTCTGCAAATGCGCCCGGACGTAAGGAGCTGCGATTACCGTTCCCGCCAGGGCGGCAGCGGCTGCCGCCAGCAGGACAATACGGCGCAGCGTCCTTTTTCGGACCGGAGCGCAGCCCTCGCTGTGTTCCAGATATTCCGGATTCACCCCGGAGAGCGCCAGGAACAGATCCTCATTGGTCATAGAAGTAGCCCTCCTTGCTCAGATGTTTTTTCAGCTTTTTCCGTACTCTGGTGAGGATGACTGCCACATTGCCCTCCCGCATCCCGTAGCGTTCCGCAATGGTCCGGGGACTTTCCACGAAGTAATACCGCCGCAGGAACACATCCCGGTCCCGCTCCGGCAGGGAAGCCAGAAATTCGTTGATCACTGTGCCCAGCTCCCGGCCAAAATATGCTTCTTCCGGCGTTCCGGGGGCGGCAAGGCTCTCGCTGAGCTCGTCCAGCACGGCGTCGATCTCACCGCCGCCTCTCCGGTCCCGGCTCTGGTCCCGGCGGCGGTTGAAGGCCAGATTCCGGGTGATGGAGGTGAGATAATATTTCAGATTCTCCGGATGCCGCGGGGGGATGGCGTTCCAGGCCCGGAGCCAGGTTTCGTTGACGCATTCCTCGCAGTCCTCCCGGGAGGGGAGGATGTTCTTCGCTACGGCGAAACAGCTGAAGCCGAAGCGCTTCTGAAGCTCCCAAACCGCCTGTTCGTTCCGGTCGAAGAGCAGGGCAATGATCTTGTCATCTTCCATATGCTTCCTCCTTTCAAAGAAGTAGGACCCTCACCTAATAAGACCCCCTTTTCCGGGAAACATTTCATAAATCCCCATAAATTTTCAGGTCTGCCGGGAATACTCCTGCGGCAGACCTGTTTTTATGCTTGAGATTCAGTTCCGGCGAAGCTAAAGTGCTCCTGAATGATCCGTGCGGCCTCTTCTGCGGAGATCTCTCCGTTTTCCAGCCGGAGGTAGTTGGGGAAGGGGAGCTCCCCGGGGAGGCTGACGCAGCGGTAGCGCTGGTCGGCGCTGAGAAGCAGCTGGTTGGAGAATTCAATGTCCCGCTTGGAGGCCTTATGCTTCAGGCGGTTTTCGGAGGCGTTCCGCCGAAGCCGGACCTCCTGGGGCGCGATCAGCTCCACGTAATAGACGTCCTCCTCGGGAAGGCCGAAGATATTCCGGATGGATTCCAGATAGTCCCAGTCCTCCTGCATATCAAAGGCCCACATGAAGGTGAAGATCAGGCCGTAGTGGTCCGTCCGGGCGAAGTCCTCGAAGATGACCTGCCGCAGCCGCTGGATGGTGCCGCTCCGGAACTCACCGAAGACCTCAAGCACCGGCTCGATCATCATGTGGTTGTGAAACAGCCGGAAGGGGGTGACCTTCGTCAGCTCCTGGCCCACGGTCATTTTGCCCGCGGCGGTGTCGCCGATGAGAAACAGCAACTTCATGATATTCCTCCTGATTGGTATTTACTGTCAATATAGGACAGGAAATGGCCATTGTCAAGAAAAAAGGATTGCTATTTCCGCCAAAGGAATTTATAATAGATACAATCTGATAAACGAGGTGTGTTTTATGAACACGAATGAAAAACTCAACCTGACCATGCTCTGTGACTTCTACGAGCTGACCATGAGCAACGGCTATTTCCAGAACGACTATGCCGACCGCATCACCTATTTCGATGTGTTCTACCGCCAGTGCCCCGACGGCGGCGGCTTCGCCATCGCGGCCGGTTTGGAGCAGATCATCGAATACATCCAGATGCTCCACTTCGATCCCGAGGACATCGAGTACCTCCGGAACCGGAACCTGTTCAGCGAGGAGTTCCTGGAATACCTGGCCAACTTCAAGTTCACCGGCGACATCTGGGCCGTTCCCGAGGGTACGCCCATCTTCCCCAAGGAGCCCATCATCACCGTCCGGGCTCCCGCCATCGAGGCCCAGCTGATCGAGACCTTCCTGCTGCTGTCCATCAACCATCAGAGCCTGATCGCCACCAAGGCCAACCGGGTGGTCCGGGCCGCTGAGGGCCGGACGGTGCTGGAATTCGGCTCCCGCCGGGCACAGGGTCCCGACGCCGCCATCCTGGGCGCCAGAGCCGCCTACATCGGCGGCTGCAACGGCACTGCCTGCACCATCGCCGACCAGATCTATGGCGTCTATGCCGGCGGCACCATGGCCCACGCCTGGGTCCAGATGTTCGACAGCGAGTACGAGGCCTTCAAGACCTACTGTGAGCTGTATCCCAACAACGCAACCCTGCTGGTGGATACCTACAACACTCTGAAATCCGGCGTGCCCAACGCCATCCGGGTATTCAACGAGGTCCTGAAGCCCAAGGGCATCACCAAGTGCGGCATCCGTCTGGATTCCGGCGACATGGCCTACCTGAGCCAGAAGGCCCGGAAGATGCTGGACGAGGCCGGCTGGACCGGGTGCGAGATCTCCGTGTCCAACTCCCTGGACGAGTACACCATCCAGGACATCCTCCGCCAGGGCGCCAAGATCGATATGTTCGGCGTTGGCGAGCGGCTGATCACCGCCCGCTCTGAACCCGTCTTCGGCGGCGTTTACAAGCTGGTGGCCGTGGAGGGGAAGGATGGCGAAGTCATCCCCAAGATCAAGATCTCCGCGAACGTGGGCAAGATCACCAACCCCCACTTCAAGAAGCTCTACCGGTTCTTCGGCAGCGACACCGGCAAGGCCATCGCCGACTACCTCTGCGTCTATGACGAAAAAGTGGATGACTCCGGCGAGATGGAGATCTTCGATCCCGAGGCGACCTGGAAGACCAAGACCGTCTACAACTTCACCGCCAAGGAGCTGCAGGTTCCCATCTTCGTCAAGGGCGAGCTGGTCTATAAATGCCCCAGCCTGGACGAGGTCCGTGCCTACTGCCTGGACCAGGTGGACAAGCTGTGGGACGAGGTCAAGCGTTTCGACAACCCCCACACCTACTATGTGGACCTGTCCCAGAAGCTGTGGGACATCAAGTATGACCTGCTGAAGAAGAACAGCTAAATGAAGGTCAAAGCGAACCAAATGGCCCTGGGAGGCATGATGACCGCCGTGGCGGTGGTGATCATGAGCCTGGGCAGCCTGATCCCGGTGAATACCTACGTCTGTCCGGTGCTCTGCATCCTCATCACCCGGGTGGTGATGGAGCGGTGCGGGGGGCGCTTAAGCTGGTGCTATTATATGGCGGTGGCGATGCTGTCGCTGCTGCTGGCTCCCGACCGGGAGGCGGCGCTGGTGTATCTGTGTCTGGGCTATTATCCCCTGATCCGGCGGCACTTTGAGCGGCTGCCGAAGACGCTTCGGACCCCGGTGAAGCTGCTGTTTTTCACCATCGCCGGTGTGGCGGCCTATGGGCTGCTGATGCTGGTGCTGGGCGTGGAGGCGGTGATGGCGGAGTACGAGGGCGCTGGAATGTGGCTGCTGGCTGTGACGGTTCTCATGTGGGATGTGCTGTTCCTGCTGGTGGATCGGCTGCTGGGCGGGAAGCTCAGACGGAAGAAATAAATCATGTTCGGGTCGGAGCAATGCTCCGGCCCGGCGTTTATAAGGAAGAGACGATGGAAAAGCAATGGGTGGTCTACATCCTGGAATGCAAAGACGGGACCCTCTACACTGGCATCACCGACGATCTGGAACGGCGGATCAAGGCCCACAACGAGGGCAAAGGCGCCAAATACACCCGGGGCAGGGGACCGGTCCGGCTGCGCTACCGGGAGGACTGCGAAAGCCACAGCGCGGCGCTGCGGCGGGAGTTGGCGGTCAAGCGGTTGTCCCGCCAAGAAAAGCTGGCGCTGATTGGTGAAAATGACTGAAAAAAGCGGGAACGCCTTGCAAAAAGGCCCCCGTCGTTGTATAATACCGAAAAGGTCCCATGCATCGTATTACGAATGGGACCAACGGAGGACAAAATGAAAAAAGAACGTACACTGGTTGTACTTGCCGCGGGAATCGGCAGCCGGTTTGGTGAGGGGATCAAACAGCTGCAGCCGGTGGGCCCCGGTGGAGAAGTCATCATGGATTACGCCATCCATGACGCATTGGAAGCTGGATTCAATCGGGTGATCTTCATCATCCGTCATGATATCGAGGAGCTGTTCGAGAGCACCATCGGCGCACGGGTCCGCCCGGTGTGCCAGAGCAAGGGCGTGGAAGTGTGCCTTGCCTACCAGGAAAAGCAGGACCTGCCCGGGGGCTTCGTGTGTCCCGAAAACCGGGCCAAGCCCTGGGGAACCGGCCATGCGCTGCTCAGCTGCAAGGGAATGCTCCACGGCGGCTTTATCGTCATCAACGCCGACGATTACTACGGCAAGGACGCTTATCAGAAGGCCTACGCCTATCTGGACACGCTTGAGGAAAACAGCCGGGATACCTACGGCCTGGTGGGCTTTTCCCTGGGCAATACCCTCAGCGAGAACGGCGGCGTCACCCGGGGCCTGTGCGCCACCGATGACACCGGCGCGCTGGTGAGCATCGTGGAAACCAAGAACATCATCAAGACCCCCAAGGGCGCTGGTGTGGAAACCGAAGCGGACCTGCGCCTGCTGGACAATGAGACCCCCGTGTCCATGAATATGTGGGCATTCACCCCCGATGTGCTGGACCGGCTGGAGGAGCGGTTCATTTCCTTCCTGAGCCGGGAGCTGAACAACGAGAAATCCGAGTTCCTGATCCCCACGGAGATCGGCGGGATGCTCTCGTCCGGCGTTCGGGTCCATGTGCTGCCCACCGACAGCCGGTGGTTTGGTATGACCTATGCCGCGGATATGCCCGGCGTCCGGGATGCCTTCGCGGCCATGACCGAGCAGGGCGTGTATACCAATCCCCTGTACAAGTAAAAAGAGATCCGGATGGGGTTTCCCATCCGGATTTTTTGCGCAGAAAAACAGCCACGGCAGAATGCTCTGCCGTGGCTGATGCTGTTTGGAAAATCAGGCCTCGAAATCGGACTCCTCGGCCACGGGGGCGCTGTCCTCAACGGGAGCTTCTTCGGCGGGGACTTCCTCGGCGGGCTCTTCAGCGGGAGCCTCTTCCACGGGAGCTTCCTCGGCGGGAGCTTCTTCGGGCTCCTCGGCGGCGACCTCGTCCTCGGGAACGAAATCCTCTTCCAGCTCCACGTCGCAGCAGGGGCAGAGCTTGTTCAGCCAAGCCTTGATGGCGTCCATGTACTTATAGACCAGGAATGCGATGCCGGCGACAGCAGCGACAGCGGCGGCCACCTTGGCGATGGTGTTGAACAGTTTCATGAGATAACCCTCCAAATTTTTTGTTCCTGCTGTAAGTATACCCAATTCAGGGACAGATTTCAACTATTATTTTTCAAATATAGCCATAAAGTCCCCGGATGCTGACTTCTCCGGAACTGACAGTCTGAATTTCACCTGAATCCAGCCGGACAACGAGCCTGCCCACCTCGTCGATGGAGAGGGCCCTGCCGTGGGAAACGTCGTCCCCCCGGAGAATGCTGATCTGACGGCCCAGGGTGATGCAGTCCATGCGGTAGCGTTCCAGCATGGCGGATCGGTCAGTCAGAAGGTTGGCGTCCATTTCATGGAGGACACGGATCATCTCCGCGGCGATCCGGTTCCGGTCAATGTCGTGACCGCTGACCATCCGGGCGGAGCAGGCGATGGGGCGGATACTCTCATCGAAGGCCTCCTCCCGCTGGCGGCAGTTCAGACCGATGCCCACCACAGCGTAGTCCACCAGCCCGGTTTTTGCGTTCAGGGACAGCTCGGTGAGAATGCCGGAGAGCTTTTTGGACCCGGCCACCAGGTCGTTGGTCCACTTGATCCCGGGACGGAAGCCGCAGGCGGCCTCCACCGCGTCGCACATGGCAACGGCCACCGCGCAGGTCAGGTGCATCAGCGCCTGTGGAGCACAGTTGGGCCGCAGGATCAGGGAAAAGTAGATGCCCACGTCCCCGGGGGAGAGGAAGCTCCGGCCCAGGCGGCCCCGCCCGGCGGTCTGCCGGTCGGCCAGGAGCACCGTTCCGGCGGGAGCGCCCTTGGCGGCCATCTCCTTTGCCAGGGTGTTGGTGGAGGCGACTTCGTCAAAAATATGGATGGAACCGGCCCAGGGATGGGGCCCCAGCTGGGCCTGGATGGCGGAAACGGAAAGGGGATTGGATGTCATGGCGTTTCCCCTCACTTGCGGAGTTTCCCGGCAACTGCCCGGATGTAGTCCGGGTCCGTGCCGCAGCAGCCGCCGACGATCTTCGCGCCCATTTCCACACAGTCAGAGACGATGCTTGCGAATTCTCCGGGCTCCATGGGGTAGACGGCCTCGCCCCCATCCACGATGACGGGGATTCCCGCGTTGGGCTTGCAGATCAGCGGACCACGGACCTGGCGGCGGAGCTTGCTGACGAGATAGGGGGTCATCATGTCCGCGGCAACACAGTTGAAGCCCACGGCGGCGGCCCCGGCATCCTCCAGCTCCCGGAGGACCTTGCCCGCGTCCATGCCGGAGAACAGGGAGCCGTCGGGCTGCATGGTGAAGGTGTACATGACGGTCTCGGCGCCCTCCAGCTCGGCGGCGGTGAGGATGGCCTCGGCGTCCTGGGGATAGAGCAGGGTCTCGGCCACCAGCAGGTCCGCGCCGCCTTCCAGCAGGCCCGCGATCTGACGGCGGTAGTTTTCCACCAGTGTGTCAAAAATCTCGGGGTCGAAGCTGTCCAGATACACGGCCAGGGTGGTGATGTCACCGGCGATGAGCGCTTCCGGCGCGGCTTTGCGGGTCAGGGAGACCAGCATGGCGTTGATGGCTTCGGTCTGACGGTCCAGCTTGACCTCCTTCAGGGCGGCGGGCTGGCCCTGGAAGGTGGGGGCGTAGAGCACCCGGGAACCGGCCTCGTAATACTTCCGCTGAAGCTTGATGACAGGCTCCGGATGGTTCAGGACCCATTCCTCGGTGCAGCAGCCCCGGGGCATTCCGGCCTTGCGCAGGTTGGAGCCCATTGCTCCGTCCAGGAGCAGGGGACCTTCCGCCAGAATGGCTTGAAATTCTTCTCTTGTGAGCATAGTGATCACCTCGTTTGTTTCTGAGCGCATCTTACCACAGATTCTGGAATTTTTCAACGGGTAGTAGGAATGGATTGACGGGGAATGGGAATTCTGATAGAATAAGTGGCAGATTTTGAAAAAAGGAGAGATCCGATATGAAAAAGACTGTTCTGCGGGAGTATGCCCGCCTGATCGTGCGCTGCGGCGTCAATGTCCAGAAGGGCCAGGAGGTCCTGGTCTATGCCGATCTGGACCAGCCCGAGTTCGTCCAGATGGTGGTGGATGAGGCCTACAAGGCAAAGGCCAGGGAGGTTACCGTCTACTGGAATTACCAGCCTCTGGAAAAGCTCCACGTCCGTTACCAGTCTGTTAAGACTCTGGGCGGCGTTTACGAGTGGCAGAAGGCCCGGCTGCAGCATTACGTGGATACCGTTCCCTGCCGGATTCATCTGGTCTCTGAGGACCCCGACGGTCTGAAGGGGATCAATATGGAGAAGGTGGCTAAGGCCAATCAGCTGACCTACCCCATTGTCAAGCCCTACCGGGACCAGCGGGAGGGCAAGGAGCAGTGGTGCATCGCTGCCGTTCCCGGCGTGGCCTGGGCCAAGAAGGTCTTCCCTGGCCTGCCCAAGGGCAAGGCGGTGGAGAAGCTTTGGGAGGCCATTCTCTTTACCTCCCGGGTCAACGATGATCCCATCCAGGCCTGGCAGGAGCATAACGCCGATCTGGCCCGGCGCTGCGATTACCTGAATTCCCTGGGCATCGACAAGCTTCACTACACCGCGAATAACGGCACCGACCTGACCGTGGGCATGATCCCGGAAGCCGTTTTCTGCGGCGGCGGTGAGAGTACCAAGGGCGGCGTGTTCTACAATCCCAACATCCCCACCGAGGAGTGCTTCATCT
>JBGVDK010000066.1:0-11845 GCA_045119355.1 Faecousia sp.
CTTAAAAATGCTTACAAGGCGGCTTGCTCGATTTTTGAAACTTTGTCAAGTGCTTTCTTTGAAATTATTAAGAAAAAATACCCCTATGCTACGTCTTCTGTAGCATAGGGGTATGTGCTAGATTAACTTAATGGTATTGCCCGGATGGGGATCCTCGTTTTTTCGTATCAACTCAATGCTTCCGCCCAAAGCTTGCTTGCCAGGGAAAAGCCCTCAGAAAAAGCCTGGGCAGTGAGCAAGTATTGGTATTCCTCTGCGCAATCAATCAAATCCCCGGACGATCTGGAAGTCACCCTGGCAACCCTCATGCAGCACGAAATGGAATACATGCCCCTTCCCCATGATCTCGGAATCATCCGAAATGGAGAAGGGGTTCATTTATTGCCATCGAACATTGAACTGTCTGGCCTGGAGGTCAGCCTGGAGATCACAGAAACCTCCGCCAGCTTCACCAACAAACGGCAGAAGGTATCCGTGTTCCTGGGCAAATCCATGGAGCAGAATGATATCTTCCACATCGGTATGAATGGTGAAATGTCCGCTGTCACCTTTGGCCTGTTAGTGCTTCAGGAATTGTGCCAGCTTCTTGAAATGAAGTAAGCATCCGAACCGCCCGGATATAATCACGCTCATTGGGTGTAAGTTTTCTGTACAAGCATTCCGGGTATCCAATTCGCTCATGGAGATATTCCAAGCCGTATACAGGCTGGAATGGGGTTTCACTCCTACCACCAAGAAACTGTGATAAGTCTTGCCAGATTCTGTTTACCATTTGAATGGTTCCCGGTCCATAACCCAGAGATTCCAGATTTTCTCTTGTTGCCGTGGACAACTCATTCAGATGGGTGAAATCGCAAAAAATGAGCTGAAAACAGCAAAGCAGGCTCTTACTGAAAATGATTACGATGATCTCCTGAAGAAACTGGAGATGCAGGAAAATTAAATCCTTAAATGCGCAATGGGCAGTCCCACACCACAGGGACTGCCCATTATTTTTGCGTTGGTAATCCCGCTTGAACGTCCATATCACCTCTATATCACCTTCGTATCACCTCCATATCACCCGATTTTTCATATCACCTCCATATCACCTCCGCGTCACCTTCATATCACCTCTGTATCACCTTCCATATCACCACCATGACTTATGGTTCCTCTGCAAATTGCGATTCGCGAATCTTATATTTGCGGAGGAAATTATGACAGAGTTATTTATGAAGGATTTCGGAACCCGATTAAAACAGCTGCGATGCAGTAAAGGAATGACACAGCAGGAACTAAGTGAGGTTCTGAATTTGTCACCGCAGCACCTTTCCAAACTGGAATGTGGTACTAAGAATCCTACAATCCAATTGATCATTCTTCTGGCTCAATATTTCAGGGTTTCTGCCGATTATTTGCTTGGCCTTCAGACCTTTGAACGCAATGAGAAAGTTAAGGCTATGGACGCAATTATTGCTGCCTGCATGGAGCTGAGAGGCAATCTGTAACCCTTAAACCGATGTAGTTCTAATCGAGACAGCAAATAGTCCATCTGGCCATGTTCAAGCATTCGGGAATTCGTATAATATGAAGTGTAGCCACTCTGTGCTACCTGTACCTTGATAATTGCATGATCAGCCAGATTGGATATATCCCATGGGTAAGTGCCGCGATGATATGAGCGCATCAACATGGGAGTACGTCGCTGAGATCCAGGGACAGGAACGGAGTTTGGGGAAACTGACAATAAATTTCTATGGCGGCAAGGTCTGTATATTCAGGCCTTGCCGTTTGTAGTTTCACCTAATAACCATCGCACGGTGATTATTAGCTGAGACTACAAAACTACAGGAGGTGTCAGCCATCAAAAAGGACGCAGCATATCAGCTTTTGTTCAAAGGCTACCCCGATGTTGTTGATGCCGCACAAATGTCCGAGATGCTCGGTATCAACATTAAAACCGGATACGCATTGCTGAAGTCCGGAAAAATCAAAAGCATCCGCGTTGGACGGGAGTACAAAATCCCCAAGCTGTTCATTTTAGAGTACATGGGGTTGTAATTTCACACAGTTGCCTCGGAAAAATCCCTTTGGTATACTGGTATCATGTCAATGACGGATGCTGTGCACCATAATTTAAGGAGGTTATTTATCTATGGTTGCAGGTCATCTGCGTGAAACGAAAGGTTATTACTACATTGTCCTCAGTTATATCGATGCGGAGGGCAAGCGCCGAACCCCGACGAAATCTACCGGCCTTCCTGTAAAAGGCAATAAGCGCAAGGCAGAAAAAATGCTGATGGAAGCCCGCATTGCTATGTCCGAGGAACTGGAGCGGCAGATAGAAGAAAAGGCCCTTGCGCAGAAGCAAGGACCCTCGGAAATCCTGTTCAGCCAGTTCATGCGAGACTGGCTGGATGTGAAGCACACAACTGTGGATTTGACCACATATGTATCATACAAATCCGCTGTAGAGAAATTCATAATCCCGTACTTCGAGCAAAAGCATCCCGGCTTAAAGCTGACAGAGGTCACTGCCAAGCACATTCAGGATTACTACACCTATGAGATGAAAGAACGCGAAGTTAGTGCCAACACGGTCAAACATCGTCATGCCAGTATCAGTAACGCACTGAAATACGCTGTGCGGATGGACCTGATCGCCAACAACCCTGCCAGTAAGGTGGAACTGCCGCGATTGGGTAAGTACACCGCTTCCTATTATAACGAAAAGGAACTGGGTGAACTGTTCGATCTGGTCAAAGGTACTTCTCTGGAGTTGGGTGTGTTCCTCGCTGCCTACTACGGCCTGCGCCGCAGCGAGGTGGTGGGTCTGAGATGGGACGCAATCGACTTTGAGCGCAAAACCATCTCCATCAAGCACACTGCCATGGATGTCTATGATAACGGCCAGCACTATCTGGTGCTGAAGGATCGCACCAAGACAAAATCCAGTTGCCGCACCTTGCCGTTGGTTGCTCCGTTCGAGGAACTGCTTTTGCGGATCAGGGAAGAACAGGCACTGAACCGTCGACTCTGCGGAAACTGTTATTGTACCAAGTATCTGGATTACATCTATGTCAATGAGCTTGGGGAACTGATGAGGCCTGACTATCTCAGCACTAAGTTTCCGAAACTCCTGGAAGAACATAATATGCGCCGCATTCGGTTTCACGATCTCCGACATAGCTGTGCCAGCTTACTGCTGGCCAATGGCGTCAGCCTGAAGGATATTCAATCCTGGCTGGGACATAGCACAATTTCCACCACGGCAAATATTTATGTTCATCAGGAATTTGCCTCCAAGATCAGCTCCGCAAACGCGATTCTTCAGATTCTGCCCGGAACGCAGAAAGAAGCATAAGGAGTATGTATGAGCCTCCTTATTATCCAAACAAAAAACAGCCATTTTGTTTCCAAAATAGCTGTTTTTGGTGCCGCTAACCGGACTCGAACCGGTACGAAAGTCACCTTTCAGTGGATTTTAAGTCCACGGTGTCTACCTATTCCACCATAGCGGCGTATATAAACTTGCAAAAAAGTTTTTTGAGATTTGGAGGTAACTCAGGAGGTAACTGGACCTCCTGAGTATAGAAGTTCGAATAAAAACCGTTGCGGCACAACAGGTTTTCGCCCTGTCCGTCCGTTTGGAACTTCGGATTTTAAGTCCCCTGTGTCTACCGATTTCACCACAGCGGCGTGGGGCTATTTTACCACAATTCCCCGGGGCCGTCAAGATGGGTTTATGCGCCGATTTCCTCCAGGAACATCCGGCATTTCTCCCGGAACGATTCCAGAGTGCCGTCGTTGCGAAGTACCGCGCCGCAGACCGACGCGAAAAACGCCTCGTCCTTCTGGGCGTTGATTCGAGCCTGGGCATACTCCCGGGAGATGCCGTCCCGGGCCATCAGCCGCTCCACCCGAATTTCCTCCGGAGCCGTCACCGCCACGGTCACGTCGCAGAGCTCCGCCAAGCCTCCCTCAAACAACGCAATGGCGTCGATGGCCGCGAGGCGGGGCGCGGTCTCCAAACGCCGCCGGACCTCCCCCTTCACCGCGCTGTGGGTGATGGCGTTCAGGTCCAGCAGAGCCTGCTCGTCGGAAAAAACAATGGCACCCAGCTTCTTCCGCTGAAGCGCGCCGTCCTCCACCACCCCGGGAAACCGGGCGTCGATGGCACCCAGCAGCTTTTCATCCCGGGTCAGCAGCTCGTGATAAATGGCGTCGCAGTCCAGGACCAGGCCGCCCCGGGCTTCGATCTCCTTCAGCAGCGTGGTCTTGCCGCAGCCAGTTCCCCCGGTGATGCCCAGGATCATTCCGCCACCTCCGCGTTGATGATGTGGAAGGCCGCCGCCTTTTTCAGCCGGTTCTGCACCGCGTAGGCGATGCCGCCGCCCTCGGGGCAGCGGGCGAAGACCCGGTGGATGCTGGGGTCATCCAGCTGCCGCAGAGCGTCGAAGAGGCCTGCGGAGAGAGTCGCCACATCGTCCTCCCGGCCATAGGCCAGAGGCGAGCAGTCGGCGTAGAGGGGCAGCTCCTCCTCGAAGCAGAGGACCCGGTCCCCCGGCTCGAAGAAATGGTGGATATAATCCGCCGCCTTTTCCCGGGAGCCGGAGATGATGACCACGGGAGCCTGGGGGGCGTAATGCTTGTACTTCATGCCCGGGGCCTTGACCACCTTCTCGGGGTCGATCTCGGAGGTGACGGCCTCGTCCACGATCAGATTACCCAGCACACTCAGCAGCTGCTCCGGGGTGATCCCGCCGGGACGGAGGAGCCGGGGGGGATACTCGGTCAGGTCCACGATGGTGGATTCCACGCCCACCCGGCTGTGTCCGCCGTCCACCACCGCGGCGATCTTGCCGTCGTGGTCGTGGAGGACGTGCTCCGCAGTCGTCGTGGAAGGTTTGCCGGAGGTGTTGGCCGAGGGCGCCGCCACGGGAATGCCCGCCTTGCGGATGATGGCCCGGGTCACGTCGCTGTCCGGGCAGCGGATGCCCACGGTGGACTTGCCGCCGGTGGTCCGCTTGGGGACGATGTCCTTGGCGGGGAGGATCATGGTCAGGGGACCGGGCCAGAAGGCCTCCGCCAGAGCGTAGGCCGACGCCGGGATGTCGTGGGCAAACAGCTCCATCTGCTCCGGGTCCGCCACATGTAGGATCAGGGGGTTGTCCTGGGGACGGCCCTTGACCTCGAAGATCTGGGCCACGGCGTTTTCATTCAGGCCGTTGGCCCCCAGTCCGTAGACGGTCTCGGTGGGGATTGCCACCAGGCCGCCGTTTCTTAAGATTTCCGCGGCGGTGTCCACGCTTCTGGGGTCATCGCCGGGTAAACGTAGGGTTTTCATGGTATTTTGAACCTCTTTTCCAAAGATCCCTGTCATTGCTGGGAAGCGGATTGCCACGCCGCTCCGCTCCTCGCAATGACATTCGTTATTTGAGGGTTATCTCAATTTTGCGCGTTCTTCAATTTCTCCGCCTGGTCCGCTGTTGCAAGGGCGTCGATGATCTCGTCCAGGGCACCGTCCATGACGGCATCGAACTAAGACAGCGTCAGGCCCACGCGGTGGTCCGTCACACGGCCCTGGGGGAAATTATAGGTGCGGATCCGTTCGTTGCGCATACCGGAGCCCACCTGGCTCCGGCGCAGGCCGTCGTTCTCCGACTGGACCCGTTCCTGCTCGATCTCGTAGAGCTTGGATGCCAGCATCCGCATACATTTTTCCCGGTTCTGGACCTGGCTCCGCTCCTCCTGGCAGGCGACCACGATGCCGCTGGGCTTGTGGATCAGCCGGACCGCCGAACTGGTTTTGTTGACGTGCTGGCCGCCCGCTCCCGAGGCCCGGTAGACCTGCATTTCGATGTCGGCGGGGTTGATCTGGACGTCCACCTCCTCCATTTCGGGGAGTACCGCCACGGTGGCTGTGGAGGTGTGGACCCGGCCGCCGGATTCGGTCTCCGGGACCCGCTGGACCCGGTGGACGCCGGATTCGTATTTGAGCCTCGAGTAGGCCCCACGGCCGTTGATGACGAAATCCGCCTCCTTCACGCCGCCAAGCTCCGTCTCGTTGTAGTTCATCAGCTCGATCTTCCAGCCCTGGGAGGCGGCGTACATGGAGTACATCCGGAACAGGCTGTGGGCGAACAGGGCGCTTTCCTCGCCGCCGACGCCGCCCCGGATCTCCATGATGACGCTTTTGTCGTCGTTGGGGTCCTTGGGCAGGAGCAAGAGCTGTAGCTCCCGGTAAAGGGCTTCCTGCTTCCCTTTCGCCTCTTTCAGGGTGTCCTGGCAGAATTCCTTCATCTCCGGATCGCTCATCAGCTCCTCGGCGTCCCGCTGTTCCTCCACCGCGGCGAGGTAGGAGCGGTAGCACTCCACGATGGGCTCCAGGTCGTTCTTTTCCCTCAGGAGCTTCGCCGCCTTCTGGGGGTCGGCGTAGAAATCCGGGGTCTCGGACTTGAAGCAAAGTTCTTCGTAGCGGCTTTCCACCGCCCGCAGTTTTTCAAGCATAGATCATTCTCCAATATTTTTCCAGTATCTTATCCGGCGGTTGGGGAAAAGTATGGTTGTTCCCAGGAGGGATTTAAGCGTCCTTCCGGTACACATTCACCACGCAGCTGGCCCGGTCGGTGAGAGTCGCCGTCTCCTTCAGCCGTTTGGCTCCCTCGGCGCTGATGCGCCAGAAGTGGGGCGTCATGGACAGCAGATTTCCGATCTGCTCCCCCTCTGCGTTAAACTGGAAGGACACCGGGATGCTCTCCGCCAATTCGAAGCCCGGAAGCTCCGGGACGCTGTCCTTGTCCTTCAGCAAAATCTCCGGATAGATGATCTGCTTCAACCCCATCAGATGATCCTGGGCCGCCAGGACCTGAATGTAAATGCCATTGTCCTTCAGCACCCGGGCAAACTCCCCGGGGATGGTCAGGGCGAACATACTCATCAGCATCCCCACGGTCCCATCCGCCACAGGCAGGTGGGCGGCGGTGCCGCAGACCCAATTGGGGCCCTTGTACTTCGCCGCGGCGCAGCGGACCGCCTCCTTGGAGATGTCCAGGCCGGTGAGCTCCGCACCCAGGGCCTCCGCCACCTGGACGGCGTAGTAGCCCTCGCCGCAGCCCACATCCAGCACCGGGCCTTCTCCGCTGTGCCGGAGGGCGGCGTCCTTCACCGCCTCCACGATGGGCCGGTACGCGCCGCTTTCCAGAAACGCCCGGCGGGAGAGGACCTGTTCCCGGGTGTCGCCGGGGTTCAGGGAATGCTTGTGCTGCACCGGCAGCAGATTTACATAGCCCTGCCGGGCGATGTCGAAGCTGTGGCCCCGGCCGCAGCGGAAGCTCCGCGCCTCCTTCGCAAGGGGCAGCGAGCAGATGGGGCAGATGAATTCCACGTCTTCTCCCTCCTGGTTTCGATAAAATCTCAAGATATATCATACCCCATTTGTGGCTCTTAGTCAAACGGATTATGAAAGGAATGGATGTTCGTGCGCCGTTTTCTCTCTCTGGTTCTTGTCCTTACATTGCTGGTCCTCCCGGTGAAGGCGGAATCCACCGCCAAATATGCCGCTATTACATTTGACGACGGCCCCTCCGGCCGGTTCACCACCCGGCTGTTGGAGGGTCTGGCGGAGCGGAACGTCCATGCCACCTTCTTCCTCTGCGGCTACCGGCTGGAAGATTACGGGGACCTGGCCCTGGAAATCCGCCATCAGGGCCACGAGATCGGCCTCCACGGCTACAGCCACGACTCCATGGCGGAGATGTCTTCCTATCAGCTCTCCAAAGAGCTTCAGGATACCCTGGCGCTGCTTCCCGAGGGCTGCGTCATCAATGTCATGCGTCCCCCCGGGGGCCAGGCGAGCCAGCGGGTCAGCGATACGGCGAAGGAGCTGAACCTGTCCATCATCTCCTGGTCCGTGGACCCGAAGGACTGGGCCACCAACGACACGAGTCTCATCTACCGCCGCCTGCTGGAACAGACCGGGGACGGAGACGTGATCCTGCTCCACGATATGTCCGACAGCTCGGTGGACGCGGCCCTGGCGCTGATCGACCAGCTGACGGAGCAGGGGTATAAGTTCCTGACGGTCTCCCAGCTTGCCATGCTCCGGCTCCAACAGCTGAAGCCCGGGGAGAGCTATGCGGCCTTTAACCCGAAAATGTAAAGCATTTGCAAACTTCTGCCCGGATATCTTGTGCTTTCCGGAACCGGTGCTATAATGGGGGTAATTGAAAATTGACAATTGAAAATGGAAAATGACAGAGGTTTACTTTCCACTTTCCATTTTCAACTTTCCACTTTTTTGGAGTTGGTATTTTGAAAAAGCTCTTATTCATCGTCAACCCCTGCGCCGGGCAGAAGAAGATCCTCCGGCATCTGGCCGACGTTATCGCCCTGTTCACCCGGGAGGGCTGGGAGGTCACCACCTACATGACCGCCCATTCCGGCCACGGCACCGAAATCGCCGAAGCCCGGGCGGCGGATTTTGACCGGGTGGTCTGCGCCGGAGGCGACGGCACCTTGAACGAGGTCATCACCGGCGTCCTCCATGCCGGAGCCGGGACCCCCATCGGCTATATCCCCTGCGGCTCCACCAACGACTTCGCCTCCACCTTGAAGCTCCCCGGGAATGTCCTTCAGTCGGCGGAGATCGCCGCCACCGGCGTGCCCATGCCCCACGACGTGGGCAAGTTCGGGGACCGGTACTTCTCCTATGTGGCCTCCTTCGGGGCCTTCACCCGGGCCAGCTACACCACCCCCCAGAACGTGAAAAACGCCCTGGGCCATCTGGCCTACTGGCTGGAAGGCATCCAGGAGCTGGCCCAGATCCGCAAAACCCATGTGCGCTTTGAATACGACGGCGGGACCGTGGAGGACGATTTCATCTTCGGCGCCATCTCCAACTCCACCAGCGTCGGCGGTGTGCTGACCCTGGACCCCCGGCAGGTGGACCTCCAGGACGGGAAATTCGAGCTTCTGCTGATCCGCACCCCCAAGGACACCGCCGAGCTTCGGGAGTGCGTCCGTGCCCTGCGGGAGCAGAAATTCGATTGCAGCGTCATCACCTTCCGGTCTTTTTCCAAGCTGATGGTCTATCCCGATTCCGGCATCCCCTGGAGCCTGGACGGCGAGCGGGCGGAAGGCGAAGCTGAGATCCCCATTGAAAATCTCCACCACGCGGTGCAGATCATTCACCCCAAGGAGGAAAGCTGATGTTCAACACCACACTTTGTTATATCACCCGGGGGGATGATGTCCTGATGCTCCACCGGGTCAAGAAGAAGAACGACATCAACCAGGACAAATGGATCGGCATCGGCGGCAAGTTCGAGGGGGAGGAATCCCCCGACGAGTGCCTTCTCCGGGAGGCGAAGGAGGAGACCGGGCTGAAGCTCACCTCCTGGCGCTGCCGGGGCGTGGTGACCTTTCTCACCCAGAATCCCGGTGAGGGAGAATTCATGTACTTATTCACCGCCGACGGCTTCGAGGGCGAGCTGAAGGAATGCGACGAGGGCGACCTGCAATGGGTCCCCCGGGCATTTCTGGACCAGCTTCCCAAGTGGGAGGGGGATCAGATCTTCCTGGACCTTCTGTGGCAGGACGCGCCCTTTTTCCTGCTGAAGCTGCAATATCACGGAGATAAATTGGTGGAGGCCGTCCTCAACGGGGAGCGGATCCGCTAAACAACATTTTGCACAATCCATCAAATTTGTCATCCTGAGCGGAGCGTAAGCGAAGTCGAAGGATCTTCGCACCTTCCCTGTCATTTGCAGTAAAATTAGTGCGAAGATCCTTCGACTCGTTTCACTCGCTCAGGATGGCAGGTCCGCTACACAAAAACAGGGAGCACCCTTTCTCGGGGTGCTCCCTTCACTTATTCCATTCAGTTTCGGCCGTACCGGACGGTCACAGCCTTGATCTTCTCCGCCAGCTCCGGTGTCGCGAAGCCGGACTTCGCCCGCCAGGTCCAGTTGTTGGTGGACAGGGTGCCGGGGAAGTTCATCCGCGCTTCGCCGCCCAGCTCCAGGTAGTCCTGCATCTGGATGACGCAGAGCTTGCTCACCGAGCTCATGCAGCCCCGGATGACACCCCAGACGTAACCCTCCTCTTCGTTCAGGCCCAGGTAGGCCTTGGCCGCGGCCACGTCGACGGGGTTGGCGTTCTCAAACCACTGTTTCATGGTCATGTTGTCGTGGGTGCCGGAATAGACCACGGAATTCACCGGATACCGGTGGGGCAGGTAGTCGCTTTCCTCCCGGGAGTCAAAGGCGAACTGCATCACCTTCATGCCAGGATAGCCGGAATACTCCTGCAGCTCCCGGACGCCGCCGGTGACGTAGCCCAGGTCCTCGGCGATGAATTCCAGATCGGGCATTGCCTCCTGCATGGCATCGAGAAAATCCTTGCCGGGACCCTTTTCCCAGTGACCGCCGGCGGCGGTCTTGTCCCCGGCGGGGATGGCCCAGTAGCTCTCGAAGCCCCGGAAATGGTCCAGCCGGACCACGTCGTACATATGGGCGGCGGCCTTCAGCCGACGGATCCACCAGGCGTAGCCGCTCTTTTTCATGGCGTCCCAGTCATACAGGGGATTGCCCCACAGCTGGCCGTCGGCGCTGAAGGAATCCGGAGGACAGCCCGCCACCTTCTTGGGACGGCGGCTGGGATCCAGCTGGAAGATGAAGGGGTTGGCCCAAACGTCCGCGGAATCCAGCGACACATAGATGGGTACATCGCCGATGATCTTGATGCCCTTACCGTTGGCGTAGCGCCGCAGGGCCTGCCACTGAAGCCGGAACTGGTACTGCAGGAACATCTGGTAACGGATGCCGTCGGCCAGCTCCTGGCGGTAGGCGTCCAGCACCTCCGGCAGGCGCATCATCAGGATCAGGGTCCAGCTCTGCCAGTCGGTGCCGTGAAACTTCTCCTTCAATGCCACGAACAGGGCATAGTCCTCCAGCCAGTCGCCGTTGTCCTTGACGAATTCCTCGTAGTCCTCGTCGGGCTGGAACCGGGCGAAGGCCTTGTGCAGAAGCTCGCTCCGGTTGTGATAGAGCCAGCCGAAATCCACCCGCGACTCGTCCTCCGGCCACTGGACGCTTTGAAGGTCCTCCTCCGTCAGCAGGCCCTTCTCCACCAGGATGTCCAGGTCGATCAGGTAGTGGTTGCCGCCGAAGGTGGAGAAGGACTGGTAGGGCGAATCGCTGTAGCCCGTGGGGCACAGGGGCAGGATCTGCCAGTAGCTCTGGCCCGCCGCCTCCAGAAAGTCCACAAATTCATAGGCACGCTTTCCCATGCTGCCGATGCCGTAGGGACCGGGCAGGGAGGTGATGTGCATCAAAATACCGCTTTTCCGCATTGAAAATGCTCCTTTACTCGCCGCTGATCCGGCGCGTACTTTCCCTTTGATAAATGATGAAGGGCACCGTTTCGTGCCGTGCGACGCCCTCCCGCTCCACGTTTTCCAGCAGCAGCTCCACCGCCCGCTTGGCCATCCGGCTGGCGGACTGGCCCACGGTGGAAAGCTGGGGAATGAGATACGAACCCAGGGGCAGGCCGTCATAGCCCATGACGGACACGTCCTCCGGCACCCGGAGCCCCGCGTCCCGCAGCGCCCGGATGGCGCCGATGGCCATCACGTCTGCCACCGCGAACAGGGCCGTGAACTGCCGTCCGTGGTCGAGAAGGCTCTTTGCCGCGTTGTAGCCGTCCTGGTAGCTGTACCGGACGCCCTGATAGTCCAGCTCCTCGTCAAATTCGATGCCGTGCTCCCGGAAGGAGGCCAGGCACCCCTCGTAACGCAGGCGGCTGGTATCCGAGCTTTTCCGGTCGCCGCCGACGATGGCAAAGTGCCGGTGGCCCAGCTCCA
>JBGVDK010000067.1:0-2278 GCA_045119355.1 Faecousia sp.
GCCGCAGGCCATTATTTCACATTTGGCGTCAGCCAAATATTTCACTCAAGCACCCATTTTTTTCGTGACGGGTGGACAATTCCCTCCGGACCGTTTATAATATTCCAAACAATTCCAATTGGGAGGAACCGTCATGAAATACACCGATCTGGTTTTTGATCTCTACGGCACCCTGGTGGACATCCACACCGAGGAGGACAACACCGTCTGGGAGAAGACCGCCACCTACTTCGGCTTCTACGGCGCCCACTACACCGGTCCGGAGCTGAAAGACGCCTTCCGCGCCGCCATGGCCGCCCGGGAGGCGAAGGCCGGACAGAGCTACGAATGCTTCCCGGATATCCCCTTTGAGGTCGTCATGGCTGACCTGTTCCGGGCCAAGGGCGTGGGCCGCAATTCCTGTGAGCTGGGCATCAACGCCGCGCAGCTGTTCCGGATCTGCTCCATGGAGTATATCCGGCTCTACCCCGGGGTGCTGGAAGCCCTGGCCCTCCTTCGGGAGAAGGGCTACCGCCTGTGGCTCCTGAGCAACGCCCAGTACATCTTCACCGCCTATGAGCTTCGGCATCTGGGCTTGGGTAAGCAGCTGGACGGTATCTACATCTCCTCGGTCTACCGCTGCCGGAAGCCGGACCTCCGGTTCTTCCGGGCGCTGATCGACGAGGAAAAGCTGGACCCCGCAAGCTGCCTGATGATCGGCAACGACCGGAACACCGACATCGCCGGAGCCAAGGCCGCCGGCTTTGCCACCCTCTATATGCACACGGACCTGACGCCCCCGGACCAGGCGAAGGCTGATCCTGCCCTGCTCCCCGGCGTGGCTCCCGAGGGCTGCCGGGACTTCGAGTACGAGGGCTGGGACTGGAAAGAGCTGGCCAAACTGATCGCCGCGCTGTAATATTTGACCGCTGACGCAGAAAGCGCCAGCGGTCTTTTTGTCATTCGCTTTCGTTCAGCAGAGCGTAAACATAGGTGTCTTTCCAGATGGGCCGGCCGGCCTCATCCCTGTGGAAGAAGACGTTCCGCCGCAGGTGCCCCTCCCGGCGGAAGCCCAGCCGTTCCAGAAGCCGCCAGGACCCTTCATTCTCAGGATCACATTCGGCGTAGATTCGGTGGACGCCTTCGGCAAAAGCCTTGTGGATCATTGCTTCACAGCTCTCCCGGGCGTAGCCTTGGCCCCAGCATTCCCGCCGGAACACGAAGCCCAGTTCCATCGCGTCAAATTCCCGCTTTCCCAGATAGACGTTTCCGATCATCTGCCCGGTAGCTTTCCGCTCCACGGCGGTCATCTCCCCGGTGGAGATGCGCCAGGCCAGGGCTTCCTTTGCCTGCTCCAGAGTCATGGGCGGATAGGGCTCAAAGGCCACGGTCTCCGGGTTCGAGAGAATGGCATAAAGGTCCTCAAGATCCGACTCCCGGAACCGGCGGAGGATCAGCCGCTCCGTCTCTTCAGGTAAGGCACTCATAATCGCTGTACGCCACCGTTCCCCGGATGCCCGACAGCCCGCCGGGAACCAGCTCCTTCACCATCAGGCACTCCACCGCAGGCAGTCCCACAGATTCCGCCGCCACAATGCCATGGAGCGCGGAGGTGACGAAGCCCCGGGCCCGGTAATTGGCCGGATTCCCCTCCACAATCACCGCTTTGTAACCCAGCGCTTTCGCCTTTTCAAAGCCAAATTCAATCAGCTCCTTGGAAATATGCCGCCGCTGAAGCTCCGTCTTCACCGCCACAGGGGAAAGAAGCAGCAGCTCATTTTCATATTTCCCTTCCAGATGGAACCGGGAGAACATGGCGTAGCCGATGACTTCATCTGCCTCGTCCACCATAATCAGTTCCAGATCCGGGACGTAGAACCGCTTGCTCCGGATCTCCTCCACCAGGCTGCGGACCATTTTTCCTTCCTTTTCGTTTTCGTGGGCGGTGAAAACCGCCTCCACCAGGTCCAGGCTGGGACCCAGGTATTTTTCTTCCATGGATTTGATGATTCGTTTCATTACCAGATCTCCTTCTTTCTATGCTTCGTAAACTTGGCAACCCCTTTGCTCCACTGCTGCTTCCGCCGGAGCATTTCTTCCTTGCTGACCGCTTCCTCTCTCAGCTTGCAATAGCTCTCCCAGCGGGCAATGTCCAGTTCTCCGGAGGCAATTGCCCCTTTGATGGCACAGCCGGGTTCCCTGTCGTGGCGGCAGTCGGAGAAACGGCACTTTCCAAGAAACCGTTCCACGTCGCCAAAGGCGTCGGCGAGACCCTCGGACACGTCCCACATCCCAAGCT
>JBGVDK010000068.1:0-7367 GCA_045119355.1 Faecousia sp.
TGAATACCCTTTTTTAAGCGGATTTTCCAATCCGCTTACTTAGTATGCCCTTTATACAGAAAAAGTGCATCCGTTGCCGGATGCACTCATTCATTTGCTTTCCTGCTACATGGATAATGTCACTAACTTAATGACATTGCCCTTTGGGGTGGCTCTTTTTGGTGGACTTGAAGGGATTCGACCCCTCGACCCCCACAATGCGAATGTGGTGCGCTCCCAACTGCGCTACAAGCCCGAATTACCTGCTTATTATATCGCCAGGATCAGGCTTTGTCAAGCCTGTGCGCAGGAAAATTCCCCCGGCGGGCACCAGCCCAACCGGGGGAGCTATTATCCAAACCGTCTGGCATACCCACACTTCCGGCACAGCTCCTCGGACGCCTTCCGGCAGGAGAAGCCCTCCACCATGGCCTTCGCCCGGGAGCTGTTCAGGATCTCCCCGATCTCCTCCTCAAAGAGGTTGCCCAGGGTGATCTCCCCCTCCCGGTCCAGGCAGCAGGGCACCACCCGTCCGTCGCTGAGGATGCCAAAATGGTCCCGCAGGCCGTAACAGAACACGCTGTCGCCCTGATCGTCCGCCTCCATATCCGGCCAGGAGAACCGGTCCGCGTGCTCTAAGTAGACCTTTTCGCCCACCTTCGTGCCTCTGGGGCTGACCACCCACTCGCCGGGGAAGGCGTCGTGGATCATCCCGATGGTCCGGTCATTCCGCCCCTCGTCGCAGCCGTTGTTCCACAGCCGCAGAACCACCAGGGTCCCCGCCTGGCCCGCCCGTTTGGCGAAGTCCAGACAGCCGGAAATATAGTTGACATAATCCTCCTCCGAGCCCTCCTCGAAGGAATGGACGGAGATGTTCACCTTATAGATCCCCGCGTCGATGAGGGCCTGCCCCCGCTGGGGAAGCAGGGTGCCGTTGGTGGTGATGGCAGACTTGAAGCCCAGCTCCGTCGCCGCGCCGATCATCTCCGGCAGTCCCGGATGGGTCAGGGGCTCGCCCATGAGATGGTAGTAGAGGTATTTCGTGGTCCCCCGGAGCTTCTCCGCGATGGTCCGGAACTGATCCACCGTGAGCATCTTCGGCGGCCGGACCGTGCCGGGGCAGAAAGAACAATTCCGGTTGCAAAGGTTGGTAATTTCCACATAAACCCGTGAATACATGGTTTTCCTCACTCAAAATAGTATACCCGGGTCTCGTAGGGCCGGGTGGCGAAGCCGTTGCCCTCCACGGGATTCTCGGGATAGTTGCAGAGCACCGCTTCCCCGGCGTTCAGGTCAAAGCCCGCCGGAGCGTCAAACCGGACGGCCTTGTCGGTGAAGGAGCAGACGACCAGCAGCCGCTTGCCCTCGTGGTTCCGCTCGTAGACGTAGAGCTCCTTGCTCTTGGGGTAGTGCTCCTTGTAGTCGCCCCAGATGGCCACCGGGTGGTCCTTCCGGAACCGGATCGCCGCCTTGTAGTGGTGGAAGATGGAATTGGGATCGGCCATCGCCTGCTCCACGTTGATCTCGGGATAGTTGGGATTCACCGCCATCCAGGGGGTTCCGGTGGTAAAGCCCGCGTTCTCGGAGGCGTCCCACTGCACCGGCGTCCGGGCGTTGCCCCGGGTGGTCTCCCGGATCCGCTGTTCCGCCTTCTCCTGGCTGAGGCCCAGAAGCCGCAGAGTCCGCAGATTGTTCACCGTCTGCACATCCTGATAGTCCTCCACGGTGGGCAGGTCGATATTCACCATGCCGATCTCCTGGCCCTGGTAGATGAAGGGCGTGCCCTGCTGGAGCAGATAGGAGTTGCAAAGCATCTTGCCGCTTTCGACCCGGTATTCTTCGCTGCCGTATCGGGAAATGATCCGGGGATGGTCGTGGTTTTCCAGGTACAGGGCGTTCCAGCCCTTGCCGTTCAGGCCCTCCTGCCAGCGGGTGAAGGCCTTCTTCAGCTTCCGCAGGTCAAAGGGGGTCTTCAATGCGTCCAGCAGCAGGCAGTCGGCGTTCATATGCTCGAAGTGGAACATCATGTCCAGCTCCTGCTTGGGCCCCTCGGTGACGTAGCGCAGGGCGTTCTTCACGTCCATCATCGGTGCCTCACCCACCACGAAGCAGTCGTACTGGTCCAGCACCTTCCGGAACTGCCGGAGGTATTTGTGGACGTTGGGGCCGTCCATATAGTGCTCCATGCCACAGGCCGCGGGGATGGGCAGACCGTCGGGCAGGCCCTCCCGCTTGGAGATGAAGGTGATCACGTCCTCCCGGAAGCCGTCCACGCCCATGTCCAGCCAGAAGCGCATGATGTCGCAGACCTCTTCCCGGACCTTGGGGTTGTCCATGTTCAGATCCGCCTGCTTCTTGGCGAAGATGTGCAGGTAGTATTCGCCGTTGGTGGGGTCATACTCCCAGGCCTTGCCCTCGAAGAGGGAGCTCCAGTTGTTGGGCAGCTTCTCCCCGCTCTTGCCCTTGCCCCGGCGCCAGATGTAGTAGTCGTGGTAGGGAGAGGCTGGATTCCGGCCCGCCTGGAACCAGGGATGCTCGTCGGAGGTGTGGTTCACCACCAGGTCCATGATGATCTTCATTCCCCGCTGGTGGGCGCCGTCCAGCACCTGCTTGAAGGTGTCCAGGTCGCCGTACTCCGGGTGGATGTCCCGGTAGTCGGAGACGTCATACCCCATATCCGCATTGGGGGAGCAATACAGCGGAGAGAACCAGATGCCGTCCACCCCCAGCTCCTTCAGGTAGTCCAGCTTGGAGAGGACGCCCTGCAGGTCGCCGATGCCGTCCCCGTTGCCGTCGCAGAAGGACCGGGGCCAGATCTGATAGAAAACCTTTTCTTTGTACCATCTGTTTTTCGTCATCGTGAGTACCTCCCGTTTTTCTTTTTATTCTAGCATAAATCGAGAAGCGGTACAATATGAGAATCGTCATTTTGTCGCTGTCTTAAATTCGATTGTAGGGACCGGCGTCCTCGACGGTCCGTTCGGTAAAATTTGACCTCGATGGGCAAATTTTACCGTTGCCCATGCCGCCTGACGGCGGAGCGGACCGTCCAGAGGCCGGTCCCTACAATAGCCCATACAAACGGATCTCTCCATACATCTTGACATTTCCCGACTCTGGGCGCATAATATACACGGTTGCAGTCGCAACCTTCGTTTGACAAAGGAAGTGTGTCTCTTGAGTTCTCAGCGCAACACCCTCACCGAGGGCCCGATTTGGAAAAACCTGATTCTCTTTGCCCTGCCGGTTCTGCTGGGCAACGTGTTTCAGCAGCTTTACAACACCATTGACTCGCTGATCGTGGGTCAGTTCCTGGGGGACGAGGCCCTGGCCGCCGTCAGCTCCTCGGGCAGTCTGATCTTCATGTTCGTGGGCTTCTTCAACGGCACCGCCATGGGCGCGGGCGTCATCATCGCCAAATACTTCGGCGCGAAGGACTATGATGCCATGGACAAGGCCGTCCATACCGACGTGGCCTTCGGCCTGTGCACCGGCGTGCTGATCACCATTCTGGGCGTCAGCTTCACCCCCACCCTCCTCCGGTGGATGGGCACCCCGGAAAATGTGCTCCCCAATTCTATCAGTTATTTCCGGTTCTATTTCTGCGGTGCCATCTTCACGGTGATGTACAACATCTTCGTGGGCATTCTCCATGCCATGGGCGACAGCAAGCATCCCCTGTATTATCTGATCTTCTCCTCCATCGTCAACGTGTTTCTGGACCTGCTGTTCGTGGGATATTTCCGGATGGGCGTTGGCTCCGCGGCCCTCGCCACCACCATTTCCCAGGGCATCAGCGCCGCGCTGTGCTGCCATCGCCTGATGAAGCTGGACGGCCCCGGGAAGCTCCGGATCAAAAAGATCGGCTTCCACTGGCCCAGCTTCAAGCGGATCATCCAGTTCGGCCTGCCCTCCGGTGTCCAGAACAGCGTCATCAGCCTGGCAAACGTGGTGGTCCAAAGTAACATCAACGCCTTCGGCTCCGCCGCCATGGCGGGCTGCGGCGCGTACAGCAAGATTGAGGGCTTCGCCTTTCTCCCCGTCACCTGCTTCGCCCAGGGCCTGAGCACCTTCGTGGGCCAGAACCTGGGAGCCCGGAAATACGACCGGGTGAAGAAGGGCGCGGTGTTCGGGATTCTCTGCTCCGTCACCCTGGCGGAGCTGATCGGCGTGACCTTCTACACCTTCGCTCCCAATCTCATCGGAATGTTCAACGGCAGCGAGGAAGCCCTTGACTTCGGCGTCCGGCATTGCAGAACCATGTGCCTGTTCTACTGCCTGCTGGCCTTCTCCCACTGCGCCGCGGGCATCATGCGGGGCGCGGGCAAGGCCACGGTGCCCATGGTCACCATGCTGCTGTTCTGGTGCCTGCTCCGGGTGACCTACATCACCATCGCCGTCCGGCTGATTCCCCAGCTGACCACCGTGAGCTGGGCCTATCCCATCACCTGGTCCTGCAGCTCCATTGTGTTTGCCGTCTACCTGCTGAAGGCCGACTGGATCCACAACTTCGACCGGATCGAGGCCAAGGAAGCCACCTCCCACTGACCCAACAGAGCGGACACTTTCGTGTCCGCTCTCAGCTTGTCAAAAAGTATTTTTGACAAGCTGCCCTATGCAAAACCAACTTTTTGGAAGTTGGTTTTGCCAGGTTTTATTGAACGTGAAGGGGGGACCCTGACGGTCCCCCCTCACACTCCCCCTCCCTCCGAAGCTTTCTATCGGTAGGGTTATAAACAGTCCGCTCTTGCATTTTGTGTTCAAATTCATTATAATGGGTGAAACGACGAAAGGAGCATCCTCCCATGATCCTGTTTCTTACCAGCAGTCCCTATCTGTACCAGTATGACCCGGCAACCCTGAACCCGGACAACGAATTCGTGGAGCGGCTTCAGGCGGTCCTCCCCCACCGTCCCAAGACCCTCTTCATCAGCTCCAACCCCCAGGACCACGACATGACCCTGGAATTCATCCACATCACCAAGGACGCCTTCGGCCGGGCGGGCATCCCCCTGGGCCGGTGCACCGCCCTGGACAGCCGGAACGCCCGGTGGGCCTACCGGTTGGTTGCCGAGAGCGAGTTCATCGTCATCATGGGCGGCCATGTGCCCACCCAGAACGCCTTCTTCCGGCGAATTAACCTCCGGCGGTACATGAAGAAGTTCGGCGGCGTGGTCATGGGCATCAGCGCGGGCTCCATGAACAGCGCCGAGACCGTCTACGCCCAGCCCGAGGAGACCGGTGAGTCGAGCCCCGACTTCCCCCGCTTCCTCCATGGCCTGGGTCTGGCGGACATCAACATCCTGCCCCACTACCAGCAGGTGAAGGATTACGAGCTGGATGGCCAGCGTCTCTACGAGGACATCACCTTTGCCGACTCCATGGGCCATGAGTTCTTCGTCTTCCCCGACGGCACCTACTACTTCCAGGACGAGGAGGAATCCGTCATCCTGGGCGAAGCCTGGCGGCTCCGGGACGGCGAAATGGAAAAGCTCACAGAGCTTGGAGAGCGCTTCGACTTTATGTAAACTTAGCTTCATACATACGAACAGGCCGTTCCTTCTGGAACGGCCTGCTTTTTTCAGATGTCCTGCAAATCCGCGTAAGGGATGTCGTTTTCCAGGTTGTCCCGCCCCAGGTCCGTGTTGATGGGACCGTAGGCGTCCTCTGGGATGGGCCGTTCGGTGTGCCAGACCTTGGTCTGCTCGCCGGAGGTCCCGGCGATGATGGGGTTGGCTTTCTCCTTGCCGGACTTGGCCTTGCCCTGGAGGATGGGGACGGGCGGTTCGGAGTTCCGGGGATGGAGATGGGTCACCTCGGGACGTTTCATGCCCTGCTTTGCCATAAAAATCACCTCGGGGATAGTTTGCCGCGGACGGGACCCGTTTATTCGCCGCCTCTTGCGTTTAACTGCCGGTTAAGATTTTCGCCCGCAGATTAACAACCACTCGATTGTGCATTGGGTGGATTCCAGTTATAATATCCGTACAAAAAGCTTTTTGAATCTTTTGAACTGGAGTTGGTACTATGCCAATGAATATCGTCATCCAGGAAAAGCGCCGGGCGCTAGGATTGACCCAGGAACAGCTTGCGCAGTATCTGGGTGTATCCACACCGGCAGTCAGCAAATGGGAGAAAGGGATCACCTGCCCCGACATCGCAATCCTCCCGTCCCTGGCACGGCTTCTGAAAATTGATCTGAATACGCTGTTTTGCTTCCACGAGGAGCTTACACAGCAGGAACTCAGCGATTTCTGCAATCTGCTGAAGATCACCGCAGAGGAAAGCGGTTTCGCAGCCGCGTTTAACCGGGCGGAGGAAATGATGCGCAGCTATCCCAATAACGACAGCCTTATATTGACTGTGGCTTTGTCGCTGGATGGAATGCTGCAGCTATCCAACCGACCGGAGGCCGGGATTGCCGAGCTTACAGAAAAAATAGTAGATTGGTATCAGCATTTGGCGGAAAGCAGCGAGCCCGCAACCCGCAATCTTGCAAATTATATGCTGGTCAACCGCTATATAGAGCGTGGTGATCTGGGACGGGCGCAGGATGTACTGGATTCCATGCCGGATCGGAATCTCCTTGTTGCCGATTACGCGGACAAATTACTCCTTCAGGTAAAGATCTGCATGAAGCAGGATCGGGCTGCGGATGCGGCAAAGGACTTGGAACAGGCTCTGCTGACCGCAATCAACAAGGCGCAGATGCTGCTTCTGAAACTGGCGGATGCGGAATTGGCCGCCGGGGAGCCGGAGAAAGCCAAGCATATTGCGAGGGTCAACCAGGACATGGTAAAGCTGTTTGATCTGTGGGAGTGCTCCGCATACACTTCCGCGCTTTCTCTGGCAATGGAGTTCAAAGACAAGGAGGAAATTCTCCCCTTGCTTCAGGGAATTCTTCGTACCGCACTGACACCTTGGGACATGAGTGCATCGTGCCTTTACCATCGGATTGCCGGAACAGAGAAAAAGGCCGCGGACAAGGGTATGACCAGCGCGCTGCTGCACAGTGTGGCCCAGTATGCCGAGTTTGACTTTCTTCGGGATGATCCCCGTTTTCAGGCCATCCTTGAGGAATGCAATCAAATCATCACCAGAGACTTCCGGCGCATAGAAGTATAGAGCCGCACAATAGACGCAGCTATAAATCAGCGGATTTTCCCACGGACGAAAAAAGAAGCCCATCCTTTCGGATCAATGTCATTAAGTTAAGAAAAGCTGGACTTCACAGAAATGTGGAGTCCAGTTTTTTCGTAACAATTTTAGAAATAATGCTTGACAAATAAGGAAAAATGTGCGGCCTTTTTGCTAACTGCGGTTAGCAAAAAGGCCTTTGTAATTAGAGGTGTTCCCACCTAAAATTGCGAGGAGGTTTCCTTATGTCA
>JBGVDK010000069.1:0-4541 GCA_045119355.1 Faecousia sp.
AGGACCAGTTCTGCTCCATTGCCATGATCGCCCAGGGAGATTTCCTCAAGCTCTTGCTGGCTCCCACCGAGGAACGGCAGAAGATCTTCCGTCAGATCTTCCGGACCGCCCCCTATCAGGTCCTTCAGGAGCGGCTGAAGGCCGAATCCGGCGAGCTGGGCCGCCAGTGCCAGACCCTCCGGAGCAACCTGGAACAGCACCGGAGCATGATCCGCTGTCCGGCGGATTCTCCCCTCTGCCGGCCGGAGCTTCCCATCGGGGAAACCTTGGACCTGCTGGACCAGCTCATCACTGCTGATACCGACGAGGAAACCGCACTCCAAAAAGCCCTAGCAGAAGCCGAAGCAGAACAGTCCGCCCTGACCGCCCGGGTGAACCAGGCGAAGACCAGGGCACAGCTCACCGCCCGGCTGACCATGGCAAATGCCAAAATGAAGGACGGCGAAGCCGCCCTGTCCCAGGCCGAACAGGCCCTTGCTCTTCAACAAAGCCGTGGGGAAGAACGAGAGGCCCTCTCCTCCTCCATCGCCGCCTTGGAACACCTCCTCCCGGAGTACGAACACCTCCGGGACCTGACTGCCCAACATTCCGCCGCCCATGCCAAGCTCGCCGAAAATGCCCGTCGAAGCCGGGAGCTGGACGCCGCCCTGGAACAGCTCCGCCGGGAGCTGGAAGCTCAGACCGCCCGTCTGGAACAGCTCCGGGAAGTCCCGCTGGAACAGGCGAAAAACGAAAATGAACTGTCCGGGCTGAGCCGGAGGCTCAACGACCTGACCCAGCTCTCAGAGCAGCTCACCGCATATAACATCGCCGCTCTGGACATGTCCAAGGCCCAGAGCCAATACCGCTCCGCCGCCGAAACCGCCGCAGCCGCCGCTTCGGAATACCAGCGCCTGAACCGCCTGTTCCTGGACGCCCAGGCGGGCATCCTGGCCCAGACTCTGGCAGAGGGCGTCCCCTGCCCCGTCTGCGGTTCGGTGGAGCATCCCCATCCCGCCGATCTTTCCGCCCAGGCACCTACGGAAGCCCAATTAAAGCAAGCCCAGTCCTGTTCCGAACAGGCGCAAACCGCCGCATCCGAGGCAAGCGCCAAGGCCGGACGGCTTTCCGAACGGCAGACCGTCCTCCACCAGGCGTTGACCAAGGCCTGCGCCGAGCTTCTGGACGCTTCCCCGGAAAACGCCGCGCCTCTTCTGGCCGCCGCCAATCAGGCGTGCGGCGCAGAGCTTCAGAAACGACTCCGGCTCCGCCGGGAGCTTTCGGAAAAGGCAACGCAGAAGACGGCCCTGGAAACCGCCATCCCCGCCCAGGAACAGAAGCTGTCCGACCTTGCCAAAGAACAGGCGGAGCTTTCCCAATCCACCGCCGCACTTCAGGCCAAAACGGAAGCCCTGGCCCAGTCCATTGACGCCACCCGTTCCAAGCTCCCCTACCCGGACAAGCCCGCGGCAGACGCAGCCCTGCTGGACCTGCGGAACAAGCGGACCGCCCTGGACAACGCCCTGACCCAGGCTCAGAACCGCCGCACCGAGGTCATCAGCGGCATCCAGCGGCTCCGGGGCCAGATGGAAAACTACGAAAATCAGCTCGCCGACCTCCCCGAATTGGAGGAAGCCGCTGAAATCGAAGCCCTCAACGCCGTCAGTCTCCGCCTTTCCCAGCTCCGCCAAAGCGCCATGGATCTCGCCGTCCGGCTGGACGCCAACCGCCGGGTCCGGGAGCAGCTTCAGAAGAACGGCAAGCTCCTGGAAGCCACCGAGGCCAAATGGCGGATGGTCCGCACCCTGTCCAACACCGCCAACGGCAATCTCCCCGGCAAGGAAAAGCTGATGCTGGAAACCTTCGTCCAGACCACCTTCTTCGACCGGATCATCGCCCGGGCCAACACCCGTCTGCTGGTCATGTCCGGCGGACAGTACGAGCTTGTACGCCGAATCTCCCCCGGCGCGGGCCGGAGCCAGACCGGCCTGGACCTGGACGTCATCGACCACTACAACGCCACGGTCCGCAGCGTGAGGACCCTCTCCGGCGGCGAAGCCTTCAAAGCGTCGCTGTCCCTGGCCCTGGGCCTGTCGGAACAGATCCAGCTCCAGGCAGGCGGCATCCAGCTGGACGCCATGTTCGTGGACGAGGGCTTCGGTTCCCTGGACGAGGAATCCCTCCGCCAGGCCATCCAGGCTTTGTCCTCCCTCTCCTCCGGCAACCGGCTGGTCGGCATCATCTCTCACGTTGCCGAGCTGAAAGAGCGCATCGACCGCCAGATCGTGGTGACCAAGGACCGCTCCGGAGGCAGCTTCGCCCAAATTCGGTTGGAATAACTCACAATCATACTGTCATTGCGAGGGCGAAGCCCGTGGCAATCCGTTTTCCCCCTCCCACCAGGGAATCAGCTCCCGAAAAGAGAAACGGATTTCCACGTCGGGCTTCGCCCTCCTCGCAATGACGACAAAACATCGAAGGCATCCCCGAAATAATAGTTGCGAACGCATCAAACCTCTGCTATGATAGTCTCAATCAGAAAGAGAGGTCGATTCCAGCCATGCCAACGAAACACGAAACCCATCACCATTCCCACAAGCCTCCCCATCTCCCCGCCCGGAAGCGCCGGGATGTGGACATGACCGAAGGCTCCATCACCAAACACATCATTCTCTTTGCCCTGCCCCTGCTGGCGGGCAACCTGTTCCAGCAGCTGTACAACACCGTGGATACCTGGGTGGTGGGCAACTACGTCAGCAACGAGGCCTTCTCCGCCGTAGGCACCGTGGGTCCCATCATCAATATGCTCATCGGCTTCTTCATGGGCCTTTCTTCCGGCGCAGGCGTGGTCATCAGCCAGTATTACGGCGCGGGCCGCTATGACAAGGTCCACGACACCGTCCACACCGCCATCCTGATGACCCTGATTTTGGCGCTGGTCTTCACCGGCGTGGGCATTTTCATGATCCCCTATATGCTGGACCTGATGAACATGCCCGCCGAGGTCATCCCCGAGGCCACCAGCTACCTGACCATCTATTTCTCCGGCATCATCGGCCTGATGCTCTATAACATCGGCTCCGGCATCCTGCGCGCCGTGGGCGACAGCCAGCGGCCCTTCTATTTCCTGGTGGTCTGCGCGGTGATGAACACCGTGCTGGACCTGGTGTTTGTGCTGGCGCTGGGCATGGGCGTGGAGGGCGTTGCCTACGCCACCATCCTCTCCCAGGGCGTCTCCGCGGTCCTCGTGATGGTCACACTGATCCGTTCCGATGCCTGCATCCATCTGGATATGAAGGACCTGCGGCTCCACTGGGATATGCTGAAGAAGATCTTCTCGGTGGGCATCCCGGCGGCCATCCAGATGTGCATCACCGCCTTCTCCAACATTTTCGTCCAGTCCTACATCAACTATTTCGGCGCGGACTGCATGTCCGGCTGGACCGCCTACGCCAAGGTCGATCAGCTGCTGTTTCTGCCCATGCAGTCCATCGCCCTGGCCTCCACCACCTTCGTGGGCCAGAACCTGGGCAAGGGCCAGGTGGCCCGGGCCAAGAGGGGCGTCCGCAATTCCCTGATCATCGCCCTGTGCTCCACCGCCATTTTGATGGTTCCGGTGATCGGCTTCCGGGAGTACGTGGTGGTCTTCTTCAACAGCAAGCCCGAGGTCATCGAATACGGCTCCATGCTCCTGAAGTGGCTGACCCCTTTCTATTTGCTCTGCTGCTTCAACCAGATCTACGCAGGCGCCCTCCGGGGCGCGGGCAACAGCCGGGCGCCCATGGTCATCATGCTTTCTTCCTTCGTGGTCTTCCGGCAGATTTATCTCTTCATCATGAGCCGCGTCTGCAACGAGATCATCCCCATCGCCATGAGCTATCCCGCCGGCTGGCTGCTGTGCAGCCTGGCAACCACCATCTACTTCTACACCGTCCGGCTGGATAAAAACCGGCTGGTTGAGGATGTGGAAGCTCCTGCAAAAGCATAAATTCCGAAGAACGCCCAATCTCGGGCGTTCTTTTTTTGCAATCGCTTGCGCATTCCTGTTCCTCTGCTTTTTTCACAGAGGAGTGAAATTCTGGAAATCGTTCCTTTGTGAAATATGTACATTATCCCGCCTTGACAACCCCAATCGGATTTGGTAAAGTATTGTTAGCGTATAATTCACCCAATCCGGCCATTTCATTTTCACCATCACAGGAGGTTAATTTTCATGTCTTATAAGATCATCGAACTTGATCCGAATCTGAAGCACTTCGAGGGCGACATCAATCTGCGCATGGACCTGTACAAGGCCAAGCACAAGGAGCTGGTCAAGCGGGGCACCAAGCTCACCGACTTCGCCAACGCCCACGAGTATTACGGCATCCATCATGTGGACGGCGGCTGGGTCTACCGCGAGTGGGCTCCCTCTGCTTATCAGCTGTACCTGGAGGGCGAGTTCAACAACTGGGACAAAACCAGCCATCCCATGAAGAAGATGGACAACGGCAACTGGGAGCTGTATCTCGAGGGTGACAACGCCCTGTGGGAAGGCTGCAAGGTCAAGACCGTTGTGGACG
>JBGVDK010000070.1:0-13293 GCA_045119355.1 Faecousia sp.
GCGGCCGCGCCGCAAAGCGGCAACTATGCATTTGTATCGATTGCGGCAAATTTTATTTGCCGCCGGACCGTCGAGGACGCCGGTCCCTACAGTGGTTTCCCATAGGCCAGAAAATGCCCTCCGGCTTTCGCCGGAGGGCTTCTCTATGCAATCAGAACATTCCCATCAGGACCTGGACCGCAAGATACAGTCCAAAGGCGCTGAAAACAGGAGCGGCCTTTGCCGCGGGACCGGTGGAGATCCGGTCAGCCATGGAGTCGAACAGCCAGGTGACAACGGCGAACACAACGCCGCCCAGGACCCCCAGCTTCACTGCCTCCACCGCGCCCACAAAGCAGGCGGCGAAGGGCAGCAGGCCGAAGGTCACACCGCCCAGCAGGACCAGCCCCAGCCAGTTCCGCTTTTCCCCCTTCGCCAGATAATGATCCAGCACCAGGGCAATCAGGGACAGGAGGGCCATGTTGGGCACATCCAGCTCCGGAATGATGAAGTTCGGCAGGAAGATCCGAACCAGCACGCACACCAGCAGCGCGGCACCCAGCACCAGGGCCAGCAGAGTATTCAGAGTATAAGTCTTGTCTTTCATCTCTTAACCTCCCCAGGTGGTGGCGCTGGAAGCGGCGTCCGCACCGGTGACATAGGCCACGGCAGAATTGACGCACCGGACCACAGCCTTGGAGGTCACGGTGGCGCCGGTGAGGGCGTCCACGTCGATGGTCTCGCCCTCGGCGGTGTCGGTGGTGCCCGTGGCGCCGGAGAAGGCATCGGCCTCGCCGGTGGTTGCCACAGCGAAGGAGCCGGACTTGTTCAGGAACTGGGCCAGGAAGACATGATCCGTCAGGGCCTGATTGCCCAGGCCCACGGTCTCGTGGGCTTCCTGCACCACCAGGCCGGTGACCTTGCCCTCGTTGTTCACGCCGATAAGCATAGTGATGTTGTCCGCGTAGCCGTAGGTGACGGTCTCAATGACGAAGCCGTTCTCAGCCTTGTGGACGGAAACAATGTTGGCGTCCTCGCCGTCATAGGGCTCCACGGTGAACGTCTCAGAGCCGGGCAGGATGGTCTGCATCAGCTCCAGGTGGGCTTTCTGGGCGTTGCTTGCGGCGATGCCGTTCAGGCCCAGGGACGCGCCGAAGAGAATCAGCGCCGCCAGAACGATGGCGATAATGGCTTTTTTCATTTGGCAGCGCCTCCTTTCCCGGTGCCGAACCGGCGCATGGCGGTATGGCGGTCGATGAACCACACGAAGGCGTTCATAATCAGGATGGCGTAGGTGACGCCCTCGGGGAACAGGCCGTAGTAGCGGAACAGCACGGTCAGCGCGCCGCAGCCGATACCATAGACGATCTGGCCCACGGGGGTCGCGGGAGAGGTGGCGTAGTCGGTTGCCATAAAGATGGCGCCCAGCATCACGCCGCCGGAGAACAGGCTGTAGAGCATCCATTCCAGCGCGGCGTCGGTCTTGTGGAATACCAGGGTCAGCAGGGCCACGGTGCCGAGATACGCGGCAGGGATCCGCACGGAGATGACCTTCCGGTACACCAGATAAGCGCCGCTGATCAGCAGAGCCAGGGCGGAGATCTCACCGATGGAGCCGGGGCATCTGCCCAGGAACATATCCAGGACGCTCTCCTCGGGGAGGGCAGGCATGACCATGTGGTGCAGAGGGGTTGCGGCGGTGACGCCGTCCAACCCCGCGTACCGGGTCAGGCCCACGGGCCAGATGAGCATCAGGAACGCTCTGGCCGCCAACGCGGGATTGAAGATATTCTGGCCCAGGCCGCCGCAGAGGCACTTGACCACTAAGATAGCAAAGGCGCTGCCCAGAGCCGCCTGCCAGTAAGGAACGGAAGCGGGCAGGGTCATGGCGAGGAGCAGACCCGTGACCATGGCGGAGCCATCCACCACGGTGTTCCGGCTCTTGGTCACGACGCTGAACAGCCACTCAGAGGCCACAGCGGCGGCGACAGAGATCAGCGTCACCACCAGTGCCCGGAGGCCCAGCATCCAGACGCCCACGATCAGCGCGGGCATCAGAGCGATGACCACATCCAGCATGATCCGGTTGGTCCGGAAATTGCCCCGGATGTGGGGGGAAGAAGCAACGGTCAGTTTCATTTTGCGTTTGCCTCCCTTACCATTTGTTTACCCTTCCGGAATTTCTCCACCAGGGGGAGCTTGCCGGGACAGGTGAATGCGCAGCTGCCGCACTCGATGCAGTCGAGGATGTTCAGCCGCTTCAGCTCCTCCACCCGCTCCGCGTTGGTGAAGCGGTACATATACAGGGGCTGGAGCCGCATGGGGCACACGCTGACGCACTTGCCGCAGCGCAGGCACACCGGATTCTCCGCCGCGCCGTTCTGGTCCTTCAGCAGGCACAGGATGGAGTTGGTGGCCTTGATCACAGGAACGGAGAGATCACTCTGGGCGACGCCCATCATGGGGCCGCCGGAGATCACCCGCTCGGTCTTGTCGTTCAGGCCGCCGGCCACCTCGATCAGATCGTGGAAGGGGGTGCCGATGCGGACGATGAAGTTCTGGGGCTCGGCGATGGCCTCGCCGGAGATGGTGACGATCCGCTGGATCAGGGGCATGCCCAGCCGGACGGCCCGGTAGATGGCCGCGTAGGTAGACACGTTGAACACGGCGCAGCCTACGGAAACCGGCAGCTGCCCGGGAGGGACCTCCCGACGGGTCAGCGCCTGGATCAGCTGCTTCTCCGCGCCCTGGGGGTAGCGGGTGGGCAGCACCGCCAGCTCGATGCCGGGGTAGTTCGCCAGGATGGAGTTGACCTTTTCGATGGCCTCGGCCTTGTTGTCCTCCACCGCCAGCACCACCCGGTTGGGCTTCAGCACATGGCGGAGGATCTCCATGCCCTCCAAAACCTGCTCGGGGTTGGTCCGGAGCAGAGAGTCGTCGGCGGTGATGTAGGGCTCACACTCGCAGGCGTTGGCGATCAGGGTATCCACATTGCCCATGGCGGACAGGGCCTTGACGTTGCCGGGGAAGGCCGCGCCGCCCATGCCCACGATACCGGCCTCCCGGATGGCGTGGAGGACCTGGTCGTTGTCCAGGCTTTCCAGGGGAGCGTCGATGCCCTGGGCGGGGATGGTGGTATCCTGGAAATCGTTGTCGATGACCACGCTCAGGACCATCCGGCCATTGGTGTGGGGCCGGGGCTCGATGGCCGCCACCCTGCCGGAGACGGAGGCATGGACGGGGACGCACAGGCCCTCGCCGTCGCCGATCTTCTGGCCCCGGAGCACCTTATCACCCACTTTGACCAGCGGCGTGCAGGGCGCGCCGATGTGCTGAACCATGGGGATCACCACCTGTGCGGGGGTGATGGTATGGAAGGTAGTCACACGGGTGGACATTTCCTTGTTGTATTTGGGGTGGATGCCTCCAAAAAACAGGTGTTTCATTGCATTTTCACCTCAATTAAGTACGAATATTTTCTTCAAAGCCGGGACTGTAGAACATTTCCCCGCTTTGATCGACCCACATGGCCTCGGCACCGCTTTTTTCCAGCAGCGCCAGCCCCTCTTCCAGAGGAAGGAGGAACAGGGCTGTAGACAATGCGTCCGCCAGGCCGGAATCGGCGCACAGGATGGTCACGGACCGCCAGTATTCGCTGGGGTACAGGGTCTCAGGGTCGATGATGTGGTGGTAGACCTTTCCATCTACCCAGTAGGCCCGCTGGTAGTCGCCGCTGGTGACCACGCTGCCATACGTGACGTAGAGGGTGTGCAGGTAGCTGTCTCCTCCATCCGGGTCCTGGATGCCCACCACCCAGGGGGTGCCGGTGTCATCCTTCGGCCCTGTGGCGCAGACGTTGCCGCCCACACTGATCAGCAGTCCCTCAGGAGCGCTCTCGCAGACCCGCTGGGCGGACCAGCCCTTCGCCACCGCGCCCACATCCAGCCGGACCTCGGGATCCGAGATGTAGACGGTGGACGCTTCCTCGTCGATGATCACGCTGTCGAAGCTGGTGTGGAGCGCCGCTTCTTCCAGAGCGTTCTGGTCGGGGAGGTAAGCATTCTGGGGATCGTCCAGTCCATCGTTCCGGGCCTCGTGCCAGAGGGAGAGGACGCTGCCCATGGCGGCGTTGACCTTTCCCCCGGTGAGCTCATAATAGGCCTTGCAGTCCAGCAGGAGGTCGATGATCTTTTCATCCACCTCCACGGGAGCGACACCGGCGTTGTCGTTGACGGTCTTCAGGTTGTTCAGCCCATCGTATTCATTATAGATGTCGAAAAACTGATGATACACAAGAAGCTCGTCATGGACCGCCTGGGCGGTCTCCCGGAAGGCCTCCTCGCTGTCGGCCTTGCCCACGATGGTGGTCACTGTATCGAAGAGGGTGAGGAAGGTCGCGGAATACTGCTTCAGCTCCGGTTCCGTCTCCGCCGTTCCGGCACAGCCGGTGAGCAGGAGCGACGCCAGAATCAGAAGACAGCCGATGCGCTTGCTCACTGGCAGGCCTTGGCGATCAGGGCCTGGAAGCCGCCGATGGCGATGGTGACGGAAGCGGTCAGGTCCGCGTCGGTGGGATGGGTGCTCTCATCCACGGCGATGCCCAGGACCTCGTCAGCGGTCTTGCCGGTGACGTAGGAAGCGAAGGAAGCCGCCTGCTCGTTCCACTCGGCGATGGCGTTGGCCCAGGCAACCATGCCGTAGTCGGGGCCCAGCTCGTTCTTGGTCAGAACGTGGGAGGCCAGCTCGGAGGTGATGGCACCGGCGGTGTCGAAGGCGACCTTGGCCTGGACCGCGTCAATGGCGCAGGAGGTGATGACACCGCCGTTCAGGGTCAGGGCGGTGACGGTGACGTCCAGCTGGGCGTTGCCCGCGGCGTCGGCAGAAGCGGAAGCGCTGGAAGAGATGTCGGTGGTGCAGGCCAGGCGCAGCTCGTCGCCGGCCTCAGCGCCCAGGTGCTGGGCATTGTTCACAGCGGCCTCGATGGCGGAAACATAGCCGCCCAGGTAGATGGTGGCAGAGGAGGCCAGGTCGCTGCCCTCGGGGGCGTAGCCGGTCTCGTCGATGGCACCATTCTTCAGCTCGTCCACGGTCTTGCCCACGGCGTAGTCCGCCAGAGCCTTGGCCTGGGCGTCCCACTCAGCGATGGCGTTGCCCCAGGCGACCATGCCGTAATTCTCGCCCAGCTCGTTCTTGGTCTGGGGAGCGGCGGTCAGGTCGGTGGTAACGACACCGGAAGCATCGAAGTTCACGGAAGTGTTGATGCCGTCGATGACGCAGCTCTGGATGACGCCGTTGTCGTCCACAGTGACAGCAACCAGGGTGGCCTCGAACTTGGCCTGGCCCTCGGCCTCGGCAGCGGCGTCGGCGGAGCCGGTGACGTCGGTGGTGATGTACAGGCCGGTCTTCACAGCGCCCTCGGCGGGCACAAAAGTCTCGGCGGGAGTGGTTTCCACAGGGGTGGTTTCCACGGGGGTATTGACGGCCTCATGGCTGCCGGTGGGGCAGGTGCAGTCGCTGTAGTAGACCACAGGAGTGCCCGCGCAGCCCACGATCAGGCTGGCGACCAGAAGGACAGTCAGGAAAAACGCGGATTTTTTCATGGTTGTAAACCTCCATAATTGATTTCGATATGATTTTATCGTATCCACCTTAACGGCAGATATATGAAATCTTAATATTTGTTAAGGTTCCGGAAATTGGCAAAGGCGCACGAATATCCCGTGCGCCTTTTGGAAGTTTATTCCATAGGAGCCTGTTCCCGGGTCCGGGGCAGGATGACAGTAAAGCGGGTGCCCTTGCCTTCTTTGGACTCCACACGGATCTGGCCGTGGTGGTCCTCCACCACCTGGGAGACGATGGCAAGGCCAAGGCCGGTGCCCTTTCCCGCTTCTTTCGTGGTGAAGAAGGGCTGGAAGATCTTCCCCCGGATGTCCTCCGGGATGCCGCAGCCGGTGTCGGACACCCGGATGTGGATGTTTTTCTCGTCGAAGGAGGTCTCCACCGTCAAACTTCCCGGCTCGTCCCCCAGGGCGTGGAAGCCGTTGAGGATCAGGTTCAGGAGCATCTGCTGAATCTGGATCTCGTTTGCCAGCAGCCTCTGGTCCCAGCAGTTTAAGTTCACCTTGATCTCTGCCTTCCGGGGCTTGGCGGGGCTTGCCACCTCCAAAGTCCGGCGGACCAGCTCATCCGGGGATACCTGGCGGAAGGTCATGGCGGTGTTCTTCCGACTTAGGTCCGACAGCCGGGAGATGATGGTCTTGGCCTTCCGGGAGGCGTCGTAGATTTCCAGGATGTCGTCATAGAGCTCCTCTTCCTCGGGGGGCAGCTTTTCCAGGGCCATCATGCTGTAGCCCATGATGGGGGTCAGGAGGTTATTGAACTCGTGGGCGATGGAGGAGGTCAGGGTGCCGATGGTCTCGAGGCGCTGGTGGTGGGCCAGCTCCTCCGCGGCTTCGTTCCGCTTCCGCAGGGCCTCCGCCTCCCGCTCCATCCGGGCGGTCCGGCGCATCATATGCAGGAACAGGATCACCCCGACGCCCAGGCCCGCCACCGTCAGTCCGCCGCCTGCCATCAGCTTCACCGCCGCGATCTGAAGCAGGCTCATCAGCGTGATCTGGTCCAGCTGTTCGAGGGCGATGGCCCGGTAATCCCCGAACACATTGAAAATCAGAAAAAGGCCCAGGGCCAGCAGGATCGGCCCCAGGATCAGCCCTCCCAGAAAACGGCTCCCTCTTCCCTTTTTCACAGCAATTCCCCCTTGCCAATCCGGTTCATTTTGATTATACTATCAGCAACTGACCATTCTGTAAAGGAGGATTTTGCCGTGGCTGATACCGTTTTGATCGTGGACGACGACCAGGCCGTGCGCACCATGCTCTACAAAGTGATCCGCAGCAACGCCCTCCAGGCGGAGACCGCTTCCTCCGGCGAGGAGGCTCTGGAGCTGACCCGGCGGAGGGAATACGACCTGATCCTGCTGGACGTGAATCTCCACGGCATCGACGGCTTCGAGGTGGTCCAGCAGCTCCGGGGCCGGGGCGTCGGCACCCCCATCATCCTCGTCAGCGGCCGCCAGGAGGATTACGACACCCTCTACGGCCTGGACATCGGCGCCGACGACTACGTGACCAAGCCCTTCAACCCGGTGGTGCTGGGTGCCAAGGTCAAAGCCCTGATCCGCCGGAGCAAGGGCGCCGCCTCCGGGGCGTCTCCCGTGATCACCGCCGGACCCTTCCAGTACAACACCAGTACCCTGCGCTTCTATAAAAATGGCGTGGAGATCGTGCTCTCTTCCAAGGAGAACGCCATGATGAAGCTGTTCATGGACAACGTCAACCGGATCTTCTCCCGGGATATGCTCTACGAGCTGGTCTGGGGAGAGGCCATCATCGACGAGAACGCCATCATGGTCTACATCAACCGCCTCCGCCAGAAGATCGAGGACGACCCCGCCAAGCCCCGCTACATCCAGACCGTCCGGGGCCTGGGCTACCGGTTCGTGGTATAGCATCCGCCTGCGCCGTTTCTCGGTGCAGGCTTTTTTGTTGACAGACGTATCAAAATCCATTATGATGGATGAATATTCCATTTTGGAGGAGGCTGTCCCATGAAAGAATCCGGCAAAGCAAGAGCGATGATGATCGCGTCCATGGTGATTTTTGGAACCCTGGGGCTGTTCGTCCGGAACATCCCCCTTTCCAGCGGAGCGCTGGCCCTGTGCCGGGCGGTGCTGGCGGCGGCGACCATCGGTTTGGTGCTGGTGCTCTCCCGGCAGCCGATTTCCTTCACGGCCATCCGGAAGGAGCTTCCCCTGCTGCTTTTCTCCGGCGCGGCGTTAGGCGTCAACTGGATCCTGCTCTTTGAAGCCTACCGGTACACCACCGTGTCTGTGGCGACGCTGAGCTATTATTTCGCGCCGGTGATCGTCACGGGCGTGTGCCCCTTCCTCTTCCGGGAGAAGCTGACGAAGAAGCAGCTCATCTGTTTTGTTATGTCAACCTCCGGTCTGGCCCTGATCACCGTCTCCGGGGACGGACTTGGGGAATCGGGCATGACCGGCATCCTCTTCGGCCTGGGCGCGGCCTGCTTCTACGCGGCGGTGATCCTGCTGAACAAGTTCATTCAAAATGCAGTGGGTCTCCACCGGACCTTCCTGCAGTTCCTGGCGGCCATTGTGGTGCTGGTGCCCTATGTGCTGTGCAACGGCAGTGTGGGGCTGGAAGGGCTGGACGCCGTGGGCTGGCTCAACCTGCTGATCGTGGGACTGGTTCATACAGGCGTCGCCTACTGCCTGTACTTCTCGGCGCTGAAGGAGCTGCCCGGGCAGAAGGCCGCCATCCTCAGCTACATCGACCCCCTGACGGCGGTGCTGCTCTCCGTCACAGTGCTGGGAGAGACGATGACCGCCCTTCAGGCGGTGGGCGGCGGGCTGATCCTGGGCTTTACCCTGTGGAACGAGCTGCCCTCCAAGGAAAAAACACAATAAATTGCGCCTCCCCGGCTTCGGATGCCGGGGAGGCTTTTTTATATTATGTAAACTTTATTCTGCCGGAATCTGCATCGCATTCATGAGACTGCCCCGCTCCTTGGCCCGGGCGGAAGCTTCCTCCGCATCCTGCTTCAGCTTGACCACATATTCCTTGGGGCTGATCTGGTACTCCGCCTTGAAGGCCCGGTAGAAATTGGAATAGTCCCCGAAACCACAGTGCTGATACACCTCCGAGGAGGGAACCCCCTCCCCCAGCATCTGCTTTGCCATCACCAGCCGCTTCTGGATGATGTATCGGTACACCGACGTGCCCACCAGGCGGTTAAATTCCCGGGACAGGTGGTATTTGCTGATGAAGAACTTGTTGGCGAGCAGGTCCAGGGACAGGTCCTCGCTGTAATGCTCGTTGATGTAGCCCAGCACCTGGGCCACCACGGAGCCGGACTTGTCCCGGATCTCCGGGTTCTGGCTGGTCCGCTCCGCCAGCCGGTTCAGGATCACCAGCATCTGGAGCAGGCAGGTATCCGAAAACAGCTCCCCCGCGAATTTCTCCCCATCCGCCTCCTCCATCACCTGTTCCAGCAGGGCGGTCAGGATCTGAACGGTGTTTCCGTCCGGCCGGAGGAGGTTGGTATGCCGCTCCGCCGCCTGGTCGAAGCACCTGGCAAGACAGGGGCCGAAATTGGCGGTCTGCCGCAGGTAGGCCTTGTCGATCCAGACCACGATCCGCTCATAGGTCTGCTGGTCCGAGCCGAACATAGGCTGGTGCAGCTCGTTGGGGCTGATGAGCAGAATGTCCCCGGGGGTCACATGGTAGATCCGGCTTTCAATATTATAGTCCACATCCCCCGAGAGGAACAGGTACAGCTCATAAAAATCATGGTGATGGAGCGCCACCTCGTTGAGGTACAGGTCCCGGTAATGGTAGACCTCGTAGGTGCGCTTGATCATGTGCTGGCGGGTGGTGAAGGAATGCAGTCTGGGGGCCATCCGGAACTCCTCTCCGGAAAAAGCCAGGAAAATCCAGCTTTTTCCAGTCGTTTTCGCAAAATCTGCCGTTTGATTGGGCACCGCTATCATAAAGCAATTTTTGCAATGTGTCAAGCAATATTAACAATGAAGATTGCAAAAAAGTATGGTATCATGGGTAACGTGAACAAAACTACGCTTTCGCACGGCCTTTTTATGGATATCTTGTACAACGTGCACAAAAGCGCATCGGTTTTTTTGTGAAGAACCGAGAATTGAAAGGAGTCGTAACATGGAACCCAAGATCATTATCTCCGGCTTCGCCGACGAGATCGATCCCCAGCTGGACGTTCAGCTGAAGGTCGTCAAGGAGCTGGGCATGGACCACATCTGCTTCCGTGCCGCCGACGGCAAGGGCGTCGCTGAGTACACCCTGGAAGAGGTCAAGGAAGTCATCAAGCCCCGTCTGGACGCCGCCGGCGTGAAAGTCTCCTCCCTGGGCAGCCCCATCGGCAAGATCGACATCGACGACGATGCCGCTTACGAAAAGCAGCTGAAGCAGCTGGACACCCTGTGCCAGATCTGCAATCTGCTTGACTGCAAGTACATCCGGATGTTCTCCTTCTGGATGGTGGGCAAGAACCCCGACGACTGGAAGGACGAGGTCCTGAAGAAGCTCCGGGGCTTCGCGGACATCGCCGCCAAGTACGGCGTCATCCTGATCCACGAGAACGAGAAGGACATCTACGGTGACATCGGCAAGCGCTGCAAGGTCATCCTGGACGAGCTGGCCTCCCCCTACTTCAAGGCCGCCTTCGACTTCGCCAATTTCGTGCAGTGCGGCGAGAATACCGAGGAGTGCTGGGAGCTGCTGAAGGAGCACGTTGCCTACATCCACATCAAGGACGCCGTGGCAGGCAAGAACGAGAACGTGGTCTGCGCCACCGGCGACGGCAAGATCCCCGAGATCCTGTCCAAGGCCATCAAGGAAGACGGCTACGAGGGCTTCCTGACCCTGGAGCCCCATCTGGTGCTGTTTGCCACCCTGCAGAGCCTCGAGGTCGTGGACGCCACCGAGGTCATCTCCGAGAACAAGGCCAAGGACGGCGCCGAGGGCTACGCCATGCAGTACAACGCCCTGAAGGACGTTCTGGCAGAGATCTGATTTTTCAATTCGTAATCCAAGACCGGACCGGTCTTATATAAATTTTCACGTTTTTTAGTAAGGAGAATGCAAAATGGACAAGATTCGTTATGGTATCATCGGCTTCGGCGCTCAGGGCAGCTCTTACTGCAACATCCTGACCGGCACCCCTGCTTTCCCCGGCTTCCCCGCTGCCGCTATCCCCGCTCACTGCGAGCTGGGCGCTGTCTGTGATATCGACCCCGCCAAGCGCGAGGCTGTCAAGGCTAAGTTCCCCGAGGTTCCCGTTTACGAGGATTACAAGGAAATGATCGCCTCCGGCAACGTTGATGCCGTCATCACCACCGTTCCCCACTACCTGCACCACGAGATGGCCATCTACGCCATGGAGCACGGCATGCACGTCATCGGCGAGAAGCCCGCTGGCGTCCGTGCTTCCGACGTTCAGAAGATGATCGACTGCGCCAACGCTCATCCCGAGGTCAAGTTCGGCATCATGTTCAACCAGAGAACCAACAAGCTGTACCAGAAGATCCGTGAGATCGTCAAGTCCGGCGAGCTGGGCGAGATCCGCCGTTCCAACTGGATCATCAACACCTGGTGGCGTCCCGACTCCTACTACCGTCAGAGCGACTGGCGTGCCACCTGGGGCGGCGAAGGCGGCGGCGTCCTGGTCAACCAGGCTCCCCATCAGCTGGACCTGTGGCAGTGGATCTGCGGCACTCCCGTGGAAGTCACTTCCGTGAACATCAACGGCGCTCACCGCGACATCGCTGTTGAGAACGACGTCACCATCGTCACCAAGTACGCCAACGGCGCCACCGGCTCCTTCATCACCTGCACCCACGACGCCATCGGCACCGACCGTCTGGAGATCGACTTCGACGCCGGTAAGATCGTCGTTGACAACTCCATGAAGGCTACCGTTTACCGCATGGCTAAGGACGGCCAGCGCGTCACCGAGAAGTACATGAACGACAACATCTCCATGATGGAGCTGGCTATGCTGACCCGTTCCAACGGCGGCGGCGGCCTGTACGAGGTCGAGGAGTTCGAGAACAACGATGCCTGGGGCGTCCAGCACGGCACCGTTATGGCTAACTTCGCTTCCCACGTTCTGTTCGGCACCGACCTGCTGGCTCCCGGCTCCGACGGCATCATGGGTGTCCGTCTGGCCAACTGCTCCCAGCTGTCCGCATGGACCGGCGAGACCGTTCCCTATCCCTGCGACGAGAAGGCCTACAACGCCAAGCTGAACGAGCTGATCGCTGCCGAGGGCAAGTTCCCCGTCCGCGACTGATCCTCCGCGACTAATAAATTGAAACCCGGCCCGCGGCGGCACACGCCGCGGCGGGTTTCGGCCTATTAAGGAGAGATTTCCTATGATGAAGGGCGCAATCATCGGCTTTGGCACCATTTCCATCGTACATATCGATGCCATCGCCTCCAACCCCGGCATAGAGCTGGCCGCCATCTGCGACATCAACGCGGAGCTGGCCGCCAAGTGCCCCGAGGGTGTGAAGTTCTACACCGACTATAAGCAGATGGTCGCCGAGGTCAAGCCCGACGTGGTCCATATCTGCCTGCCCCATTACCTGCATTACCCCGTCACCAAGGAGCTGGTGGAAATGGGCTGCAACGTCTTCTGCGAAAAGCCCATCGCCCTGAACACCAAGGAGGCGGAGCAGTTCTGCCAGCTGGAGAAGGACCACCCCGAGGTGAAGATCGGCGTGTGCCTGCAGAACCGGATGAACGAGACCACCGAAGAGCTTAACAAGATCATCGACTCCGGCGAATACGGCAAGATCATCGGCATCCGGGGCTTCGTGCCCTGGCGCCGCTGGAGCGATTACTACACCGCTCAGCCCTGGCGCGGCAAGTGGAAGTACGCCGGCGGCGGCTCCATGATCAACCAGTCCCTGCATACTCTGGATCTGCTGTACTTCCTGGGCGGCGACATTTCCAAGCTCCACGCTGTGGTCGGCCAGACCAATGACCTGGGCATCGAGGTCGAAGGCGACATCATCGCCCGCCTGGAGTTTGCCAACGGTGCCAACGGCCTGTTCTTCGCCACCAACAACAACTGGGCCAACGAGTCCGTCCAGATCCGCGTTGCCATGGAGAAGGGCACCTTCCACATTGAGGACAACACCCTCTACAAGGTCAACCCCGACTCCTCCCGGGAGGTCATCGTCAAGGCTCCCAGACTGGAGGGCGTCAAGTTCTACTACGGCGCATCTCACACCCGTCTGGTCGCCCGGTTCTATAAGGCTGTCGCCGAGAACTCTGACGATTACATCCACATCAGCGAGGGCGCTATGGTCGTCCGTCTGATGGATTCCATCTTCCGCAGCGCCAATACCAGCGCTCTGGTCGAAGTGTAATTCCCCCACCATACTAAAAATAATTTAAGGAGTGTATTCCCATGAGCAAAAAAGGTTTGATCGGTGTTCAGATGTCCACCATCGCTCCCGCCAAGATGCCCAGCTTTGAGCCCTACGAGGTGATGGGCAAGCTGGTCGATATCGGCTACCACTGCGCAGAAATTTCCCAGGTCCCCATGACCAAGGAGAACGTCGCCGGCTTCCGCAAGGCCATCGACGAGCTGAACTTCAACATCTCCTCCGTCTCCGCTTCCGTCGCTCCCCTGTACCCCGGCATGGCTGGTGAGTACCTGTCCAACCCCGACGACTTCAAGAAGATGGTCGACGAT
>JBGVDK010000071.1:0-4048 GCA_045119355.1 Faecousia sp.
GCCCTTGGAGGAGAGCATCTTCCGGAAGATCAGCATGTTCTGCAACCTCAAGCCCGACTGCGTCATCGAAAATATCACCCTGCCGAATCTGTACGAAGCCCCCCTGATGCTGGAAAAGCAGAACTTTTCCGGCATCGTCTGCCGGGAACTGGGGCTGGATGCCAAGGAGCCGGACCTGACGGAATGGAAGGCCCTGGTGGAGAAGATTTACAGCCGGAGCAAGACCGTCACCATTGGCCTCGTGGGCAAGTATGTCCAGCTCCACGACGCCTACCTCTCCGTGGCGGAGGCTCTGCGGCACGCGGGGTATGCCCTGGACGCGGATGTGAAGATCCAGTGGATCGACTCCGAGACGTTGACACCGGAGACCTATGAAGAGAAGCTCTCCGGTCTCGGCGGCATCATTGTGCCCGGCGGCTTCGGCGGCCGGGGCATCGAGGGCATGATCCTGGCGGCGAAATTCGCCCGGGAGAGGGGAGTACCTTACTTCGGCATCTGCCTTGGTATGCAGATCATGGTCATCGAGTATGCCCGGTTCGCCGGGATGGAGGATGCCAATTCCGGCGAGTTTGACCCGGAGGGCGCTCACAAGGTCATCGACTTTATGCCCGGCCAGAGCGAGGACGTGGACAAGGGCGGCACCCTGCGGCTTGGCGCGTACCCCTGCGTCATTGCCCCCGGAACCACCATGGAGCGGTGCTACGGCGCTTCTCAGATCAGCGAGCGCCACCGCCACCGCTATGAATTCAACAACGACTACCGGGAAAAGCTGGCCTCCACAGGCCTGGTCCTCAGCGGTACGTCCCCCGACGGACGGCTGGTGGAGACGGTGGAGCTGCCGGGGCGGCCTTTCCATGTGGGCGTGCAGTACCATCCCGAGTTCAAGAGCCGGCCCAACAAGCCCCATCCGCTGTTTCTCGGCTTCGTGAAAGCCAGTCTGGGGGAGTGAATATGAGCATCCATGAAGAATGCGGCGTCTTTGGCGTCTACAGCACCCGTCCGGAGGATGTGGCGGGGCTGACCTATTACGGCCTGTACGCATTGCAGCACCGAGGCCAGGAGAGCTGCGGCATCGTGGTCAACGACGATGGCGTTTTCTCCGCCCACAAGGGCATCGGCCTGGTGAACGAGGTGTTCAGCCGGGAGGAAATGGCGAAATTCCCCCAGGGAAGGATTGCCGTGGGTCATGTGCGCTATGGCACCACCGGCGGCGTCACCCTGTCCAACTGCCAGCCCATCCAGGTCAACCACCTGAAGGGCAAGCTGGCGGTGGCCCACAACGGCAATCTGAGCAACGCTCTGCCCCTGCGGCGGGATTTGGAGCTGTCCGGGGCCATCTTCCACACCACCTCGGACACCGAGACCATCGCTTATGTCATCACCCGGGCGCGGATCACATCCAAGTCCATTCAGGAGGCGGTGAGCCGGGCCATGGATTCGCTGGAGGGAGCCTACTCCCTGGTGCTCATGTCCTCCACCAAGCTCATCGCCGTCCGGGACCCCCATGGCTTCCGGCCGCTGTGCTACGGACGGATGGCCGACGGCACCTATGTGGTGGCCTCGGAGAGCTGCGCCCTGGGCGCGGTTGGCGCGGTATTTGAGCGGGACGTGCTCCCCGGCGAGATCATTACCTTTGACCAAAACGGTGTGCAGAGCGACCGGAGCCATTGCGGCACCGAGGAAAAGCGGCTGTGCATCTTTGAACATATCTATTTTGCCCGGCCGGACTCCGTCATTGAGGGCGTCAGCGTCCACGACGCCCGGGTGAAGGCGGGAGAGCTGCTGGCGAAGGCCCATCCGGTGGACGCGGATGCGGTCATCGGCGTGCCGGACTCCGGCCTGGACGCGGCCCTGGGCTACGCCCGGGAGTCCGGGATCCCATACAGCATCGGCCTGATCAAGAACAAGTACATTGGCCGGACCTTCATTTCCCCCGGCCAGGACAACCGGGTGGACCAGGTCCGGATCAAGCTCAGTCCCGTGGAGGACGAGGTCCGGGGCAAGCGGATTGTGCTCATCGACGACTCCATCGTCCGGGGCACCACCTCCGCCCGGATCGTCCAGCTCCTGCGCAGCGCCGGGGCGAAGGAGATTCATATGCGCATCTCCGCGCCGCCCTTCCTCCATCCCTGCTACTATGGCACGGACATCGATTCCCGGGACCATCTCATTGCCTGCCACCACACCGTGGAGGAAATCGGGAAGATCATCGGAGTGGATTCTCTGGGGTATCTGCCTCTGGAGGACCTGGGGGAGCTCTGCGGCAGCGGGGACTATTGCAGCGCCTGCTTCTCCGGGAATTATCCCACCGCGATCCCCGAGGACACCCGGAAGGACCAGTTCGAGCAGAAGCTGTCTGAAGCGAAAGGAACGTGAACCATGATACGGCACTACGACAAAAAGATCATTCTCTCCGATGGCGCGGAATTCTACGGCTACGGCTTCGGCGCAGAGGGGGAGCGGCTGGTGGAGATCGTGTTCAACACCTCCATGGTGGGGTATCAGGAGATCCTCTCGGATCCCAGCTACACCGGCCAGGCGGTGGTGATGACCTACCCCCTGATCGGCAACTACGGCATCTGCGCCGCCGATTATGAGACCGAGCGGCCCACCATCTCCGCCATGATCGTCCGGGAATACAACGACGAGCCCTCCAATTTCCGCAGCGTGGAGACATTGGAGCAGGTGATGAAGCGCTTCGGCATCGCGGGCATCGCCGGGGTGGACACCCGTCAGCTTGCCCGGCATATCCGGGACAAGGGAAGCTGCAAGGCCCTGCTCACCGACGCCGAGACCCCCAACATCGTGGGCTTCGCCAAGATGGACACCACCCCGCTCCCCACGGACCAGGTGGCTCAGGTCAGTACGAAGATCGTTTGGAACTCGCCTGCCGAAGCGCCCCGGTTCCATGTGGTGGCGGTGGACTGCGGCATGAAGCGGAACATTGTCCGGAGCCTGAACGCCCGGGGCTGTGACGTGACCATCGTTCCCTGGGACATCTCCCCGGAAGAAGTGGAGGCCATGAAGCCCGACGGCCTGTTCATCTCCAACGGCCCCGGCAACCCGGAGGATGCCAAGCCCGTCATTGAGCTGGTGCGCGCTCTTCGGGGAAAGCTGCCCATCCTCGGCATCTGCCTGGGACACCAGATCATCGCGCTGAGCTACGGCGCCAAGACCTACAAGCTGAAATTCGGCCACCGGGGAGGCAACCATCCGGTGAAGAACCTGCTCACCGGAAAGGTGGAGATCACCTCCCAGAACCATTCCTACGCGGTGGATGCCTCCACCCTGGCGGGAACTGGCTTGGAAGTGACCCATGTGAACCTGCTGGACGACACCGTGGAGGGCCAGCGGTGCGTTGCGGACCGGATCTTCTCCGTCCAGTACCACCCGGAGAGCGCCCCTGGTCCCCAGGACAGCGCCTACCTGTTCGACCAATTTATCGCCATGATGGAGGAGAAGTAAGATGCCCAAGAGAACGGATATTCACAAAATACTGGTCATCGGCTCCGGTCCCATCGTCATCGGCCAGGCGGCGGAGTTCGACTACGCGGGCACCCAAGCCTGTCTGGCGCTGAAGGAAGAGGGGTATGAAGTCATCCTCTGTAACTCTAATCCGGCCACCATCATGACCGACCCCTCCATCGCCGACAAGGTGTATATGGAGCCCCTGACCCTGGAATACATTGCCCGGATCATCCGCTACGAGCGGCCCGACGCCATCATCCCCGGCATCGGCGGCCAGACGGGACTGAACCTGACTATGCAGCTGGAACGGAAGGGCATTCTGAAGGAATGCCGGGTGGAGCTGCTGGGCACCCCCGCCGACTCCATCGACCGGGCAGAGGACCGGGAGCTGTTCAAGGAGCTCTGCGAATCCCTGGGCGAGCCGGTGCTTCCCTCGGAGATCGCCAACTCCATGGAGGAGGGCCTGGCCGCCGCGGAGCGGATCGGCTATCCCGTGGTGCTCCGGCCTGCCTTTACCCTGGGCGGCACCGGCGGCGGTTTTGCCGACAACGAAGAAGAGTTCCGGGAGATCATGAAAAAC
>JBGVDK010000072.1:0-2548 GCA_045119355.1 Faecousia sp.
AAAACTGCTTCAACCAGGAGGCCTGGGATTTCGACTTCGGTGAACCCTTCACCCAGGAGACCATCGACTACATCCTCGACCAGCTCCGCCCCAGCTTCGTCAAGGGCATCACCCTCCTGGGCGGCGAGCCCTTCGATCCCCGGAACCAGCCCGCTGTGGTGGAATTGCTCCGGCAGATCAAGCGGGAGCTGCCGGAAAAGAGCATCTGGGCCTTCTCCGGCTATGTGTTCGACCGGGACATCCTCCCCGGGAAGCTGGGAGATCCCGCCATCACGAAAGAATATCTGAGCTATCTGGACGTCCTTGTGGACGGCCCCTTCGTCGAGGAAAAGAAAAACCTGAGCCTCCGGTTCCGGGGTTCCGAGAATCAGCGGCTCATCGACGTAAAAAAGAGCCTTGCCGCTGGAGAAGTCGTTCTCTGGGAGGACTGGCAGGGAGAAGGAAGAGGTTTGAAATAATGGAACAGATCAAAGTGAAACGCCTGCGCGACGGGGCAGTGCTCCCCACCTACGGCACCGAATTTTCCGCCGGCGCGGACCTGTACGCCTGTCTGGAAGAGACCGTGACCATCAGCCCCGGCGAAACCAAGGCCATCCCCACGGGCCTGGCTATCGAGCTCCCCTCCGGCACCGCCGGACTGGTCTTCGCCCGGAGCAGCCTGGGCACCAAGCGTGGCCTGGCTCCCGCCAACAAGGTGGGTGTCATCGACTCCGACTACCGGGGAGAGCTGATGGTGGTGCTCCACAATCACGGCAAGGAAACCCAGCAGATCGCTCCCGGTGAGCGGGTGGCTCAGCTGCTGGTGGTTCCGGTGTTCACTCCCGGCTTCGTGGAAGCGGAGGAGCTGTCCGACACCGTTCGCGGCGCAGGCGGTTTCGGCTCCACTGGAAAATAATTCCTCAGCAAAGATTCCAACGGTCCTCTTTCCCGGAGGACCGTTGTTTCTGTTTTCGACAAATGGAGCCTTCAGCCGCATTTCATGCTTTACTTTTTACAAATCTTTCTTTATAATTAACAATGGCTTTACGGAGCCATTACAACTGAATTTAAGAATTGAAATTAGGAGAAACTGAAAATGGAAATTATTAGTGCCATTGTCCAGCTTCTGGGCGGTCTGGCCATGTTCCTCTACGGCATTGAGGTCATGGGCGACGGCCTGAAGAACAGCTCCGGCGCAGCGCTGAAGCGGGTTCTTGAAAAAGTCACCGGAAATGTGGTCATGGGCGTGCTCACCGGCGCGCTGGTCACCGCCGTGATCCAGAGCTCCACCGCAACCATCGTCCTTACCGTGGCCCTGATCGGCGCGGGCGTCCTGAACCTGCGGCAGGCCGTGTCCATCGTCATGGGCGCCAACATCGGCACCACTGTCACCGCTCAGATCATCCGCCTTGGCTCCATCGAATCCGACGGCAGCTGGCTGCTGTGGCTGTTCGACACCGACACCCTGGCTCCCATCGCCCTGGTGGTTGGCATCGTGCTGATCATGTTCGTCAAGAGCAAGTCCGCCAAGACCATCGGCGACATCTTCGTGGGCTTCGGCGTACTGTTCATCGGTCTGAACCTGATGACCGAGGGCGTCCGTCCCCTGATCGGCACCGACGCCTTCAGCTCCTTCCTGGGCTACCTGAACAATCCCCTGTTCGGCATTCTCTTCGGTCTGGTGCTCACCGTCATCGTCCAGAGCTCCTCCGCAACCGTCGGTATGCTTCAGACCGTGGCCTCGGTCCCCGGCTCCGGCGTGACCTTCGCCATGGCCTATCCCGTGATCATGGGCATCAACCTGGGCACCTGCGTCACCACCGCTATGGTCTGCTCCATCGGCTCCGGCAAGGATGCCAAGCGCACCGGCGTGGTCCACATCGCCTTCAACACCATCGGCACCGTGCTGTTCATGATCGTCATAACCATCATGCAGAATGCCGCGGTCTTCGGCGCCGAATTCTGGTTCCGGACTGTGGACAGCGGCATCATCGCCAACTTCCAGACCATCTTCAACCTGGTCACCGCCATTGTACTGATCCCCTTCACCAACTGGCTGGTGAAGTTGTCCATGATCATCGTCAAGGACGAGCCCGAGAAGGCTCCCCGCCATCCCGAGCTGCTCACCCTGGACGATAAGCTCTACATCTCCCCCGCCATGGCTCTGGGCGAGACCACCAAGGCCGTCGCCGCCATGGGCGCCATCGCCCGGGACAACTTCGCCCGGGGCACCCGGCAGCTGATGAACTACGATCCCGCCCTGGACGAGGTCATCAACGCCGAGGAGGAGTGCCTGGACAAGTTCACCGGCGACAGCGATATGTTCCTCATCGGCCTGAGCAAGGTCATCGAGTCCGAAGGCGAGGACCGTCAGCTGGATATGCTGATGCAGACCATCCCCGACTTCGAGCGCATCGGCGACTACGCCACCAACCTGGTGGAGCTGGGCCAGCGTCTGAAGGAGGACGGCGCTCAGTTCTCCGAGAAAGCTATGAAGGAGCTGGAACTGATCTGCGGAGCGGTCAACGAAATCCTGGCCATCACCGTAGAGGCCTTCACCGAGAACGAC
>JBGVDK010000073.1:0-7561 GCA_045119355.1 Faecousia sp.
GTAACAGCGGACGCGGGGACGGCCATGGCGATGACCAGGCACAGGGCAAGGGCGATGATGATAAATCTTTTCATTTGTGTTTCCTCCTTATGTGCCCCCGTTGCCGGGGGCTTTTTCTTAGTCGGTAATCTCCTCATTGACGGTGACGATCAGGTCTGCGCCGGAACCCTTGGCGTTCAGGCGGAAATATGCGGCAGTTCTCGGGGCATCACCGATGAAAGTGCCCTCCGGCGTTCCGCTGAAATCAATGGTTGTCACGCCTGTTGCTTCATCGTATTCGCAGGTAATCGGCTCGAATGCTCCAGTACCATTTACGATGTTATCATCATCTGCGCCGTAAATGAACGTCTTGTCGGAATCATAGAAATTGACATAGTAGTGTTCGGAATTAACCTGCGGGAATGTAGCACCCTTAATCCTGATGACGCCGAGACTGGTATATGGCATAAATCCAGTAACCACAGAGCCGTCCTGTGCGGAGCTGCTCACGCCACCGCTGGAGCTCAGGCGGGCGTTATCCATGTAGCCGGTGCCGTTGAAAATGCTGCCGTCAGTGTCGGTAGAAGTCGGTACCAGGTTGGTGTAACCGTCAGCCGGGGTGTCCGGCTCAGTCGTAGGCGGCGTTTCCTGCGCAGGGAGGGCATCCACCCATGCATCGCAGGTTTCCAGTCTCTGCCGCACAAAACGCCCGATCTGGTCGATGGTGTTGACCGAGGATCCGGGGATGGAGGGCCAGCGCTTCACGTCCTCCAGCAGCACGGGGGACGGGATGGCCCAGGCGAAATTCTCGAAATACTGCATGATCCGGGACTCGGACAGGACGTTCGCCCGGAGGGCCTTGTATCGCGCCTTCAGAGCGTCGGTCTTGAACCGCTTGATCAGTTCCCACAGGCGGCTGGTTTCGGCGCATTCGGTGAAGCTGACGTTGGACACCGGGCGGCTGAGCTCCGAGCCGTCCCAGGCCAGGCCGTAGGTGGTGTCCCGGTCGTAGACGGTGAAATACCACTTGACCCCGTCGAAGGTGGTCAGCAGGAAGTTCTTGTCCACCGCGTCGGTGCCCTTCTCCACCACCGTCAGGATCAGGTAGTCGATGGCGGAATCCCAGTCCAGATACTGGGCCACGGTGGTGTCCAGGTCGCCGCCCCAGCTATCCACGCAGGCGTTGATCAGGGTGTTCAGGGACCCGGTCACCCAGTCGGCGTTGCCCTCGTCAGAGACGAATTCCACCTCGAAGTCCGACTCGTCCCCGGCCAGCTCCCCCTTGAACTGGGTGGCCGTCTCGTGGTCGTTGGCTCCCACGATGGCCTGCGTTTTGGAGGCGTCCTCTTCCAGGCCGAACATCCAGCCGTCCTTGGGGATGTTGAGGGTGTACAGCCCATGAAACTCCCCGTTGAGCAGGATGACAATGGGGAAGCCGTCCACCGCGCCGCCGTTGGGCAGGCCGGACAGCTCCTCCGGGACCGCAGAACGGGATTTCACCATCAAGCCCCAGAGCTTGCAGGAAACGATGTTCCGGGCGTGGGTGTGGTCGATGAAGTTCGCCTTGAGGCAGTATTTCTGCTGCTCGCCCCAGCCGGGGAAGGCCTCGAAGGCGGTGTCGAACTTGATGGTGTAGTTGAATTTGCCCTTGTCCCCCAGGGCCTGGGCGGTGGCGTAGCTGGTGGCCCCCTGGCCCTTGAGGGTGCAGGTGCCGATCAGATCACCGTAGGCGTAGCTCACCGTCACCTTGTTGTCCTTACTTTCCTTGATGGCCGAGATGTCGCCGGTGAGCTCCAGAACGGGCAGTCCGTAGACGGTGGCGTCGAAGGTATAGTCCGCGCCGTCGGCCCCCGGGAGACCTGCGGGGCCATCTGCGCCGTCATACACCGTGGCGATCTGGATGCCGGAACTGGTCGTCACAGTTACCTTGACGCCAGACCGTTCCGCGCTCGTAACGCGCGCCAGCTCAATGGCGGGCGTTTCTCCGTCCGCTCCGGCGGGACCCTGCTCGCCCTGGGGTCCTTGGGGGCCTGTCGCGCCGGTTTCGCCCTGTGCGCCAGCCTCACCCTTTTCTCCCTGTGGCCCTGTGTCTCCCTTGTCGCCCTTTTCACCCTTCTCACCCTGGGGACCTGCGGGCAGGGTCACCGTCACCGGAGCCACAGCGGGCATATCCTCAGCGCTTGGAGTGAAGTCCATCTGCATGGTGTCCTCGGTGGGCTGGCTGACCGAAGGTGTGTAATACCCGCCGTCGCCGCCGCTTCCGGAGGACGCGCCCTGTTCCAGCGCCTCCACCCGCTCCGCCAATTCCGCCAGCGTTTTCGCTGAGGTCAGGCTGTAATAGTCCTCGCTGGTTCCGCTTTCCGCCGGGCAGGCTCTGACGTCGATGAGAAAAGCGAAGGTGGTCAGCTGTTCCCCCTCCTCGGTCTGAAGCACCACCGCCGCGAAGACCTGCCCCACCGCGGTGAGCACCTGGGGCGCCAGCTCCACCAGGATGCTGTTTCCATTCACCGCGCAGGCCGCCGAGCCGTCCGGAAGCTTGTCATACCATCCGGCGGTACCGTCGGACTTCTGATACACCAGCGACGCGGTTACGCCCTCCGGAACAGTCCACGCCTCCTGCTGGTTTTGCAGCAGCAGCTCCACCGACCGGGTTCCGGAGTCTCCCTCCACCGCCAGCACCTGCTGTACAGCGTCCCCGCAGGACAGGTCCATTACGATTGTTTTTGTTACATTCATAGTTATCCCCTCCGTAAATCGGCTCAAAAAAGGGGCCTTGTTGCCCTGTTCCGTGCATCAAGCCCCCACAAAACGATTCTTTTCGTCAAAAAGCGCCCATCAAAGGTCATAAAAATTCCAGCCGTCTTCGGTTTTCCCGAAAAAGGCTGGGTGGTGTTCAGATTCTTGCCGGAGCGCGCTGGTCATGCTGACATTTCCTTTTCTGGCGTTTTTTTCTGTTTCGTCATAAAATAATTTTGAGGTGAAGATCTATGAACCCCTGCGAACTCACCGCCTCCATCACGGCGGCGGCCAACGCCATCGCCCGGGACCTGTCGAACGAGGAGCTGGAGCTGCTGGGGGCCGTGCTGACCCAGCTTGCGGATACGTTGTATACCATTTCGGCCCAGCGGGCCCTCTGCGAAAAAAGCAAATAAGGCACAAAAAGGCCGCCCGGTCGGGCGGTCTTTCGTGATTCAATTTCCCCGGCTCCGCTTCAGGGCATCCTTCGCCAGCTTCACCTGCTCGGGGGTGATGTCGGCGGACTCGTCGTACCGGGCGATCAGGTACAGCTCCCGGAGCTGAGCGGCCGCTTCCCCATCGGTCTGGGCGGTGACGCCCTTTAGAACGTCTCCGGAGGTGTGGTGCTTTTTGATCAGCAGGCCGCGCTTCTGCTCCATTTTCAGGTAGTCCCGGTAGTATTTCCGGATCTTGCCCCGGTTGGTGCGGCGTATCTCCTGCTTTTCCTGTTTCGGAGCCTCTGCCTCCGTGACCTCCTCCGAGGTGTAGACCATCCCGGTGTTCTTCCGGAAGGAGAGGATCATGGCGATCATCGCGCCGCCGATGACCATCAGCACCAGCACCACCAGCCACCAGGGGAATTTCTCCTCCTCCGACGGCGGCAGGACCTGCTCTGCCGCCTCCTGGATCCAGGAAATCATCCCGCCGTAGGATCCGGTGGAAGAGCCCTCTCCGTTGGGCGTGGTCGCCTGGGTGGGCTTCATTTTCATATCCCCGGAGATCAGCAGGCTGACCAGCCATGCGTAAAGCCGCAGGGGCAGGCCGATAATAAACGTGAAGACCCGCATCAGCACATCCTTGATGGAGCTGGCGTTCAGACTCAGCACCTTCTCCACCGCCACGATCACTACGGCGAGACCCGCGCAGCCGCCCAGGGTGTAGCCCAGCTGCTTTTTATTCCGGCCAACCGAACCCAGCCGGAGCTGACGGAGAAGAACCACGCCGCTGAGGATGTAGAGCATTCCCAGCTCCAACGTCTCCTCCCAGGCCAGGACCCGGATGTCGGAGCTGGAAGCGCTCTCCATATAGCTCAGCGCCCAGAGTACGCCGAAGCCCAGGCCCCAGATGGTCAGGCTCCGCTTGAAGCCCTCCCGGAAGCCGTAGTATTCCAGCCCCAGCATTCCCCGGCCAATCACTAAAATTGTGTAAAGCAGCACGGGCGCCAGCATCACATATTCCATCACCCCGTCCGCCAGAATCAGCGACAGCAGGGGCAGCGCCGCGGCCAGAAACCGCAGCTTCCCTTTCCCGGCATCCGTCAGATAACAGGCCAGAGCCGCCCCCAGGCCGCACAGCAGCGCGGGCCACAGGGTTGTGAAATTATGCACAAAAATGTTGGGAAACGCCGCCATCAGGGAGAAAAACAGGCAGCAGTCGCCAAATACCTTCAAAAAGATCCACAGGCTCATGCTTCCACCTCCTCAGCCGTCAGCACGCACAGGGCGTTTCCCACCGCCTGCTCCAAAGACCGGATGCAGGCCTTCCCATCCTCCCGGAGGACCGGGGTGATGACGATGTAGGCCTCGTTGCTCTTCCGGTGCCGGAGGGTCTGGGTTGTCAGGTAGCGGAAGGACTGGTAGCAGGTATAATCCGCCCGTCCCAGTGCGTAGAAGATGGTGCTCAGATGGCTCTGTCCCAGCCCGTCGGACAGGTGGAACAGCTTGCCCACGGGACCAGGCAGGTTGCCGTTGGTCCGGAGGCCAAAGGGAATTTTCTTCTTTTCCAGCTCCTCACACACGGACCGGGTCAGCCGGAAGGCCTCTTCCAGCGCCCCGGGAGTGCCGTTTTCCACGTTCAGCAGCACCTGGACCGTCTGTTCGGCGGTGTGGTCGTACTGCTTCACCTGCATGGTTCCGGTGACGGCGGTCCGGGTCCAGGACACCGCCTTCATGGGCTCCCGGCCGGTGTAGTCCCGGAAGCCGATGGTGAGGATCGGGTCTTCCAGAATGAACCGCCGGACGGAGATATCCCCCAGAAAGCCGCCCACCGCCTGGGTGGAGATCCGGTTTTTCGACCGCTCCGGGATGACGACGATACTCTGCCCCGGAATATCCAGGGTCTCCTCGTTGAAGCCGAACAGGTCGCCAGCGGAGAGCCGTGTCCCGCCCAGGGTATACACGCCCCGCTTCTCAAAGGTCATCGCCACAGACCGGGTGATCCTCTGTCGGGGCAGCAGGGAGAGCCTCTCCTCCACGTGCCATTGGCGCATGGCCTCCCGGCAGTGGGAACGGACCCAGCCCGGTTCAGCCTTCACCTTCGCGGCGGTGGGGAAGCTCTCCCACACCCGGACAAAGGGCACCGGAAGCCGCCAGGTGTTCTCCACCGTGGCCTTCCAGGTCACCGCTTCCCCGGGCTCGGCGAAGACCCGGTCACAGGATCCGGTGAAGCGGAGCTTTTTCAGCGCCCAGCCCGCCCAGTTCTTTTCCAAAAATGCCAGCAGCAATCCTGCCAGCAGCGCCATTCCCCAGCTCATACCCGGTCAATGTTTTCCAGGGGAACGGCGCACTGTTCCAGCTTCTTTCTCAAATAGCTCTCGGCGTCGGCCGCCGCGCCGGAGGCCGCGGTGAGCCGGTGGGCCAGCACCGGGACCGCCTCCCGGACCACGTCCTCGGGGATCACATAGTCGCGGCCCTCCATGGCGGCAATGGTCTGGCTGGCCTTGTAGAGGGCGATGGCCCCTCGGGTGGACACACCACTGACCAGCTCCCGGGTTTCCCGGGTGGCGGTGACGATATCCATGATGAAGTTCGCCACATCGGCGCTGACCTTCACCTCATGGATGGCGTTCTGAAGGGCCTGGGTCTCCTCCTGGGTGACCACCTGCTCCAGCTCCTCCACCAGGGTCAGGGTGGACTTCCGGGAGATCACCGCCAGCTCCTGCTCCCGGGTCATGTAGCCCATGGACAGGCGCATGAAGAACCGGTCCACCTGGGCCTCCGGCAGCGGGAAGGTGCCATAGGATTCAATGGGGTTCTGTGTGGCCATGACCATGAAGGGCTTCGCCATGGGATAGGTGGTGCCGTCCACAGACACCTGCCGCTCCTCCATGGCCTCCAACAGCGCCGATTGGGTCCGGGGGGTTGCCCGGTTGATCTCGTCGGCCAGGATCATGCTGGAAAACAGCGGTCCCTGACGGAACTCAAATTCGCCGGTCTTCTGGTTGTAAAAATTGATGCCGGTCAAATCCGAGGGCAGCAGGTCCGGGGTAAACTGGATCCGGCGGAAATCGCCGCCCACGGTCTTGGCAAAGGAGCGCAGGAGCATGGTCTTGCCGGTGCCGGGCACATCCTCCAGCAGCACATGGCCGCCGCAGAGGAAGCTGACGGTGATCTGGCGGATGACCTCATCCTTGCCCACGATGACGCGGCCGCAATTGGCCGCGATTTTGTCCGCGTATGCTTTGAATGCTTCGGGTCTCATTGGGATTCCTCCAAAAATGGTTGATTTTGTTATTATACAGGCAAAAGAACCGAATGGCAACGCTTTTTCCCAGAAAAGATCCCGGCGCAGTCCAAACCGCGCCGGGATGATGGATCATTCGCCAATGGAATCCGCTCTGTGCAGGAAGGTAACGATTTGAGCCCGGATGCAGACCTGATCGGGCGCGAATCGCTCCCCGTCCACGCCGGAGGTGATGCCGTTGTCCGCGGCCCAGCAGACGCTGACGTAGTAATAGTCGCCCCGCTTCACATCGGAGAACCGGTTCACCGTCTCCCATTCCGGACTTCCCTTTGCCCGGTAGAGGAAGGTCACCACCTGCGCCCGGGTGCAGCTCTGTTCAGGACCGAAGTGGGTAGCGTCGATGCCGGAGGTGATCCCCTGCTCCGCCGCCCAAACCACCGCCTTGCGGTAGTAGCTTCCGGCGGGCACATCGGTAAAGGGACAATCCACCCCTTCCGGCTCCGGGGAACCGGCGGCCCGCCACAGAAACGTAACCACCTGGGCACGGGTGCAGGGACTCTCCGGGGAGAAATGGGTCTCGTCGGTGCCGGAGGTGATGCCCCGGTCCACCGCCCAGATCACGGCATTGAAATAGTACGCGCTCTGCTTCACATCCACGAAGGGATTCACCAGCTTCGGCGTGGTCTCGGTGTAGCTGTCCCCGCAGCCCAGACAGGTATAGGTGATCCGGCCCATGGCGGTGGTGGTAGCCTCCTTGGTCACCACACCGTCGTCGTAATGATGTCCGGTCTTTTCGGTGACGTCGGTCTTTTCCGTGTCGCCGCAGAGGGCACAGGTATGGAGGGTATAGCCGTTCTTGGTGCAGGTGGGCGCAACGACCTCGGTCTCATAGCTGTGACCCAGGGCGTCCACATAGTCCGTCTTTTCCGTTTCCCCGCAAACCGTGCAGGTCAGGAGGGTGTAGCCTTGCTTCTTGCAGGTAGGAGCGATAACCTCACTCTCATAGCTGTGACCCAGAGCATCCACATAATCGGTCTTCTCCGTTTCCCCGCAGACCGTGCAGGTCAGGAGGGTGTAGCCTTGCTTCTTGCAGGTAGGAGCGATAATCTCACTCTCATAGCTGTGACCCAGAGCGTCCACATAATCGGTCTTCTCCGTTTCCCCG
>JBGVDK010000074.1:0-12611 GCA_045119355.1 Faecousia sp.
GCGAGCCGCCGAATCCGGAAGAATCCCGGTAAATCGCAGAAAACAGCCCATTGGCAATTCCTCCAATGATCAGCGAAAATACCAGCAGCTTCACCGGCGGGATCTCAGGTTCCAGATAGACACAAATCCAATACAGCGCAAGGGCATTGCTCAGAACATGGACAAAATCGATGTGCAAAAACAGTGCCGTTCCAAAGCGGTAATACTGGGAACCGATCAGATTGAAACCACGATTCTCCAACGCTGGCTGTATCCCGAATTTCTGCGCCAAAAGCCAGATAACCATCCAAATCAGGATCAAAGAATAAGAAAACCAATGGTTATGTATCTTTCCCATATCAGACTCCTCATCGTCCCAATGGATACTCAAAACACCAGTGACTTATAAAAATCCAGCGTAGAAAAGCCCCGTTCCAACTGCGTCGTCAGATACGCCTCCGTGACGGAGGTGAGCTTGTCCATGGACTCCTCCGGCAGTCGGAAGGCAAAAAGCCGCCGCCCGTCACATTCCGCGATGTAGCGCATGGCTTGCAGCATTCCGGCGTCCACAGGCATCCGGATGCCGTCGGAGTCGAAGCTCCGGCAGCCCGAGCATTCCAATCGTCCGGCGGACAGGTCGAACCGGTCCGGCCAGGCTTGTCCGCAGGCGTGGCACCCGCTCAAATCCGGGTAATAGCCCGCGATGCAGGCGGAGCGAAGCTCGAATACCGCCTTGACCTTGGCCTCCGGTTCTCCCAGCTTGCTGAGCGCAAAGAGGCAGTTTAAGACCAGCGACTGCAATTCCGGGTTCGGCAGGTCCTCCTGAGAGATCACCTCCGCCGCCTGGGCGAAGTAGGTCCCGAGCGTGAGCCGGGTCAGGTCCCGGCGCAGCTCATGGAACAGCTCGATGGTTGCCGCCTCGTTGATAGTGTACATCCCACGGTATTCAAAAAGGGTGAATTCTGCATAAGCCAGCAGCTGGCACTGGGCGGTCAGCGGGGAATTCTTCCGCCGGAGGCCCCTGGCCTTGGCCGTCAGCTTGCCGTGCTCCCGGGTCAGGAGCGTCAGCAGGCAGTCATGGTCATTGTACTCCGTGACCCGGAGCACCAGGCCCTGTATTTTCAGATACATGCGTCTCCTCCGAGTCCTTGCAGGAACGGAAGGCCAGATAATATTCCGGCACTCCGGTCTCCAAAAACAGTTTCCAGTATTCGTCCGATCTCATCTTTCATCCCTCCGGCGTTAGTTTTTCCGGAGGGACAGGCTGCTACACCTGTAAATTATTCGCTGTAGCCGAAGTTGCGGACCAGGAAGTCGGAATCCCGCCAGTTCTCCTTGACCTTGACCCAGGTAGTCAGGTACACCTTGGTGCCCATGAACTTCTCGCAGTCGGCACGGGCCATGGAGCTGATCTTCTTCAGCATGGCGCCCTGCTTGCCGATGATGATGCCCTTGTGGCTGGCCTTTTCGCAGTAGATGGTAGCGTCGATGTCGATGATGCCGTTGTCCCGCTCGGAGAACCGGGTGATTTCCACGGCGGTGCCATGGGGGATCTCCTTATCCAGGGTCCACAGCAGCTTCTCCCGGATGATCTCGGCCATGACCTGCCGCTCGGGCTGATCGGTGGTCATGTCATCGGGGAACATGAAGGGAGACTCGACAGCGTACTTCTCACACTCGTCCAGCAGCATATCCAGGCCCTCGCCGGTCTTGGCGGAGACGGGGATGATAGCGTCGAACTTGCCCGCCTGGGAATAGGCGGCGATGACGGCAAGCAGGTCCTCCTTCTCCACGGTGTCGATCTTGTTGATCAGCAGGATGGTGGGGCACTTTTTCGCCATCAGGGACTCAATCAGGACCTCCTCCTGAGCGCCCACGTTGGCGATGGGCTCCACCACCAGGATGGTCAGGTCCACGTCGGCGATGGATTCCTTGGTGACGTTGACCATATAGTCGCCCAGCTTGGTTCTGGGCTTGTGGAAACCGGGGGTGTCCATGAAGATGAACTGGCTGTCGCCCCGGGTCAGGATGCCGGAAATCCGGTTCCGGGTGGTCTGGGGCTTGTTGGACACGATGGCGATCTTCTCGCCCACCAGGGCGTTCATCAGTGTGGACTTGCCCACGTTGGGCCGTCCGGCAATGGTAATCATAGCGGTCTTTGTTGCCATGTTATTCTCCTTTGTATCAATAAAAGTGCACAGTGCTGAGTGCTAAGTGCTGAATTGTCTCTCTGAAACGAAGCTCGTTCACTCCGCACTCAGCACTGTGAACTCAGCACTCAAATATGTTATTCTCGGCTCATGCCTGGGATGGTGGAAGCAATGGCCTCCTCGCGAGCGCGCATTTGCTTCTTCATCGGGCCTTCGTCCAAGTGGTCGTAGCCCAGCAAATGGAGCATGGAATGGATGGTTAAGTAGCCAACCTCCCGCTTCACGCTGTGGCCGAATTCCTTAGCCTGGGCCCGGGCCCGCTCCAGGGAGATGCACATATCTCCCAGGGGGCACATCCCCGTGCCGGGGTCCAGGTAGTCGCTCCAATCCGTGGGAGGATTCCCCGGTTCCAGATTGAACATAGGGAAGCTGAGCACATCCGTGGCCTTGTCGATGTTCCGGGATGCGGCATTGATGGCCCGGATGCCGGAATCGTCGGTGACCAGGATGTTGATCTCGCATTTGGCGGTGACGCCCTCGGCGTCCAGGGTGGCCTCGATACAGCGCTGGATGTTGTGGGTCACGAAGGGATTCACGAACCCCGGGGCGTCGAAGCTCAGATTGATTTTCACATTAGCCATTGTTCTTTCTCCTGTATTTTCCGTCAAACTTCTGCTGTCCGGGCTTGAATTTCTTCTGTTCCTGCTTCTTCTCGGCCTTTTCGTAGGCGTTGATGATCTCCTGGACCAGGGCGTGGCGGACCACGTCGGCGGAGGTCAGGCGGCAGATGGCGATGTCCTTCACACCGTCCAGCACCCGGACCGCATCCTTCAGGCCGGAGGTCTTGTCGTCCGGCAGGTCGATCTGGGTCACGTCGCCGGTGATGACGATCTTGGAGCCGAAGCCCAAGCGGGTCAGGAACATTTTCATCTGCTCTTTGGTGGTATTCTGGGCCTCGTCCAGGATGATGAAGCTGTCGTCCAGGGTCCGGCCTCTCATGTAGGCAAGAGGTGCCACCTCGATGGAGCCCCGCTCCTGGTATTTCTGGAAGGTCTCCGCGCCCAGCATATCGAACAGGGCATCATACAGAGGCCGCAGGTAGGGGTCCACCTTGTTCTGCAAATCGCCGGGGAGGAAGCCCAGTCGCTCACCGGCCTCCACCGCGGGACGGGTCAGAATGATCCGGTTCACCTGCCGCTCCCGGAAGGCGGCCACCGCCGCCGCAACGGCGAGGTAGGTCTTGCCCGTACCGGCGGGTCCCACGCCGATGGTGATGGTGTTACTCTGGATGGCCTTCATATAATGCTGCTGGCCCACGGTTTTGGCCTTGATGGGCTTGCCCTTGGCGGTGATGCAGACCACGTCTTTCGCAATCTTCTGGACCTGGTCGTCGTTGCCCTCTTTCACCAGGGTGATCAGATATCGCACCCGCTGTTCGTCGATCACCTCGCCCTTGGCCGCCAGGGTCAGCAGACCCTCCAAGGTCCGGACCGCCTTATCGGCGGCCTCCTCGTCTCCGGAGACCTTCAGCTCGTTGCCCCGGTTGACGATCTTCACGTTCAGCGCCTCTTCAATGCGCTTGATATTCTCGTCGAAGGAGCCGAAGACCGCAACCAGGTCCTCCACCCGCTCCGCGTTCACCATTCTTTCCGTCATCTTTTGAAATCACCTTCTGTCAAAATTCCGCTGCTCCGCCTGCCGATCATCTCCCGGCACTGGTACAGCCCCGTCAGCCGGAACAACCCGTCCCCGGAAGCGAAGCTCGTTTCCGATTGAAGGATCTCCCCGGCAGTCATCGCCTGCTTTACCTGGCCGCGGCTTACGGTCTCCAAAACCTCGTTGGCCGTGACCTCCCAGCGGAGCGCTTCCGTCAGCTCCGTGACCGTGTAGGTCTCCACCACGATGGCCACCGGCAGCTCCCAGCCGCCCGGCAGGCGCAGATACTCTATCTGTGTCATTTTATCACAACCAGTATACAAAATTCCACTGTCAGAATCAAATTTTATCCGTTTTTTTCCGATCAGAAGGCTGTATTTTTTCACAACGGTCCCTTCTTCCCCGGGGACCAGGGTGGTTTGGGGAATCACAGCTTCCGTTTTCCGGCGGGTCAGGCCGTATACCTCCCCTTCCGCGGCTTCCACCTGGGTGCACAGGCCCAGGTCCGTGTAGCCGGAGATCAGCACCTGCCCCGCTTTCACCCCGTCGCCCACGGCGCACAGGGGCGTCCCGGCGGTGGCGGTGAGCTGGGTCACAACGGCGTCGGTGACGGCAACGATGTTCCCCGGGGTCTGCTCCTCCGCCGTGGGCTGGATCTGACGCTCCTTCACGGAGATGGTCGCCACACAGCCGGAGGTGTTCACCCCCACCCAGCTCAGCTCCGGCACCGCTTCCAGAAGCCGGTTCTTGATCTGCTCGCTCCGCAGCTCCCCCCGGGATGTGAAGAATCCCAGGCCGCACCGCTCCGCCTGTTCCAGGATCAGCCGTGTGGGGATCTCGCTGTTCCCCTCCACCCGGATGAACAGGATGCGGCTGGGCACGAATGCTGTCGCCCCGAGAAGCGCAAGCACCGTCAGCACGACCAGCGGACACCGGATCCAGGACCGAAGAAGCTCCGGCAGGCCTTCTTTTCCCAGGATCTCCAATTTGTCTCCGCTGCGCTTTGCGGCGGCCTCTGCCCTGGGAAGCTCCCACCGGGGGACGGTGAACTCCATCACCAGCGCCGAGGCCCGGTCGATGTTTTCCAGGCGAACTTCCCTCGCCAGGTTTCGCAAGGTCCGCTCCGGGTCCGCTCCCGTGAGCCGCAGGCGCACCGCGCCGCCAAATCTCCACCACAGGTCCATCATTCCTCTCCCTCCAGAGTTACGCCCTCGATCCGGCCAGAGATGAACAGCTGCTCCCGGCTCATGCAGCACAGCCGCAGCTCCTGTCCCGTAACCCGGAGCATCCCGAAGGTGGCTCCCACCACGATCTCTTCCGTTCCATATGCCAGAATGCCCTTGTGCCGCTCCACAAGGACCCGTGTCTTTCCCCATATCTCCACCAGCGTCCGGGGCTTCACCGCCTGGGCCGGACGCTGGGAAAGCTGCTTCCATGATCTCAAAAGCCACACCTCCCGGAAACAAACTATGCGTCCGGCTGGGATGAAATCCCAAAACCGCTCATAGATTTCACAGAGGTGATACGTGTGAAGAATCGTTCCAGGTCATTTCTTCTGGCGGGGGCGGGGGTTGGGATGCTCTGCCTCATCATCGACAGCCGGTACGCGGCCCAATACGCGTCAGACGCCCTGATGCTCTGTCTGAAAACGGTGATCCCCACCCTGTTTCCCATGTTCGTGCTGTCCGGGCTGATGGTGGCGGCCCTCACAGGCTCCAAAAGCAAAGCTCTGTCCGCTTTGGAAACACTGCTGGGGCTTCCGAAAGGCGGCGGCTGCATCTTTCTTCTGGGTGCTGTTGGAGGCTTCCCGGTGGGTGCCCAGTGCGTCGTCCAGGCCATGGACAGCGGATTGTCGAAAAAAGACGGGGAACGGATGCTGGGCTACTGCAACAATTGCAGTCCGGCGTTTCTGTTCGGGATTCTAGGGAGCATTTTCGTAGACTCAGCCGCTCCCCTGCTGGTATTTCTCATTCAATTGGAGACGGCTGCTGTCGCGGCGGTTTTATGGAGGGGAGCACCTTCCCGGTTTTTGGAGCTTCCCCAGTCTGACGCCTCCCTCCCGAAGGCGGTGAACCGGGCCGTCCGGTCCATGGTCTCCGTCTGCGCCTGGGTGATTCTGGCGGGGGTGGTGACGGGATTTCTGAAACGGTGGCTGTTCCCCTTCCTGCCGGAGCCGGTTCCCACGGTGCTCACCGGACTGATGGAGATCACCGGCGGAGTTCTGGACCTTGGCTCGGTGGGAAATGAGAAGCTCCGCTTCGTGCTCTGCTGTGTATTCGTCTGCTTCGGCGGGATCAGCGTGCTTTTGCAGATTCAATCGCTGGTAACGGAAAAGGGGCTCTCCATGAGTCTGTGCGTCCGTCAGAAACTGTTCCAGAGCCTTTTGGGAGGAGTGCTTGCGCTTCTCAGCGTGTCCTTGGGGCCGGGTTGTCTGCTGATTCCGCCGATCTTTGTCCTCCTGTGGAAAAAAGCAGTGGAAATTCCGCAGAAGAGCGTGTATAATAACCTTCACAAGGGAGGTTTTGACCATGCTGTTCCGAAAAAAGATTGAGCGCGCCTGCATCTACTGCGCCCACAGCACCAAGCTGGGCGAGGATCAGATGCTCTGCACCAAATGCGGCGTCGTGAGTATGTACTACCAGTGCCGGAAATTCCGCTACGACCCCTTCAAGCGGGTCCCCGCCAGACCCAAGGCGCTGGATTTCAAAAAATACGAGGAAGACGACTTCTCCCTCTGAGCCAAAAATATCAGGGCGTGCTCCATTTGGGAGCACGCCCTGTTTCCTTATCCTTTGACCGCGCCGATGATATACTTCACCAGCTCGTCCCGGCCGGTGCCCTTCTCCGCGGAGAAGGGGATCACGGGACACGCCTCGGGAAGCTCCAAATCCTCCCGGATGGTGGCGAGGTTCTTCTGGATCTCGCTCTTTTTCAGCTTGTCCAGCTTGTTTGCCACCACGATGAAGGGACATCCGGTCTGCATGAAATAGTCCGCCATGGTCACGTCGTTCATGGTGGGCGCGTGACGGGCATCCACGATCAGGATGCCCAGGGTGATCCGCCCGGAGGCAAAGTAGGCCTCCATCAGTTTTCCCCAGCGGTCCTTCTCAGCCTGGGGGACCTTGGCGTAGCCGTAGCCCGGCAGGTCCACGAAGTAGCACTTCTTGTCCACCAGGAAATAGTTGGCGTGGGTGGTCTTGCCGGGGGCCTCGCCCACCCGGGCGAAGTTCTTCCGGTTCAGGATCCGGTTGATGACGCTGGACTTGCCCACATTGGACTTGCCGGCGAAGGCAATCTCGGGCAGGCTCCGGGGAGGCAGGCCCTCGATGGTGGCGCCGGACTTGATAAATTCCACGTTGTTGAAGTTCATGGGTTACCTCACTGACGGATCTCCGCCTTGCGGACGGGCTTGGGCTGCTCCATAGTCATCCCGGGGAGAATGGGCAGGCTGTCGGTCTCGGCGGGATTCAAAGCAGCTTTCAGCACCGTATCCGCGGTCTCCGCGGTGATGAAGGTGAGCTGGCTGCGGACCCGCTGGTCGATCTCCTCCAAGTCCCGCTCGTTGGCCTTGGGGATGATGACGGTTTTGACGCCGTGGCGGAGGGCCGCCATGGTCTTCTCCTTCAGGCCGCCGATGGCCATCACCCGGCCTCTCAGGGAGATCTCGCCGGTCATCGCCACGTCCCGCCGGACGGTCCGTCCGGTGAGGGCGGAGACCATGGCGGTGCAGACGGTGACGCCCGCGGAGGGGCCGTCCTTGGGGACCGCGCCCTCGGGGAAATGGACATGGATGTCCTTGGTCTTATAGAAATCGGCAGGGATGCCCAGCTCCCGGGCGTGGGCACGGATGTAGCTGAGGGCCGCGTGGGCGGACTCCTGCATCACCTGGCCCAGGTTGCCGGTGAGTTCCAGCTTGCCGGAGCCCTCCATCACGTTGACTTCCACTTCCAGGGTTTCACCGCCAACGCTGGTCCAGGCCAGGCCCGTCACCAGACCCACACGGTCCTCCCGTTCCAGCTCCTCCGGCTGATACCGGCGGACGCCCAGAAATTCTCCGATGTTCTTCTCGGAGACGGTGATCTTCTTGGGAGCTTCCTCTCCAAGCAGCCGCAGGTCCGCCTTCCGGCAGATCTTGGCAACCAGCCGTTCCAGGTTCCGGACGCCGGACTCCCGGGTGTAGCCGGAGATGGCGGAGCGGATGCCGTCGTCGGTGATCTTCAGCTGGGCCTTCTTCAAGCCGTGCTTCGCCATCTGCTTGGGGATCAGATGGTCCTTTGCGATCATCAGCTTCTCCTCGTCAGTGTAGGATCCAAGCTCGATGATCTCCATCCGGTCCAGCAGGGGCCGGGGGATGGTATCCAGGGTGTTGGCGGTGGTGATGAACATCACTTCACTCAGGTCCACCGGAATTTCCAGATAATGGTCCCGGTATGTATGGTTCTGCTCGCCGTCCAGGACTTCCAGCAGAGCCGCGGCGGGGTCGCCCCGGTGGTCCGCGCCCATCTTGTCCACCTCGTCCAGCAGAAGAAGCGGATTCATGGACTTCGCCTGGATCAGACCGTTGACGATCCGGCCGGGCATGGAACCCACATAGGTCTTCCGGTGGCCGCGGATTTCGGACTCATCCCGGACGCCGCCCAGACTGATCCGGGCCATGTTCCGGTTCAGGGCACGGGCGATGGAATAGGCCACAGAGGTCTTGCCCACGCCGGGAGGGCCCACGAGGCAGATGATCTGGGGCGGCATTTCGGGCGCCATCTGGCGAACCGCCAGAGCCTCCAAAATACGCTCCTTCACCTTTTCCAGGCCGTAGTGGTCCTTGTCCAGGATCTTCCGGGCGGCTTCAATGTCGATCCGCTCCTTGGTCCGGACGTTCCAGGGCAGCTCCAGGACGGTATCCAGGTAGTTCCGCAGCACAGCGCCCTCGGAGGAGCCGAAGGGCTGCTTGGAAAGACGGCTCACGTCCTTCAGGAGCTTTTCCTCCTGCTCCTGGGGGAGCTTCAGGGCCAGGATCTTCTCCCGGTAGGTATCGCATTCGCCCTCGTCGTCGCCCTCGCCCAGTTCGGTGCGGATGGCCTTCATCTGCTCCCGGAGGTAGTAGTCCCGCTGGCCCTGGTCCATGCTCTGGCGGGCCTTGGCCTGGATGTCCATCTCGATGGTCAGCATATCGATCTCCCGGGCCAGCAGCTTGGAGGCGGTCTCCAAACGCTTGGCGGGACTGAGCATGCTCAGCAGCTTCATCTTGTCGGGATAGTCGAAGCCCACATGCTGGGCCAGGCAGTCCGCCAGGAAGCCGGGATCCGAGGAGGCCATCATCTTCAGCTGAAGCTGCTGGGCGGGATGCTGGGTCATTTCCAGATAGGCGGAGAACGCCATGTTCACATCCCGCATGATGGCCCGGAGCTTGTTGGTCAGGGTGAAGCCTTTGTCGTCCACCATCTCCACCCGGGCAAAGAGGCTGGGCTCGGTGGCAAGGAGCGTATCGATCTTCGCCCGGTACATACCGGTGACCAGGACCCGCATGGTCTCGCCCTTGCTGCGCAGGACCTGCTTCACCCGGACCACGGTGCCCATTTCGTGGAGGTCTTCCAGACCGGGATCATCCACCAGGATGTCCTTCTGAGGGATCAGGCACAGGACCTGATCGTTGTCCATGGCCCGCTCGATGGCCTTGACGGACTTGTCCCGGGCCACGTCAAAGTGGACCGTCTGCTGCGGGAACACCACGATGCCCCGAAGGGCCAGCACCGGCATCTGACCGGAAATAATTACTTCTTCCATATTGTATAACCCCCTTTTCTTGGGATTTCAGGGATAAAATTCTATTTCAGGCATACCGAACCAGGTCCGATATGCGGAAAAGGGGGTAGAAAATCTACCCCCTCGCGCTTAAAACAAATTATGCATTTGCGCCCAGCTTGGCTCTGGGATGCTTGGGGTCGCGGACCACCAGAGGATCGCCGCCCTCCACAGCCTCGGGAGTGATGATCACCTTCTGGACACTCAGGTCCGAAGGAATGCCGAACATCACGTTCTGCATCACGCCCTCCATGACCGCGCGCAGACCTCTGGCGCCGATCTGGCGCTCCACAGCCTTCTGGGCGATGGCGTCCAGCGCCTCGGGCTGAATTTCCAGCTCCACATGGTCCAGCTCCAACAGCTTCTGATACTGCTTCGTCAGGGCGTTCTTCGGCTCCACCAGAATCCGGATCAGGTCCTCCTTCTGAAGGCTCTGAAGACTGGTGATCACGGGAAGACGGCCCACCAGCTCGGGAATAATGCCGAACTTCAGCAGATCGTGGGGCTGGACCTGAGCCAGGAGCTTGCCCACATCCCGCTTCTTCTTGCTCTCCACAGGGGCGTCAAAGCCGATGGCGCTCTTGTCGGTGCGCTTCTCGATGATCTTATCCAGACCGTCAAAAGCGCCGCCGCAGATGAAGAGGATGTTGGAGGTATTGACCTGGATCATCTCCTGCTGGGGATGCTTGCGGCCGCCCTGGGGCGGTACACTGGCGACGGTGCCCTCGAGGATCTTCAGCAGCGCCTGCTGCACGCCCTCGCCGGACACGTCCCGGGTGATGGAGGTATTCTCGCTCTTCCGGGCGATCTTATCCATCTCGTCGATATAGATGATGCCGCGCTCTGCCAGCTCCACGTCGAAGTCCGCAGCCTGCAGCAGACGCAGGAGGATGTTCTCCACGTCGTCGCCCACATAGCCCGCTTCCGTCAGGGTGGTGGCGTCGGCAATCGCAAAGGGTACGTTGAGGATCTTTGCCAGAGTCTGGGCAAACAGGGTCTTACCGCTGCCCGTGGGGCCGATCAGCAGGATGTTGCTCTTCTGCAGCTCCACATCCGAATCATTACCAAAGTAGATCCGCTTGTAGTGGTTGTACACAGCCACGGACAGGGCGACCTTCGCCTGGTCCTGGCCGATGATGTAGCCGTCCATGTAGGTTTTCATCTCCATGGGCGTGGGCAGGGTCTCCGGAGCCCGGAGGTTCCCCCGCTCGTCAAACTGCATCTCCTCCCGGAGAAGCTCTCCGCAGGCGGAAACGCAGTCGCTGCAAATATACACACCGGGTCCGGCAATCAGCCGTTCGACCTGGTTTTCCCGCTTGCCGCAGAAGGAACAGCGAATCGGCTGCTCGTTGTTTCTTGCCATAAACCGGTTAACCTGCCTTTCTTGGCGATCAATGACGCTCGATCACCCGGTCGATCAGGCCGAAGTCCAGAGCTTCCTGGGCGCTCATGAAGTTGTCCCGCTCGGTAGCGGCGGTGACTTCCTCGATGGTGCGGCCGGTGTTCTCGGACATGATCCGGTTCATCCGCTCCTTGATGACCTGCAGGCGCTTCATGTGGATAGCCATGTCGGTGATCTGGCCCTGGGTGCCGGCGGAGGGCTGGTGGATCATGATCTCCGCGTTGGGCAGAGCGAGCCGCTTGCCCTTGGTGCCGGCGCTCAGCAGGAAGGCGCCCATGGAGGCGGCCATACCGACACAGATGGTGGCAACATCGCACTTGATGTATTGCATCGTGTCATAGATGGCCATGCCTGCGGTGACGCTTCCGCCGGGGCTGTTGATATAAAACTGAATGTCCTTGTCCGGGTCCTGAGCCTCCAGATACAGCATCTGGGCGACGATCAGGGATGCGGTGGTGTCGTTGACCTCCTCGGACAGGAAGATGATGCGGTCGTTCAGCAGACGGGAATAGATGTCGTAGCTCCGCTCGCCGCGGCTGGTCTGCTCAACTACATAGGGTACTAAAGCCATGGTGATGTCTCCTTTCATGGGGCTTGAAACATTCTAACCATTCTCTTTTTGAAATATTCGCGATAAACTCCGTGAAGTGAAGATTACTCGGCCTTGGGAGCGGTGGCGACGGCGTTCTCCACCAGGAAAGCCACGGTCTTGCGGGTCTTCAGGCTCTCGGCGACTTCCTCAGCGGGAACCATCTCCTTGATCTTCGCCAGCTCCAGCTCGTAGGACTCGGCCATCTTCTGCAGCTCAGCCTCGATCTCTTCCTCGGAGACGGTGATGTTCTCCACCTCGGCAATCTTAGCCAGGACCACGTTCTGCTTGGCCTGCTTCTCAGCCATGGGCTTGAAGGCCTGACGCAGGGTGTTCATGTCGCCGCCCATCATCTGAGCGTACTGCTCGACGGAGTAGCCGCTCATCTGCAGCTGGTAGGAGAAGTTCTGCATCTGCTGATCCAGCTCCACGTCCACCAGAGCGGAGGGAACCTCGACGGTGGCGTTCTCGGCGACCTTCTCAACGACGGCCTGCTCGAAAGCGGTGTTCATCTGCTTCTGGCCCTGCTCCAGCTTCTTGGCGCGGATGTCGGCCTTCAGCTCCTCCAGGGTCTCGAACTCGGAGACGTCCTTGGCCAGCTCGTCGTCGATGGCGGGGACATTGGTGACGGTCAGCTTATTCAGCTTGACGTGGAAGACGACGGGCTTGCCGGCCAGGTCCTTGGAGGAGTAGTCCTCGGGGAAGGTCACGTTCAGGTCCTTCTCCTCGCCCACGTTCATGCCGACGACCTGCTCCTCGAAGCCGGGGATGAACTGACCGGAGCCCAGCTTCAGGTCAAAGTTCTCACCCTTGCCGCCGTCGAAAGCGACGCCGTTGTCAAAGCCCTCGAAGTCGATGGTAGCGGTGTCGCCCATCTCGGCGGCACGATCCTCGACGTTCTCGGTGGAAGCGACGTTCTGAGCCATCTGGTTCAGCTCGGCCTCGACCTGCTCCTCAGTGACGGTAGCCTCGACCTTCTCGACCTCGACGCCCTTGTACTCGCCCAGGGTGACCTCGGGGTAAACCTCGGTGGTCA
>JBGVDK010000075.1:0-2696 GCA_045119355.1 Faecousia sp.
GTGAAACGAGTCGAAGGATCTTCGCACTATAATCACATTTGCAGTAAAATCCGTGCGAAGATCCTTCGACTCCGGGCTATGCCCTCCGCTCAGGATGACAAACTTGATAGATCTTTCACCCCATCCAACATACCATAAAAATACATTTTCATGCACAGTTCCCGGTTCATCTTGAAGAAGCTGTTGATGATGATTTCCACATCCGCATCCTCTTCTGCCCCCAGCCGCTGGCACAGGCGCTGGTTTGCTTCATAAATTTCAGCATAAAGCTGTTCACACTTTTCTCCGGGCGCAAAGGCATTATCTACCCCCGGATAAGCCTCCTCCATCTCTCCCATCATCGTTTCGTAGATCCATTCTGCTCGTTTCATAATTATCACCTCGTTCTTATCTTAGAGTTTATAACTCCAAAAGCCAATAGAGTTATTTCCGCTATGTTAAGTTGTTTTCGAGGTGAACCAAATGAGCTATACTGAGCGAATCCGATCACTCCGAGAGGACAACGACCATTCCCAAGCCAAAATTGCCAAACTATTAAATGTTGGCCAACGTACCTATTGTGACTACGAATTAGGCAATACCAGAATCCCTGTGGACAGTTTGATTGTCCTGGCAAGATTTTACAATGTCAGCATGGACTATATATGTGGTCTGACCAAGCAAAAAGGTGAATTTCCAAAGAAATGACGAAAAGCGGCACCCCGTTTGGGGTGCCGCTCTCATTATAGATCTTACAGATGCAGGACCCGGTCCTTGATCTCCTGGGTTCTTCCCTGGTTCCAATACTGGGTTCCGATGTAGCCGCAGGTCCGGCGGGCCACATTCATCTTGTTCTGGTCGGTGTTGCCGCACTGGGGGCAGACCCAGACCAGCTTGTGGTCCTCGTCCTCCCGGATCTCGATCTCGCCGTCGAAACCGCAGACCTGGCAGTAGTCACTCTTGGTGTTCAGCTCGGCGTACATGATGTTGTCGTAGATGAACTGCATCAGCTCCAACACCGCGTCGATGTTCTGCTGCATATTGGGGACCTCCACGTAGGAGATCGCGCCGCCGGGGGACAGCTGCTGGAACTCCGCCTCGAAGGCCAGCTTGGTGAAGGCGTCGATCTCCTCGGTGACATGGACGTGGTAAGAATTGGTGATGTAACTCTTGTCCGTGATGCCCGGGATCATGCCGAAGCGGTTCTGCAGGCACTTGGCGAACTTATAGGTGGTGGACTCCAAGGGGGTGCCGTACAGGGAGAAGTCGATGTTGTGCATGGCCTTCCAGCCCTTGCAGGCGTCGTTCATGTGCTGCATGACAGCCAGGGCGAAGGGCTTGGCCTCCTCGTCGGTGTGGCTGCGGCCGGTCATGTACTTGACGCACTCGTAAAGGCCCGCGTAGCCCAGGGAAATGGTGGAATAACCGCCGTAGAGCAGCTTGTCGATGGGCTCGCCCTTCTTCAGCCGGGCCAGCGCGCCGTACTGCCACAGGATGGGGGCGGCGTCGGAGAGGGTGCCCTTCAGCCGTTCGTGACGGCACATCAGCGCCCGGTGGCACAGTTCCAGCCGCTCGTCGAAGATCTTCCAGAACTTGGTCACGTCCCGGCCGCTGGACAGGGCCACGTCCACCAGATTGATGGTGACGACGCCCTGGTTGAACCGGCCGTAATACTTGGGCTGGTTGGTCTCGGGGTCCACATAGGGGGTCAGGAAGCTGCGGCAGCCCATGCAGGTGTAGCAGTGGCCTTCGCCGTTCTTGTCCACCTTCAGTTCCAGCATCTTCTTTTCAGAGATGAAGTCAGGGACCATCCGCTTGGCGGTGCACTGGGCGGCGAGCTTGGTCAGATACCAGTAGGGGGTGCCCTCCCGGATGTTGTCCTCTTCCAAAACATAGATCAGCTTGGGGAAGGCGGGGGTGATCCACACGCCCTTCTCGTTCTTCACACCCTCGTAGCGCTGGCGCAGGGTCTCCTCGATGATCATGGCCAGGTCCTTCTTCTCCTGCTCGTTCCGGGCCTCGTTCAGGTACATGAACACGGTGATGAAGGGCGCCTGTCCGTTGGTGGTCATCAGGGTGACCACCTGGTACTGGATGGTCTGGACGCCCCGGGAGACCTCGTCTCTTAAGCGGTCCTCCACCACCTGGGAGATGGTCTCCTCGCTGGGCTGGATGCCGAACATCTGCAGCTCCTTCTCCACGGTCTTGCGGATCCGCTCCCGGCTGATCTGGACAAAGGGCGCCAGATGGGTGAGGCTGATGGACTGGCCGCCGTACTGGTTGGAGGCCACCTGGGCGATGATCTGGGTGGCGATGTTGCAGGCGGTGGAGAAGGAATGGGGCTTCTCGATGAGAGTGCCGGAGATCACGGTGCCGTTCTGAAGCATATCCTCCAGGTTCACCAGATCGCAGTTGTGCATATGCTGGGCGAAGTAGTCAGAATCGTGGAAGTGGATGATGCCGGCCTCGTGGGCGGCGACCACCTCCTCGGGCAGCAGGATCCGCTTGGTGATATCCTTGCTGATCTCACCGGCCATGTAGTCCCGCTGGACCGCGTTGACGGCGGGGTTCTTGTTGGCGTTCTCCTGCTTGACCTCTTCGTTGTTGCACTCGATCAGGCTCAGGATCCGGTCGTCGGTGGTGTTGGACTGGCGGGCCAGGCTGCGAATGTAGCGGTAAGTGATGTACTCCTTCGCCACTTCAAACGCGCCATGGGC
>JBGVDK010000076.1:0-2662 GCA_045119355.1 Faecousia sp.
TCCATCCGCGCTCTGCTGGATGAGGCTGCCGAGGACGCTGAATAATTAACGAACCCTACATACCGGAGCCGTCTGACCGGCTCCGGTATCGTGGTATTATGGAGGAAATAGAAATGGTCAAGCATATCGTACTGTACACCCTGAAGGAAGACGTGAACAAGGAAGAGGCTATCGGCATCGTGGCCGACGCCCTGGAGCCCCTGGTCGGCAAGATCCCCGGCCTGAACTGGATGGAGATCAACGCTGCCAAGGGCGGCATGGACTATGCCCTGTACTCCGAGTTCGACTCCTGGGAGGCTCTGGAGAAGTATCAGAAGCATCCTCTGCACCTGATGGCCAAGGAGAAGTTCCACCACTTCATCGCCGAGCGCTACTGCGCCGACTATGAGTTCTAAGGAGCGGACCTCCATGAAAGCCATCGTTACCGTTGTCGGCAAGGACCAGGTAGGCATCATTGCCGGCGTGTGCATCAAGCTCGCCGAGTACAATGTGAACGTCCTGGACATCAGCCAGACCGTTATGCAGGGCTACTTCACCATGATGATGGTGGTGGATGTGACCGAGGCTACCCTGCCTCTGGCTCAGCTGTGCCATGAGATGGAGGAAGAGGGCAAGAAGCGCAGCCTTTCCATCCGGGTCCAGCGGGAGGACATCTTCGAGGCCATGCACCGGGTGTGAGGAATGTCTATGCTGAATCAGAGAGATATTTTTCAGACCATCGACATGATCGAGCGGCGGCACCTGGACATCCGGACCATTACCATGGGCATCTCCCTTCGGGACTGCGCCCATCCGGATGCGAAAACCTGCTGCGATCAGATTTATGACAAGATCACCCGCCGGGCCGAGAATCTGGTCCGGGTGGGTGAGGACATCGAGAAGGAATTCGGCATCCCCATCGTGAACAAGCGGATTTCTGTGACCCCCATTGCCCTGGTGGCCGAGTCCTGCCGTACCGATTCCTACGTTCCCTTTGCCGAAACCCTGGACAAGGCGGCCAAGGAAGTGGGCGTGAACTTCATCGGCGGCTTCTCTGCCCTGGTGCAGAAGGGCTGCACCGTGGGCGACCGGAAGCTCATCGAGTCCATTCCCGAGGCCCTGGCCCGGACCGACCGGGTCTGCGCCAGCGTCAATGTTGGCTCCACCAAGGCGGGCATCAACATGAACGCCGTTGCCCTGATGGGCCGGATCATCAAGCAGACTGCCGCGCTCACCGCCGACAACGACGGCCTGGGCTGCGCGAAGCTCGTCGTGTTCTGCAACGCTGTGGAGGACAACCCCTTCATGGCCGGCGCTTTCCACGGCGTGGGCGAGCCGGAGTGCGTGCTGAACGTGGGCGTCTCCGGTCCTGGCGTGGTCCATCACGCCCTCCAGAGCGTCAAGGGCCAGCCCTTCGACGAGGTTGCCGAGACCGTGAAGCAGACCGCCTTCCGGATCACCCGCATGGGCCAGATCGTGGGTAAGGAGGCCTCCCGGCGGCTGGACGTGCCCTTCGGAATCGTGGACCTGAGCCTGGCTCCCACCCCTGCTGTGGGCGACTCCGTGGCCCGGATCTTGGAGGAAATGGGCTTGGAGACCTGCGGCATCCACGGAACAACCGCCGCTCTGGCACTGCTCAACGACGCAGTGAAGAAAGGCGGCGTTATGGCGTCCAACCATGTGGGCGGCCTCAGCGGCGCGTTCATCCCTGTGTCCGAGGATGAGGGTATGATCGCCGCGGCAGAAAGCGGCATCCTGACCCTGAACAAGCTGGAAGCCATGACCTGCGTCTGCTCCGTGGGTCTCGACATGATCGCCGTCCCCGGCGACACCTCCGCCGAGACCATCTCCGCCATCATCGCCGACGAAGCGGCCATCGGCATGGTCAACACCAAGACCACCGCTGTGCGCATCATCCCTGCCCCCGGCAAGGTGGTGGGCGACCGGGTGGAAATGGGCGGCCTGCTGGGCTCCGCGCCGGTGATGCCGGTGTACAGCCAGTCCTCCGCTGACTTCATTGCGCGAGGCGGCCGGATCCCCGCTCCCATTCAGAGTCTGAAGAACTAAAAATCAGCCGCCGCAGAATTTCCTGCGGCGGCTTTTACGTGAGGTAGCTATGAAAACAATCGATATTTTGGGTGAAAACCGATTCGACACCTATACTCAGACCCGGGTAGCCTGCCGGGGAATTGTGGCCCGGGATGGGGAGATCCTGATGAGCTATGAGGCCAACACGGACCAGTGGTTCATTCCCGGCGGCGGATTGGAAGCAGGGGAGAGCTTAGATCAGTGCTGCATTCGGGAGCTGGCGGAGGAAACCGGCGTAACGGTCCGGCCTGTGAAGGAGTTTCTGGTCATCAATGAGTATTATGAGGAATGGCTGTACATCAGCCATTATTTCCTTTGCGAACCTGCGGGAGAGGCGGTCCGGAACCTGACCGAACGGGAGCAGGAAGTTGGCCTGGAGCCCCGGTGGATCCCGGTGGAGCAGGCTGTGGAGATATTCTCGAAGCACCAGGAATATGCCTCCGACGAGATGAAGCGGGGCGCTTACCTCCGGGAATACACTGGCGTTTGTGAATATCTGAGGTGAAATTTACCCCCGAACGACGGTTCGGGGCATTTCTGCGCTTATTCGCCGGAGGCCAGATTCTGAATCAGGGGAAGCAGCAGCTCCATGGGA
>JBGVDK010000077.1:0-9574 GCA_045119355.1 Faecousia sp.
CCTCTGGCCTGACGGCTGGAGGGGGATTTTTGCGCATAAAAAACAGCCAGGGAATTAACCCTGGCTGAAAATTATCTTGCCACAGTGAGCCGTATATATTGGCTAGTGACAAAAACTGTTGGTACACCGGAAGGGACTCGAACCCCCAACCCTCGGAACCGGAATCCGATGCTCTATCCATTGAGCCACCGGTGCATATGACGCATTTCCTGAATGCCAAAACATTATAGCACCCTTTTTCGGATTTGTAAAGAGTAAATTCAGAAAATTTTTCCGCGGAGCGGGAGCGCGGGCGAGGAAAGGTGTTGTTTTTCCGTTCCGGCCATGCTATAATAACAAAATAACAGCAGAAAACCGATTTTCGGATACAGGAGGACATCACCATGGCTTCACCCCAGAATTTCCGCAGCGCCTTCAACGGCTTCAACCGGGAGGATGTGGTCAACTATATCAGCTATATTTCCACCAAGCATGAGACTCAGGTCAACGAACTGAAAAACGAGGCCGAGGAGCTTCGCTCCCAGCTCGCCGCCAAAGAGGAGGAAGTCCGGTCCGCTGGGGAAAACGCGGAAAAGCTGGACACCCTGCGCCGGGAGGGCGAGCTGCGCCAGGCCGAGCACGCCCTGGTCCGGGACGAGCTGAACACTCTGAAAAAGGAGAACGAGCGGCTGAAGGCGGAAGCGGCTGAAAAAGAGACGCGGATCGCCGAACTGAATGAGACCCTGGCCGCCCGGGATGAAGAGCTTGCCCAGCTCCGGCAGGAGCTGGAAAACGCCAGAGCCGAGGCCGCGTCTCAGCCGAAGAAGCCGGAGAGCACCGGGCGCTGGACCGACGAGGAGCTGAACGCCTACCGCCGTGCGGAGAGCGCGGAGCGCCGTGCCCGGGAACGGGTGAACCAGATGTACGACCAGGCCAGCGGCGCCCTGGCGGAGGCCTCCGTCCGGGTGGAACAGACCGCCGGGAAGCTGGGCGAACTGGTGGCGAAGGTGGAAGCCGAGGTGGAGGCTCTGCGCCAGGCCATGGCCGAGAGCGAGAACACCCTGGCGGATACCGCGGTGGTGCTGGGCGCCATCCGGCCTGAAATGGATTAAATAAAAAGGAGCGTGTCGGATGAACCGGCACGCTCGTGTTTTTTAGCCTTCAAAGGTGAAGATGTCCTTGAAACGCTCCTTGAAGATCTCGTAAACAGCCATCAGGACCTCTTCGCTGTCCACGGTGGCATAGGTCTCGGTGTCCTTGGGGCCGGGGATGACCTCCAGAATGGTCACCTCGGAATCCTCGGTGTCCTGGGCGGGCAGCAGGATCAGGTACTCCACGCCCTCGTAGTCCACGGAGTCGATCAGCTCGAAAGAGACCTCGTTGCCGTCTTCGTCGGTAAGCTCGAGGATGAAAGGCTCCTCCTCGTTCAGCAGTTCTTCGTTTGCCATAGGGATAATCCTCCTTGTTTGCATGTGGATCCATTGTATCAGGGGGAAAAGGTTCTGTCAAGGAAAGAAAGTGGTCAGGCCTGTCCTCTTTTGAGGGCGTGCGGTTTTCCGGAGAACGGATGAAAAACGGCTGAAATGTCTGAATCGTCTATTGACGGTGCTGAAAACAAGTGGTAAAATATTACTGTTACGTGAGGAGGTGACGCCCAATGGAATACAGCGACATCTACGACGCCAATCGAAACCTCACCGGGCGGCGTCATCTTCGGGGCACCCCCTGGGGCAAGGGGGAATACGGCCTGATCGTCTGCGTCTGGGTGTACGACGGGAAGGGACGGCTCCTGATGACCCAGCGGGCCAGGGAGAAGAGCTTCGCCGGTACCTGGGAGAACTCCGGCGGCGCGGCCCAGGCCGGAGAGACCAGCCGCCAGGCCATCGCCCGGGAGCTCTGGGAGGAGACCGGCATCCGGGCGGAGCCGGAGGATTTTGAGCTTTTGGATTCCCGGCGGGACAAGGACGCCTTCTTCGATTTTTATTGCCTGAAAAACGATACGCCCCTGGAGCGGATCGTTCTCCTGCCGGGGGAGACCTCGGCGGTGAAATGGGTCACCTTCAAGGAGGTCCACCAGATGATCCGCAAGAAGCAGATCTGCCGGGTGATCTCCCGCCAGTTCCTCCGCCAGGAGCGGCAGCTCCGGGAACGGCAGGGGCCGGGATATCAATAAAACCCCACTGAAGACCAATGCGGTCAGCAGTGGGGCATTTTTTATTTCCGGATGATCAGATTGCACACGGCACTGACCGCGCCGAACAAAACACCTGCCACGGGCCAGAGGATCCAGGTCTGATTCCAGGCTCCGGTGACGAAGCTCCAGGCCAGGTAAACGGCGGTGGCGGTGAGCCAGTAGATGGCGGCGACAGCGTTGAGGATGGGGGCGCGCTTCTTGTTCTCGGAGGTGAAGTCGCCCTCCTGAAGGAGAACCTGGGTGGCTTCCCAGGGGACACAGGCCAGAATGATGGAGGCCACGCCCAGGGCAACCATGGCAAGCAGGGCGCAGACAGTGCCCATCACGATCAGTTCATTCTCCGTAACGGAAGCCGCCAGAAGCAGGGGGATGGGGCAGAGGATGATCACAGCCACACCTGCGGCGATGCGGCGGTTGTAGGTGGGGCGGAATTTCTTCTGCCGTTCCCGGACCATCCCGTCCACGCCGTAGGCGGTCTCGAAGAGTTCTTTTTCCAGGTATTCGAAGGGTTCGAGCTTGTTTCCGGCGGAGAGGAACAGGGCCACCGCACCGCTGATCAGGGCGAGCAGGATCACGGTTCCCATGCCTCCGGCAAGGTTTTCCGGCAGGAAGCCTGCCTCGGAAAACACCGCCAGCATCAGCAGGGCCACGGGGCTGAGGATGCACATGGCTACGCCCAGGGCGGTGGGCTGGGCGGTCTGTTCCTTGAGGGCTAAAAAGCTGCTGGCCTCCTCCATGGTCACCTGCCGGAGCGCGGGACGGTCCTCGGCGGCATCCACATATTCCGGCGCGTCCAGGTCGTCCTTGAGCAGATAGTCGGTACTGACACCGAACAAGGCGCTTAAACGCAGGAGCTTTTCCAGGTCCGGGATGGACTGGGCGCTCTCCCATTTGGATACGGATTGGCGGGAGACGTTCATCTTCTCCGCCAGATCCTCCTGGGTCCAGCCGTTTTTCTTCCTCAGGTCGATAAGCTTGTCTGCGAAGATCATATGGTCACCTCATTTCAAATTTCTCTTTGAGATGGCTCAAATCTATCACATTTTCCTGTTGCGGGCCACCAACCGGCGGTTTGCAATCCCGCAACGGGCGGTTGCGACAGTTATTTTACCCCTTTTCCCTTCAGACGGTAGGGGAGGACCTTGGTTTCCAGAGCCTGGACCAGGGCATCCATCTCCTCGGCGGTGGTGTTCCGGCAGATGGAGACCCGGAAGGCACCGTCGATGATTTCGGGCTTCAGGCCCATGGCGGTGAGGACGTGGCTTCGGTGGCCCTTGGCGCAGGCGGAACCGGCGGAGACACAGATGCCGTCCTCTTGAAGAAGGTTCAGGGTGTTCTGGGTGGGCACCCCGGGAACCGAGAGGGAGAGGATATGGGGCGCGTCGTGGGCGCCGTTGATGGTGAGGCCTTCCAGTTTTTCGAGGCGCTCGATGGTGGAGTTCAGCAGTTCCTTCTCGCGGGCGATGTCAGAGCGGAAGGTCTTGGCCCCTGCGGCGGCTGCGGCGGCGAAGCCGAAGATGGCGGGGGTGCCTTCGGTGCCGCTGCGGAAATTGGACTCCTGACCGCCGCCGACGAGATAAGCGGGGAAGGATTTCAGCCGGGGGCTGATGTACAGCGCGCCGGCGCCCTTGGGACCGTGGATTTTGTGGCTGGACACGCTGATGAGATCCGCGCCCAGGGTTTTCGCCTGGAAGGGGACCTTCAGGAAGCCCTGGACCGCGTCGGTGTGGAAGATGGCGTCGGGGCAGATCTTGTGGGTGAGCTTCGCCATCTTCTCGATGGGCATGACGGAGCCTGCCTCGTTGTTTACCATCATAATGGAGACGAGAATGGTGTCCTTTCGCAGGGCGGCTTTCAGGGCGTCCAGGGTGATCCGGCCCAGCTCGTCCGGCTGAAGGTAGGTGACTTCAAAGCCCTGGGTTTCCAGCTCAGCCATGGCGTGGAGGATGGCGTGGTGCTCGATGGCGGTGGTGATGATGTGCTTGTTCTTTTTGCCGTAGCGCTTGGCGGTGGAGAAGACGGCCCAGTTGTCGGCCTCGGTGCCGCCGGAGGTGAAGAACACCCGGTCCGGTTCCGCGCCCATGGCGGAAGCCACCTGGGCCCGGGCTGCGCGAAGCTGCTTGGCGGTGTCGATGCCGAAGTCGTACAGGGCGCTGGGGTTGGCCCAGTTTTCCGTCAGGGCCAGAGTCATCGCCTCCACAGCCTCGGCACAGGGCTTGGTGGTGGCGGAATTGTCGAGATAGATCATATTGCTAGTCCTTATATAATTCGAATTGAAAATTGATAATTGACAATTGACAATTAAGGAATTGCCTTCGGCAATGATTCAAAAATGTCAGCGGAGCTGACTCCATAATTTTCAATTTTCCATTTTCAATTGTCGATTATTTTATTTTCCTACGCAGAAGCGCTCAAAGATGCGGTTTGTGATGTCTTCCCGGACGGTGGCTCCGGTGACTTCGCCCATGGCTTCCATAGCGGCCTCCACGTCGGTGAGCACCGCGTCGGGGGTGAAGCCCATCATCAGGCCCTGCATCGAGGAAAGGATGGCTTCGTAGGCGCGGCGGATGGCGTCGTACTGCCGGGCGTTGGTGAGGATGGAGCCGTCGCAGGGCATATCTCCCTCAAACATCCGGTCAATGGTGGTGGTGAGCATCTCGAGGCCGTCGCCGGTTTTGGCGGAGAAGGGGATGATGTCCATGAAGGGCAGGTCGCTGGGCTCCACGCAGGGAGCCAGGTCCGTCTTGTTCAGCAGGCAGATGACATGCTCCTGGTCGACGCACAGGTCCATGACCTCCTCGTCCTCGGAGGTAAGCGGCTTGCTGCCGTCGATGACCAGGATGACCAGGTCCGCGTCCTGGACGGCGGCTCGGGACCGCTCCACGCCCATGGCCTCGATCTTGTCGGAGGTTTCCCGGATACCAGCGGTGTCGATGAGCCGCAGGACGGTGTTACCCACCTTGACAGTCTCCTCTACGGTGTCCCGGGTGGTTCCGGCCACCTCGGTGACGATGACCCGGTCGTAGCCCGCCAGGGTGTTTAAGAGGCTGGACTTGCCCACGTTGGGCTTGCCCACGATGGCGGCTTTGACGCCCCGGCGGAGAATCTGGCCCTGGCCGTAGGTGGAGAGCAGGGCGTAGAGCTTCCTGGCGTCGGCCTTTAGGGTGCCGGAGTATTCCTCAAGCCGGAAGTCGTCGATATCCTCGTCGGGGTAGTCAAGAACGGCGTGGAAATGACTGCACAGGTCCTTCAGGTCGTCGTAGATGGGGGAGAGCTGCTTTTGGAGCTTGCCGCCCACCTGTCCAGCGGCGTTGGCGGCGGCGTCGGCGGTCTCGGCCTCGATCAGGTCGATGACGGCCTCGGCGCTGGTCAGGTCCATCTGGCCGTTGAGGAAGGCACGCTTGGTGAATTCGCCCCGCTTGGCGGGTCTTGCGCCGGAGCGGTACAGGGCGTCCAGCCCCGCGGCCAGCACCGCGGGGGAGCCGTGGCAGTGGAATTCCACCGTGTCCTCACCGGTATAGGAGTGGGGACCGGGGGTGAAGATGGCGCAGCAATGGTCGATGACGCGGCCCTGGGCGTCGTGAAGCTCGCCCATGACCAGCTTGCGGGCAGGGGTATCGGACAGGGAAACGCCGTTCTTTCTCGTAAAAACCTTGTCGCCCACGTTGGCACAGCCCGGGCCGGTCATCCGGATGATGCCGATGGCGCAGACCTGATGCCCCGTGGAGACGGCGGCGATGATATCAGACATAATCAAAACTCCTTCAAAAAGTACAGGGGATCTCCGGGGGTGGCGATGAAGTGCATCATCATATAGGCGGCCATGATGGAGACGCTCTCCTCCTTCAGAATCCGGCGGCAGTCATCCCGGTCCGCCAGGACCACCTGGATGTCCTCGGTGTCCTCCTGGTGGGCGTTGCTGGGGGTGCCGGAGCAGTAGCCGAAGCAGAGGCCGCAGCTCTCGTCGGTCATGCCGACGGAGGTGAAGAAGGGCCGCTGGGCGTCGCCGCCGCTGACGGGGGTGAAGCTCAGGCCGGTCTCCTCGTACATCTCCCGGATGCCGGCTTCGCACACATCCTCGCCGGGTTCCACAAGGCCTGCGGGAAATTCATAAATGTAGTCGCCCAGGGGGTAGCGGTACTGGCGCACCAGGACCAGACGGTCCTTCTCCTCGCCGTAGACGCCGTAGAGGATGACTCCGTCGGCGTTCCGTTGGCCCTCCACGGCCTTCAGGTGCTCCTGGCCCTTGGCCCGGGAGGCGACGTAGTAGCGGATGGCCTGGCCGCCCCGGGTTCGGGCGTCCAGCTCGTAAAGATTCAGAAAACGGTTGTCGGTGAGCCGCTTGACTCCGCGGATCCGGTCCATATGATCCCTCATTTCTGTAGATTCGTATTTTTTACTATAGCATGAGAATGAAAAATGCGCAAGGCAGGGAAACTTGGATTTTTAGTCTTTTCTGTAGGGACCGGCCTCCGGACGGTCCGTCGGCAAATAAAGTTTGCCGTTAACACGGCTCGGACCGTCGAGGACGCCGGTCCCTACAAGCGCGCATAAGTCTTGGAAAAATGGGTATCCTCCCCAAGAGGTGAGAAACATGGACAGAACGCTGACGGACGCGGCGATCCGGAGCCGCTTTGACGGCGCGGATGATTTCATCCCCCGGGAGCTTTCCTGCGGCGGGCAGAAGGTATACGCCTACATGATCGACGGGCTGATCTCCGGCGGGGACGCTTCGAAGCTGGTGCTTCGTCCCCTGTCCCGGATGAAAGAGGGAACGATGGAGTCGCTGTACCGTCAGGCGCTGGATGGTTCCATTTATAATAATGTGGCGGATGACTGCGCGGACCTGGAAGCGACGGTCTCGAAGCTGGTCAACGGGTTCTGCGTGGTGCTGTTCCCGGGAGCCGGAGCGGTGGCCTACGAGGTGAAGACCCCGGAGAAGCGGGGGATTTCGCCGCCCACGGTGGAGAATACGGTGAAGGGCCCCAAGGACGCATTCACCGAGACGGTTCGGACCAACACCAGCCTTCTCCGGCGGCATCTGCGGACAGCGGACCTGCGGCTGTACCAGACCACCGTGGGGAGCGCCACGGTGACGAATGTGACGGTGGCCTGGATCGAAGGGGTGACGGACCCGGCCATTGTGGAGCGGATGAAAAAGCGCCTGGCCCGGATCCGGACCGAGAGCTTCCTCTCCCCAGCGGAGGTGGAGGAGCTGGTGACGGGGAAGCGGAAGACGCCCTTCCCGCTGATGCAGTACACCGAGCGGGCGGATAAATTCGCCATGGGCCTGCTCTCCGGACGGGTGGGGCTGATGGTGGATGGGCTTCCTCTGGGGTATCTGCTGCCGGTGGACCTGGGATATCTGATGACCTCGCCGGAGGATCTGGGGATGGATCATCTCTCTGCCGCCTGCATCCGGGTGCTGCGGTACGGGGCGATGCTGCTGAGCCTGCTGCTGCCCGCCTGCTACATCGCTCTGGCCATGTTCCACCAGCAGATGATCCCGCTGCCGCTGCTCCGGGCGATTATTGAGAGTAAAGCGTCGGTGCCCTTCTCCACGGCGGGGGAGGTGCTGGGGCTGCTGCTGGCCTTTGAACTGCTGCAGGAGGCGGGGCTGCATCTACCCCAATCCATCGGCCAGTCGGTGTCCATCATCGGCGGCATCGTGGTGGGGACGGCGGCGGTGGAGGCCAGCCTGGTGTCCCCGGCGGCGCTGATCGTGGTGAGCCTGGCGGGGGTCAGCGGCTTCGCCCTGCCCAACCGGGATTTTGCCGAAGCTTTGCGGCTGTGCCGGTTTCTGCTGACGGTGCTGGGGGCACTGGCTGGGCTGTTCGGGGTGACGGTGGGGGTCATTGGCATCGTGCTCCACCTGGCGGGACTGACCAGTCTGGACGAGGCGTATTTGGCTCCCTTCTCCCAGGGGAAAAAGCCGGAATTTCTGCCCCGGCGGGCATCCGGCGGAAAGGAGAACCAATGAAGCGGATTCTGTGCGCGGCATTGGCGCTGGCGGCGGTGTGGGGACTGCCCCGGCTTTCCCATCCGGCGGTGGACATCGGGAGACTGGAGCCGGTGGAGGCGGTGCATCTGACGGCGACGGACAGCGGCCTTCGGCTGGAAACGGACACCGGAGCGTCCGGCGAAGGGAAGAACCTTGGGGAAGCCATTGCGGCCCTTCGGGAACACGATGCCGACGAGGTGTTCCTGGAAACGGCGGATAAGCTCCTGATCACAGGAGATGTGGATCCCTATTGGCCGGAGATTTATGAGGTCTTCCGCCCGGGATGTCAGGTCTGCCTGATTGCGGAAAATACGGACCTGGGGGAGGCGTCGGCCTATCTGGATACCCATCCAACGCCCCAGACTCTGGGCCGGCTCCGGGGCGGACTGGAAAACTGGATGATTTTGAAGATGGAAGAAGGGAGGGGGCAGCTTGTCCCGAAATGAGATCTCAACCCGGCAGCTTCGGCTGTGGACGCTTTTGGCTGAAACCGCGGCGCTGAGCCACTATGGAGGCGGGGGATATATGGCGGCAGCCCTGGCGGCGGGGGCGCTCCTGCCGCTGAACCTGCTCTTCGGGGATGGATTCCACAGGATGGGAAAAGCAGCTTCCTTTTTGGAGTGGGGATGGACGGTGGCGGTGCTGGCCCATCTCCTGTCCGGCGCGGGAGCGTACTGGCCTGGAAACGGCTCGGCTCTGGCGGTGCCGCTGGTTCTGCTGGCCCTGGCGGCGATGGCCGGAGGGAAGGAGAAAGCGGCACGGGCCGGAAGCACCCTGTTCTGGCTGGCGGGGGTGATGCTTCTGGGGGTGGCGCTGGCGGCGGTGAGCCAGATCCAGGTGGAATGGCTGGTGCCGGTCCCGGGGGAATGGACTGCCGGGCTGATCGTATCGCTTTTGCTTCCGTCGCTGGCTTCGGCGCTTCTGCCCGGATGCGGAAAGGCAAAAACGGTCCTGTGGACTGGCGTGATTGCCGTGGCTGCGGCGGCAATCCTACAGGGGACGCTGTGCGCTTCGGTGGCAATGGGTGAGGACGCGCCGCTGTTTGAGCTGGGCAGAGGGCTGGGGAACGGCGGGTATGAAATCTTTGTGTCCACCGCGGCGACGCTGGGCTGGTACGCTCTGACAAGCCTGTTGTTTGAAGCGTCGGCGGTATTTGCGGAACAGTGGGGAATGGAAAAGCAAAGCGGAAGAGGCCTGAGCTTTGGGGCGGCGGCAATTGGGCTTGTTCTGGGAATGAAGCTCGACGGAAGAATCCTTACAGGGGGCTGCCTTTTGATGTGGATATTGATTCCGATGCTGCATCCGAAAAATAAAATGAAAAAAGATGAAAAAAGGTGTTGACAAATGGGGAGGGGTATGATAATATATCCAAGCGCTCGAGAGAGCGGGCAACAAAAAGC
>JBGVDK010000078.1:0-8508 GCA_045119355.1 Faecousia sp.
CCGAGTCCCTGGAACACAGCGAATACCAGCGTCAGGAATTTGTGGCCAATGTATCCCACGAGCTGAAGACCCCCATGACCACCATTGCCGGCTATGTGGATGGCCTGCTGGATGGCACCATCCCCAAAGAAAAGCAGCGGCAATACCTGACCATCGTCTCCGATGAAGTGAAGCGTCTGAGCCGTCTGGTGCGATCCATGCTGGACATCTCCAAGCTCCAGGATCAGCAAAGCATCCCCGTCGAACGCATGAGCCGCTTTGACATCAGCGAACTGGCGGGACAGGTGCTGCTGACCTTTGAGCATCGGATCACGGAAAAAGACCTGGACGTGCAGGTGGACTTCCCGGAGCACCCCTTCTACGCCCTGGCGGACAAGGACTCCATCAACCAGGTGATCTACAATTTGCTGGACAACGCGGTGAAATTCGTGGATGAAAAGGGCACCCTTGGCCTTAGCGTCCGGGGCAGCGGCAGCAAGCTGTACATCACCGTCAGCAACACCGGCAACACCATTCCCCCCGAAGAGCTTCCTCTGGTCTTTGACCGGTTTCACAAGATTGACAAGAGCCGCTCCCGGAATTCCTCCGGCTGGGGCCTGGGCCTGTATATCGTCAAGTCCCTGGTCAACTTCCATGGCGAGAATATTTCCGTAGAGTCCCGGGACGGCAACACTTCCTTTACCTTCACTTTGAAGCAAGTGCCCTGATTCGTTTCCGTTTTTGAGGTTCAATTATGACGTATGATGAGTTTACCCCCATGGAGCCGGAGCAGATCCAGCAGTTGGAACCTGTGACGGCCTGGAAGCGAGGGAAAGGGCCGGTGCCCCCTCCTCCTCCCCCGGTTGGTTTCTACGCCACAGGGCCCACCACGCCCCCCAAGGAGCGTACCGGGCTGGTGGTGATGGTTCTGCTGATTCTGGTACTGCTAGGGGGCATCTTTGCCACCTTGATGATGCTCAACATCCGTTTTCTGGATGTGGGCAGCCAGATGGCTACCTCCTTTGCCCACGGCGGCAGCGTTTCCGACGGCCAATCCGGCGGCCCCTCCCTGATCTCCATTCAAGACGGCGGTCAGGAGCTGTCTCTGCAGCAAATTTATTCCGCCAACATTGACTCCGTGGTGTCTGTTACCGCGGGCGAAGGCAGGGGCAGCGGCGTAATCCTTACCAATGACGGGTACCTGGTCACCAGCTACCAGGTGGTTTCCGGCGGCGGTACCATCCGGGTGCTGCTGAACGACGGCCGGGAATTCAGCGCCAGGCTGGTGGGGCAGGATGAAGTGACCGATCTGGCAGTCCTGCAGGTAAACGCCACGAATTTAATTCCCGCCACCTTCGGTGACAGCGATCAGACCCAGGTGGGCGACACGGTGGTGGCCATTGGCGACCCCCTCGGCATTACCCTCCGGGGTACCTTCACGGACGGCATGATCTCCGCCATCAACCGGGATATTACCGTGGACGGTGCGGAACTGACTGTTTTGCAGACCAGCGCCGCCCGCGACAGCGGCAACTGGGGCGGTCCCCTGATCAATTGTTACGGTCAGATCATTGGTATTAACACCGCCCATGTGGGCTCCCTGGACACCGGCGACGCCACGGGCATTGGCCTTGCCATCCCCAGCAACGTCGTGGCCCAGATCACCGACCAGCTGATCTCCCAGGGCTACGTTACCGGGCGGCCGGTGCTGGGTTTTGACTATGAAGACCTTGGGGCTCTTACCCAGGCCTATCTCATGATCAGCGGTATCTATGTAACGGATGTGGCCGCGGATTCCGACGCCTACACCGTGGGCCTGCGCAGCGGCGACGTGATCTTGTCCATCGACGCCCTGCCCCTCACCTGCGCCCAGGACCTGGACGCCTATAAGGCCAACCTCTCCCCAGGTGACGAGATCACACTGATCGTATACCGCAGTGGAAAAGAGTACACCGCCACCATCCAGGTAGGTGGAGCCGAATAACCAAAAGCGCCTGAGCCGCACGCTCAGGCGCTTTTCATCTTGGAGTTGCAAAAAATCCGGAATGCAGATCGCATTCCGGATTTTTGTTTATCCATAAAGGGTGTAGAACAGGTAGTAGAATACCATGCCAACAGCAAACCACAACAGACCTACCACATACAGGAAGTAGTGGCCTTTGCTGGGGCCTTTGCCATGCTTGCGCTCCACGTAGTCCGAATAGCGCTCGTCCTTGTGGGTGGTGCCGGGGATAAAGCTCTGAAAGAACTTGGAAAGCGCATATCCTACGCCATCCAAACTGCCCATGCCCGCCAGGGTCACCAGCAGTCCAGCCATCAGCATCACGACGCCGGGGATTGTGAAGGCGTCGCAAAGGACACGGTACTGTTCCATTCGGCCCAGGGACCACAGTTCATTGGAGGTCGCGTAGGAATAGCTCAGGGCACCCGCCACAACCACAGCAACGGTATACTTGATAATCCCGTTTCGCAGCTGCTTGTTCACAGACCAAGCTCCTTCTTGTAGCGCTGCTCCTCCGCGTCGTTACAATAGACGAAGTGACCGGGCTTCAACTCCCGCATGGTGGGCTTATCCACGGAGTAATCATGCTCCGCCAGGGAGTTGTAGACGATTCTGGTACGCTGCTTTTCAGCGTGGGGGTCAGGCAGAGGAATGGCGGACAGCAGGGACTTGGTGTAGGGGTGCAGAGGATGGGCAAACAGCTCGTCAGAGCTGGCCAGCTCCACCATCTTGCCGAAGTACATAACGCCAATCCGGTCGGAGAAGTACTTGACCACAGACAAGTCGTGGGCAATGAACAAAATGGTCAGACCCAGCTTGGAACGCAGCTCATTCAGCAGGTTAATGACCTGGGCCTGAATGGAGACGTCCAGAGCGGAAATGGGCTCGTCGGCAATCAGCAGGTCGGGGTTCATGATGACCGCCCGGGCAATGCCGATACGCTGACGCTGGCCGCCGGAGAACTCGTGGGGGTAACGTCCGGCATGTTCACGAACCAGGCCCACCAGCTCCAGAATCTCGTAAACCTTCTCGTCAATATACTTCTTGTCCTTGATGCCGTTGATCTTCAGACCTTCGGCAATAATCTCACGGACCGTCATACGGGGGTCCAGAGAGGCCACAGGATCCTGGAAGATCATCTGGATCTGGGTAATCAGCTTGGTCTTCTTAGCAATGCGGACCTCATCGGGGGTAGCGTCCTTGGCCTGCAGCTCTTCCACCAGCTTATCCGAATACTCCTTGTCGGAATGCTTGTGGTCGTACTTGGCCTTCCGAATCTCTTCCTTCAGCTCCGCAATCCGGGCCTCGGCCTTGGCAATCTGCTCGGAAGCGTCACCCGCGTCACCCTTTTTCAGGGTGTTGATCTGATTCCGCAGTTCCTTGATCTCGTTCTTGTAGCCCAAGATACCGGCGCAGATACGCTGGCCCTTGAAGTAGATGCTGCCGCCAGTAATGTCGTAAATCTTAATAATGGAACGGCCGGTGGTGGTCTTGCCGCAGCCGGACTCGCCGACCAGGCCGAAAACCTCGCCCTTCTTCACATCAAAGCTCACATCATCAACGGCCTTGGTCTTGCCGAAATACTGGCACAGGTGCTCAACCTTCAGCAGAACTTCCTGATTCTTGTTCTCAGCCATTGTTGGCACCTCCATTCTTCATTCTGGCAATACGGTCGGTAATGATCTTAGGCATCTCCACCTTGGGGGCATCGGGATGCAGCAGCCAAGTGGCAGCCTTATGGGTCTGGCTCACCTCAAACATGGGAGGCTGCTGCTCGAAATCGATCTGCAGGGCGTACTTATTACGGTCCGCAAAAGCGTCACCCGCAGGGGGATAGATCATGTTGGGAGGGGTGCCGGGAATCGCGTCCAGCTTTTCCTTGGTATCCAGGTCAGGCATGGAGCTCAGCAGCGCCCAGGTATAGGGATGACGGGGATCATAGAAAATGTCATCGGCGGTGCCGTATTCCACGATCTTACCGGCATACATAACGGCAATGTCGTCCGCCATGTTGGCCACAACACCCAGGTCATGGGTGATGAAGATAACGGAGAGGTTACGCTCCCGCTTCAGGTTGTTGATCAGCTCCAGAATCTGGGCCTGAATGGTCACGTCCAGAGCGGTGGTAGGCTCGTCGCAGATCAGGACCTCAGGGTCAGCAGACAGCGCAATGGCGATAACGATACGCTGACGCATACCGCCGGAGAACTCGAAGGGGTACTGGTTGTACCGCATCCGGGGCTCGTTGATGCCGACTTCTTCCATAAGCTTGATGGCCTTTTCCTTGGCCATGGAGCGGGTGACCTTGTAGACCACCTTGGAAGCCTTATCCTTGAAGAAGTCGATGATCTCCACGCAGCGGGCCTGATAGTCAATCTGAGCCTTCACCGCGGCCTGATAACGGTTCTCCAGACGCAGGATGACGGAGACGATCTCGTCCTTCAGCTGGGTCAGGTCGTGGACAGACTTGGGAATGACCTTCCAGTCCACATGCTTGCCACGGGCAACCAGAGCGTCATGCTTCTTGGTCTGCCGCTCGAAGCGGGCTTCTTCCTTGGGGTCAGACTTGACGGCGGCAAAATAGGTTTCAATAGCGCTGACCAGGCTGGAGCGGAAGGTATAAGCAACGCTGTCCTTCACAATCTCCAAACGGTCGATGCTGGCCTCCACCTTATCGGACAGCTCCTTGGCATGGGCCAGAGCGGTCTTCTTGTCGTACTCGCCGGTGAAGAAGGTCTTGGCATCAGGCAGCAGCTTCAGAACCTCCTGCTTGGCAGCCACAGCGTTTTCATGGGAGTGACGGACACCCTGCTGGGCCATAGAGATGAACGCATCCATGAAGTTCTCGTCGAGATACTTCAGAGCTTCCTCATTCAGCTTCTCAATATCACGGCCCGCCAGCTGCTCCTCGGGGTGCTTCATGGCATAGAAACCAATCCGGAAGAAGTTGGGCTTGGTCTGGCCGATCATTTCCTTCAGCAGGTCACTCACATCGTTCAGAACCGCATAGTCCTGACCGGCGTTCTTCACCTGCTCGCGCAGCTGGGCCAGCTTATCCGCGTAAGCCGCGGTAAAGAAGGGGTCCTTGATGGTAGACAGCCGCTTGGCGGTGTCCTTCATAGTGTAACGCACATCCACCTTCTGGTCCTTGCCGGCCCGGAAGAGGAAGTCCTCAATGTGGTCGATCAGGTCCTCGGCGGTGCTGGCAGACTGGTTATAGCTGTTTTCCAGCTTATTGGATTCCACGCAGAACTTGTCAAAAGTGGCGCAGCTTTCCTTGATTCCGGCCTCGTTCTCGCTGCCGCAGGCAGCGATCATGCTCTTCTGCAGCAGTTCCAGCAGGCCGTTGAACTCCTTGCGGGCGTCCTTGCGGCTGGCCTTGTTTTTCAGCAGCATGGCCTCGGTGATCTGCTTACCAATCTTAACAATGGGGTTCAGGGAGGACAGGGGATCCTGGAAGATCATGGCGATTTTATCGCCACGAATCTTATACATTTCATCTTCGTCGATCTTCAGCAGGTCCTTACCGTCGAAGATAATCTCGCCGCCTTCGACGATGGCGTTGCCAGCCAAAATGCCCATGATGGCACGGCTGGTGACGGACTTACCAGAGCCGGACTCGCCCACGATGGCCAGGGTTCTGCCCCGCTCCAGATCGAAGGAGATGTCACGGACAGCCTGGACCTTGCCGCCGTTGGTGCGGAAGGAAATCCGCAGGTTTTTCACTTCAAGATTCTTTTCGGCCATTATTCGTCAGCTCCTCTCAAAGAAGGATTGAGGGCATCCCGCAGACCATTGCCAAACAGGTTGAAGGAGATCATCAGCAGAGCGATGAAGATGGCAGGGAACAGGATGATGTGGGGATCGGTGTTCAGGTAGTTACGGCCGTTGGACAGCATGGTACCGATGGAGGTCTTACCGGTGGTCTCCAGGCTCACGATGCCCAGGTAGGACAGCATGGACTCGTTAAAGATAACGCTGGGGATGATCAGGATGGTGCCGGTGACGATGGTACCCAGGGAGTTGGGCAGGATGTGGCGGAAGATCAGCCGGGAGTCGCTGGCACCCAGCGTACGGGCGGCAAGAACATACTCAGAGTTCTTGAACCGGTAGAACTGGGTACGAACACGACTGGCAATACCGATCCAGCCTGTCAGCACGAAGGCAAACAGCAGCGACGGTATCGGTCCCACCCGCTTTGCCAAGTGAAGCTGGAACAAAGAAGCAACCACGATAAAGGGCACGGAAGCCAGAATATCGGAAATACGCTCCATGGTCAGGTCCACGACGCCGCCGTAGTAGCCCTCGGTGGAGCCATAGGTGATGCCGATGAAGAAGTTGATGATGGAGACGGACAGAGCCAGCAGCAGAGACAGCTGAGCGCCGCTTGCCAGACACACGAAGATGTCCTGGCCGTGCTGGTTGGTGCCGAAGAGGAAGCTGGCCTCGAAGCCATTCTTGTACTCAAAGTAAGCGCTGTACAGCACACGGCAGCGGTAACCGGTCTGGTTCTTGATGGCGTAGACGTACCACTCATCGCCGTCCTCGCCGGCGGTGCCGTCATCTCCGGGAATACGGATGGAGTCGTACTTACCGTAACTCTGAGAACCGGTCTTGTAGTTGTTCTCGTACACAGGGTTGCCGTTTTCATCATGTAAGGCGGACTCACCGCTGGAGGTGGGAGTCTCGTCAGCCAGCTTGTACCACAGATTGGCACCGCCGACGGCGGTGAAGTTGGTCTTCCAGTTTTCGGGGATGGGATACATGACCTGGATGCCGGTTTCGTTCTGGTATGCCTTCAAAGCGTCATACTGCTCCTGGGACAAGTCCACATACTGGAAGCCAACCAACGCGTAGGAGTCCACATACAGATTGTAGTAGGTCTTGCCGGTGCCCTCTTCCACGTAGGAATTGTCCACACGAACCACGGCGGAATCACCGTACTCCTCGCCGATGGACTTATAGTAGTCATAACCGGCCTGAGACACAGTTTCGTTGCCGCAGCCGTCCCAGCCCAGGAAAGCCAGGGCATCGCACTTGGGCAGCACCAGTCGGTAATAACCATCACGGAATTCCACGCTGTAGTTGGAGACAAAGGGCACAATGATGGCGTACAAGAACAGGATCACGATGATGATGGCAGCCGCCACGGAAGACTTGTTCTTCTTGAAGCGGTTCATGGCATCCCGGAAATAGCCCATGGGCTTGGTATCAAATTTTTTATCGGAGATCCGGTCGCCGCGGTTGGCGAGCTGGAACTTCTCCTTGGGAATATTATTGTATGCCATATTATTTCTCTCCCATCTTGATGCGCGGATCAATAAAGCCGTAGCTCAGGTCGATGACCAGGCCGCTCAGCAAATTGATCAAGGTGTAGAAGAAGGTCAGTGCCATAAAAAAGTTATAGTCACGGACGCTAATGGCGGTGGTATACAGGCTGCCGATACCGGGGATGGAGAAGATTGCCTCAATGATCAGGGAGCCGCCCAGGATACCGATGAACTCGCCAAGAATCATGGGCAGGATCGGCACCATGGCGTTGCGCAGAGCGTGGCGGGTAATGGCCTGGGACCGGGTCAAGCCCTTGGTACGGGCCAGCAGCAGATAGTCGCCGGTCAGCACCTCAGACAGCTCAGCACGGGTGAACCGGGTCAAGCCCGCGATGGTACCAAAGGCCAGGGACAGCACCGCCGGGAACATGGAATAGAACATCTTCCAGCTGAAGAAGTCCGCTTCCGCTCGGCTGGCTGTAGTCAATGGGAACCAGCCCAATTTAAAGCACAGCAGATACTGCACGATGAAGGCGTAGACGTAGCTGGGCACAGAAATACACACCATAACGGTGGTGGAGATCACGTGATCCTGCCACTTATTCTTCCGCAACGCGGCGTAAATACCCAGCATCAGGCCCAGGGGGACGGCGATCAAAATGGAGTACAGGTTTACGGTGATGGTGTAGGGGATCTTGTCCATCATAATCTGGAAGACCTCCTGGCCCACATACATCTGTTCGCCCAGACCAAAGTCGCCATGGAAAATGTGCTGCCAGTACAGCAGATACTGCTGGATCACGGGCTTGTCATAGCCCATGGCAGCTCTTCTCTGCAGAACCAGCTGCACATCACGGCCCTGGCTCTTGATGGCGGGCAGAGGCAGTGCTTTGATCAGGAAGAAGCACATGGTAGCGATCACCGCGAAGGTCAGAACCATCAGCAGCAGTCGCTTGATAACGTATTTTAACATTGTGTTTTTTTTCATAGACTTTACCTTCCTTTTTTCGCGGTAGCGAGGTGCAAAGGGGTCGAAATTCGGGAGCGGCAGGTTCTTCCTCCCACCGTCCGATTTCGGATCTATCAATAAAGCCGCTTTCCGCCGTTTCCGGCGGGCAGGGACGAATATTTGCAGGTTGGAAGTTGCCCCGCTGCGGGGCATATTGCCGCATAAGCGGCAAATCTTTCGACTTGCCGCGTATGCCGTAAGCACAGTCACGGGGGGGCAACCCCGCCCCGGACCGCGAAAAAAAACCG
>JBGVDK010000079.1:0-3823 GCA_045119355.1 Faecousia sp.
GGAGCGCCAGCTGATGAACCACGGCTTCCCCGCCGCCGCCAAGGCATACATCCTCTACCGGGCCAACCGGACCCGGGCCAGAGAGGCCAACACCAGCCTCATGCGCACCATCGAGGAGATCACCCACACCGACGCCCGGAAGAGCGACATGAAGCGGGACAACGCCAACATCGACGGCAACACCGCCATGGGCTCCATGCTTCAGATCGGCTCCGCCGGCGCCAAGGCCTACAACGAGATGTACCTGCTCCGTCCCGAGCACGCCAAGGCCTACCGGGAGGGCGACATCCACATCCATGACTTCGACTTCTACAGCCTGACCACCACCTGCTGCCAGATCGACATCCTGAAGCTGTTCCACGGCGGCTTCTCCACCGGTCACGGCTACCTCCGGGAGCCCAACTCCATCCAGAGCTACGCCGCCCTTGCCGCCATCGCCATCCAGAGTAACCAGAACGACCAGCACGGCGGCCAGTCCATCCCCAACTTCGATTACGGAATGGCCGAGGGCGTGGCCAAGACCTACCGCAAGGCCTACACCCGGAAGCTGGCGGAGACGCTGGAAGACACCATTGATTTGGAGGACGTGTATCCCCAGATCAAGGAGCTGGTGGCCGCCTGCGAGGAGCGCTTCGGCGAGACCGCCCGGATGGAGAATAAGCCCGGCTTCGACGAGCTGATCGCCGCCCGCCTGGCCGAGGAATACACTATTTCCGACGCCAAGGCCATGAAGGTAATTTCCAAGGCCCGTGCCCGTGCTCTGCGGAAGACCCAGCGGGACACCTATCAGGCCATGGAGGGCTTTGTCCACAATCTGAACACCATGCACTCCCGTGCTGGTGCCCAGACACCCTTCTCCTCCATCAACTACGGCACTGACACTACTCCCGAGGGCCGGATGGTCATCAAGAACATCCTGCTGGCCCTGGATGCCGGTCTGGGCCACGGCGAGACCTGCATTTTCCCCATCCACATCTTCAAGGTCAAGGAGGGCGTCAACTATAACGACAACGACCCCAACTACGATCTGTTCCGGCTGAGTATGCGGGTGAGCGCCAAGCGGCTGTTCCCCAACTATACCTTCCTGGATTCCCCCTTCAACCTGCAATACTACGTCCCCGGTCGTCCGGAGACTGAGGTCGCCACCATGGGCTGCCGCACCCGTGTCATGGGCAACGTCTACGACCCCACCCGGCAGATTGCCTATTCCCGGGGCAACCTGAGCTTCACCTCCATCAACCTGCCCCGGCTTGCCATCGAGTCCCAGGGCAACGAGGAACTGTTCTACGAAAAGCTGCAGGGAATGCTGGAACTCACCGCCCAGCAGCTGCTGGACCGGTTTGAGATCCAGGCCAACAAACACATCTACAACTACCCCTTCCTGATGGGCCAGGGTGTGTGGCTGGACTCCGACAAGCTGACCCTCCACGACGACCTGACCGAGGTTCTCAAGCACGGTACCCTGTCCATCGGCTTCATCGGCCTTGCCGAGGCCCTGACCGCCCTGTACGGCCAGCACCACGGCATGAGCGAGGAGATCCAGGAAAAGGGTCTGAAGATCATCGGCTTCATGCGGGACTACTGCGACCGGAAGTCTCAGGAAATGAAGATGAACTTCACATTGCTCGGCACTCCCGCCGAGGGCCTGTCCGGCCGGTTCATCCGGATGGACCAGAAGCGCTACGGCAAGATCCCCGGCGTCCCCGACCGGGAGTATTACACCAATTCCTTCCACATCCCCGTGTGGCATGAGATCAGCGTCTACGACAAGATTCGTCTGGAAGCTCCTTACCACGCCCTGTGCAACGCCGGTCACATCAGCTATGTGGAGCTGGACGGCGACACCGCCCGGAACGTGGAGGCCTTCGAGGCTGTGGTCCGGTGTATGCACGACTTCGGTGTGGGCTACGGCTCCATCAACCATCCCGTGGACCGGGACCCCATCTGTGGCTATGTGGGTATCATCGGCGACGTCTGCCCCCGCTGCGGCAGACGGGAGGGCGAGGAGATCCCCGCGGAGCGTGTGGAAGAGCTGAGAAGAATGTACCCCGAAATGCCCGCCTTCCAGGGTATTGAATAAGCGGGCGGGGCCCGCGGCCAATTCGTTTCCAAGCTGAGAGGGTATTGTTACGCAAGTAAAAACCGCTCGATTCGTTATGTGTTTTTTTGACAGGAGGTATTATCATGACCGTAAAATCCAAGAGTGAAAAACTGGGCCAGGGCGTTGGCTTTGAGCGCATCCGCCGGATCACCGGCTATCTCGTCGGCACCATGGACAAGTGGAACGACGCCAAGCGTGCCGAGGAACGTGACCGTGTGAAGCACGGCATGACCACCCATGGTTAAGCTGGCGGGAATCGTACCGGATTCCATTGTGGACGGCCCCGGCCTGCGGACCACCCTGTTCGCCCAGGGCTGTCCCCACCACTGCGAGGGCTGCCACAACCCGGAGACCTGGGACTTTTCCGGCGGCACCGAGGCCACGGCTGACCTGATTCTGGGCATCGTCCGGTTCAATCCCCTGAGCCGGGGCGTTACCTTCTCCGGCGGCGAGCCCTTCGCCCAGGCGGCGGGGTTCGCGGAGATCGCCAGGCTGCTCCATGAAACCGGCAATTACGAGGTGGCTTCCTACACCGGCTACACCTTCGAGGAGCTGCTGAACGGAACCGAGGAGCAGAAGGAGCTCCTGAAGCATCTGGATGTGCTCATCGACGGGCCCTTTGTCCTGGCGGAGAAGAGCCTGGAAGTCCCCTTCCGGGGAAGCCGCAACCAGCGGATCATCGACGTGCCCAGGAGCCTTGCCGCAGGCGAGGCGGTGTGCATCACCAGGGGCCGCTGGGTGGGCGAATATCTGTAAAAAGGAAGACCAGTCTGCTTCGGCAGGCTGGTCTTTTTCACGATGAAGATAAAAAGGAGCCGCCCGGGTGGGCGGCTCCTGCTATGTATGGCGTTAAGATCAGATGTTCAGCAGATCGGAGTAGACCTTCAGAGCACCGTCGGTGTCGTGGGCCAGGACCTTCTTAGCCAGGACCTTACCCAGCTGGACGCCTTCCTGGTCGAAGGAGTTGACGTTCCAGGCGAAGCCCTGGTACATGACCTTGTTCTCGAAGTGGGCCAGCAGAGCGCCCAGGGAAGCGGGGGTCAGCTTCTCGCCGATGATGATGGAGCTGGGACGGCCGCCGGCGAACTTCTTGTTGGCGTCGGTGTCATCCTTGCCGCAGGCGAAGGCCACGATCTGAGCGGCCACGTTGGCGCAGAGCTTCTGCTGGCTGGTGGAGCCCTGGATCACAACGTCGGAGCCCATCTGGCTGCTGCGGAAGCCCACGAACTGCAGGGGAACGATGTTGGTGCCCTGGTGCAGGAGCTGATAGAAGGAGTGCTGGCCGTTGGTGCCGGGCTCGCCGAAGATGATGGGGCCGGTGGCGTAGTTCACGGGCTCGCCGAAGCGGTTGACGGACTTGCCGTTGGACTCCATATCCAGCTGCTGCAGGTGCGCGGGGAAGCGGCTCAGAGCCTGGGAGTAGGGGAGGACAGCGGTGTTGGGGTAGCCCAGCACGTTGCGCTCGTAAACGCCGATCAGGGCGTCCAGCATGGCGGGGTTCTCCAGCAGGTTCTCGTTCTTTGCCAGCTTGTCAGCCTCGGCGGCGCCGTTCAGGAAGTCGGCAAAGACCTCGGGGCCGAAGGCCAGGGACAGGACACAGCCGCCGACGCCGGAGGAGGAGGAGAAACGGCCGCCGATGTAGTCGTCCATGAAGAAGCCAGCCAGATAATCGGGAGAAGCCGCCAGAGGAGAGGTCTCGGAGGTGACGGCTGCCATGTGGTT
>JBGVDK010000080.1:0-14434 GCA_045119355.1 Faecousia sp.
TCGTTTTTGCCCTGACCCGCTCGGTTCGTTACGTTGTTTTGGTTGATGTGTTTTGGAAGAATTTGAGGTAAGATTTCGTGAAACTGATCAACATTGGTTTTGGAAATATGATCGCCGCCGGGAGGCTTCTCGCGGTGGTGAGTCCGGATTCCGCGCCCATCAAGCGCGTGATCCAGGAGGCAAGAGACAGAGGCATGCTGATCGACGCCAGCTACGGCAGAAAAACCCGGTCGGTACTGCTGATGGATACGGACCATGTGATCCTGTCGGCCATCACCCCGGAGTCCATCTCCGAGCGGTCCATGGACAAGCAGGGCACGGTCTATGAGGAGGAAGAGGCTTGAGCAAAGGAAAACTGTTTGTGATCTCCGGCGCCTCCGGCGTGGGAAAGGGGACTGTCATCAATCTGGTGATGGCGAAAAGAGACGATGTTCGGCTCTCCGTGTCTGCCACCACCCGGGCGCCCCGGCCCAGCGAGGTGGACGGCGTTCACTACTATTTTATTACCACGGAGCAGTTCCGGGAGCTGATCGAGAAGGATGCGCTGCTGGAATATGACTTCCACAACACCACCTACTACGGCACCCCCAGCGCCCAGATGAATGAGAAGCTGGAACAGGGTCATGTGGTGCTGGATATCGATCCTAAGGGTGCCTTCCAGGTTCGCCAGAAGTGCCCTGACGTGACGATGATCTTTATCATGCCCCCCAGCCAGGAGGAGTTGGAGCGCCGGCTGAGAAATCGGGGCGATACTTCCCCGGAGCAGATTGAGCTCCGCCTGGAACGGGCAAAATGGGAAATGGAGCAGCGGGACAAGTATGACTACGTGGTAGTCAACGACGATCGCGATCGCTGCGCCCAGGAAATCTTAAACATCATTTCCGCAAAGGAACATGAGTAAATATTGGAGGAATTGAATTATGCTGTACCCCCCTATTGCTGACCTGCTGGACAAGGTCGATGGCCGTTATCTGCTGGTGAACGTGGTCGCCAAGCGCGCCCGCCAGATCGCCGACGAAGCCCGGGTTCTGGATGAGAATCTGCCTGAGAAGCCTGTCACCATGGCCATCCAGGAAGTCGCCGACGGCAAGCTGACCGCCGGTCTGAAGGAAGAGTATATGAAGTAATGGGCGCCGCTGGGACGTTTCGTGAATGCTGAACGAACCAACGCCGCCGCTCCGCGAACGGAAGAGGAGGAAGGGAATATGATCGCCAAAATCGCGGTGTCTGCCGCCAGATTTTCCATCGACAAGCCCTACTCCTACCGTTTCGGGGAGGAATTGCCCCTGGCCCCCGGTATGCGGGTGATGGTCTCCTTCGGCGCGGGCAACCGCAGGACCGAGGGCGTGGTCCTGGCCGTAGAAGAAGGGGACGAATCAAAACTCAAAACCGTGGCCCAGGCTCTGGATCCGGAGCCGGTGCTGTCGGAGCAGATGCTGCGCCTGGCGGCCTTCGTCCGGGAGCGGTATTTCTGCACCTTTTACGAGGCCATTCGGGCCATGCTTCCCGCGGGGCTGTGGTTCCGGGAGGTGGAGCGGTTTTCTCTGGTCCCCGACGCCCCCTGGCGGGATGCCCGGGTGAAGGAGGAGAACCAGCGGGCAATCTGTCAGCTCCTTGCCGATCTCGGCGGCGAGGCGGATGGAGAGTCCCTGAAGCAGGCGGTGCCCGATGGGGAAACCCGGGAGGAGGCGCTGAAAGCTCTGCTGAAAAAGAAATGGATCACCCGGGAATCGGACTTCCTGCGCAGAACCGGCGATAAGTCGGAACAAATTGCGACCCTGGCCGCGTCTGCGGAGGAAGCCCTGGAATTCGCGTCCCACCGGCCCAAAAGCGCCGCCATGCAGAAGGCGGTGCTGGAACTGCTGGCCCAGGTGGGCTCCTGCGCGGTGAAGGAGCTTTGCTACTACACCGGCGCGTCCAGCGCCACCGTCAAACGGCTGGAAACCCTGGGGTATCTGACCTTAAGTCAGCGCCCGGTGCTCCGGTGCCGGGAGATCAAGCCCGCAAAGCTGGACGGCCCACTGATCCTCAGTGAGGAGCAGCAGAGGGTCTTCGAGGGCCTGGCCGGGCAGATGGATGGAGAGAAAAAGGGCGTTGCCCTGCTTTACGGCGTCACCGGCTCGGGAAAGACTTCGATTTATCTGAAGCTCATCGGCCGGTGCCTGGAAACGGGGAAGAGCGCCATGCTCCTGGTTCCCGAGATCGCCCTGACCCCCCAGCTTCTGAGTTTGCTGGCCGCTCATTTCGGCGACCGGGTGGCGGTGCTCCACAGCAGCCTCTCCGCCGGAGAGCGCTACGACCAGTGGAAGCGGCTCCGCTCTGGGGAAGCGAAGGTGGCGGTGGGCACCCGCTCGGCGGTGTTCGCGCCCTGTGAGAACCTGGGCGTCATCATCCTGGACGAGGAGCAGGAGCACAGCTACAAATCCGAAAACGCCCCCCGCTACTCCGCCAAAGAGGTGGCAATCTGGCGTGGCGCGAAGGAGAATGCCCTGGTGCTGCTGGGTTCTGCCACCCCCAGCGTGGAGACCATGTACCGGGCGAAAAGCGGCGTTTACCGGCTCTATCGGCTGGAAAACCGCTACAATGGCAAACGCCTGCCCCGGGTGGAGATCGTGGATCTCCGGGAGGAGCTGAAAAACGGCAACGATTCGCCCTTCAGCGCCTTTCTGCTGGATTCCATCCGGGACAATGTGAAAAACGGGAAGCAGACCATCCTGTTTCTCAACCGCCGGGGCGCTTCCAGGGCGCTGGTGTGCGTGGACTGCCGGGAGAGCCCGGAATGTCCCAGGTGTACCAACCGGCTGACCTTCCACAGCGTCAACCGACGGCTGATGTGCCACTACTGCGGCCATTCGGAGCCCGCGCCGGACCGCTGCCCCAGCTGCGGCGGACCGCTGAAGGCTGTGGGCGTGGGAACCCAGAAGGTCCAGGAGGTCCTGGAATTCGAGTTCCCGGATACGGAGATTCTCCGGATGGACGCGGACACGGTGAACGCCGTGAACACCCACGAAAAGATTCTGGACCGGTTCCGGGAGGAGAAAATCCCCATCCTCATCGGCACCCAGATGGTTGCCAAGGGCCTGAACCTGCCGGACGTGACCCTGGTTGGCGTTCTGGACGCGGACATGAGCCTGTACAACGACAGCTTCCGGGCCGCGGAGACCACCTTCAATATGCTGACCCAGGTGGTGGGCCGTGCAGGACGGGGTGAAAGCGAAGGCCGTGCGGTGATCCAGACCATGGTTCCGGAGCACAGGATCATCAATTTGGGCGCGAAGCAGGACTACGACGGGTTTTACGACCTGGAAATCGGCCTGCGCCGGGTGACGAACGCGCCGCCCTTTTCCGACCTGACCACCATCACCTTTGTGGGCGAGAACGAGGCCGCGGTGATGCGTGGGGCGGTGGTGTTCCGGGAGAGTCTGGCCGGATGGCTGCGCTCCTCCGGGCTGAAGGAAGAACAATACACCCTGCTGGGGCCTGCCCCGTGCCCGGTGATGAAGATCAACTACAATTTCCGATATCGGCTGACCCTGCGCTGCGCGGCGGACCAGGTGCTGAGACGGACCCTGGCGTCCTTTCTGCGGCAGTTCATGACCGACCGGGCCAACCGGGGCGTGTCTGCCTTCGTCGATATCAATGGATATGAATAAAATAGAATCGTAACAGAAAGAGGTTTTTACTATGGGACTGCGCAGAATTCATACCGATAAAGAGCCCAGCCTGCACAAGGTGTGCAAGCCGGTGACTTCCTTTGATAAGAAGCTTCACAAGCTCCTGGACGACATGCGGGAGACGCTGATCGACTCCAACGGCGTGGGTCTCGCCGCGCCCCAGGTGGGCATTCTCCGCCGGGTGGTGCTGGTGGACACCGGCGATGAGATTTTGGAGCTGATCAACCCTGAGCTGATCTCCACCTCCGGCGAGCAGTACGGCGCCGAGGGCTGCCTGTCCGTTCCCGGCAGGTACGGCTGGGTGAAGCGGCCCATGTACGCCACCGTCCGTGCCCAGGACCGGGACGGCAACTGGTACGAGGCCGAGGGCGAGGAGCTGATCGCCCGGTGCTTCTGCCATGAGCTGGATCATCTGGACGGCATCGTCTACACCCAGGTCATGGACCGGTTCCTGACCGACGAGGAGTTGGATAAACTGTAATGAGAGTTGTTTTTATGGGTACGCCGGATATTTCGGCCACCTGTCTGAAGAAAATCCTCGCCGACGGCTTTGAGGTGGTCGGCGTGTACACCCAGCCCGACCGGCCCAAGGGACGGGGCATGAAGCTGGTGGCCTCTCCCGTGAAGGAGATTGCCCTGGCGAATCACATTCCCGTGTTCCAGCCGGAGAACTTTAAGAGTGAGGAAAGCGTCGCGGAGCTGGCCGCATTGAAGCCCGACGTCTGCGCGGTGGTGGCCTATGGCCGGATCCTGCCCCAGAAGGTTCTGGACATCCCCACCAAGGGCTGCATCAACATCCACACCAGCCTGCTCCCCCAGTACCGGGGCAGCGCCCCCTACCAGTGGGCGGTGCTGGACGGCCTCACCGAGACCGGCGTTTCCAGCATGTATTTGTCCGCAGGAATGGACGAGGGCGACATCATCGACGTGGCAAAGACTCCCATCGGGGAGAATGAGACCGCCGGTGAACTGCTGGACCGCCTGGCGGTGTTAGGCGCGGACCTGCTGAGCAAGACCCTGGGCCGGATGGCCGAGGGCGACGTCCCCGGCATTCCCCAGGACGGGAGCCAGGTGAGCTACGCCCCCATGCTGGACAAGACCATGTGCCCCATCGACTGGTCTAAGCCCGCCCAGGCAATCCACAACCAGGTCCGGGGCCTGCATCCCTGGCCTGTGGCCACTGCCGAGATCGGCGGCACCAAATTCAAGATCCACCAGACCGTTCTGGTGAACGAGACCACCGGGAAGGCTCCCGGAACCCCCATCGAGCTGAACAAGAAGGGCCTGCGGATGGCCTGCGGCGGGGGTACGGTCATTGAGATCCGCTCCCTGCAGGCCGAAGGCGGCAAGCGGATGGCGGCACCCGATTATTTCCGGGGCCATCCTCTGGAGCTCTGAGATGTCCGCGAGACAGACGGCACTGGAAGTGCTCATCGGCTGCCGGAAGTCCGGGGGCTGGTCCAACGGTCTGCTGAAAAGCCAGATCGCGAAAGACGGCCTGGACAAGCGGGACGCGGCCCTGGCAACCAGGCTTGCCTACGGTGTGCTGCAGAACCGGCAGCTTCTGGACTTTTACTGCAAGCAGCTGCTCACCGGGCGGCTGAAGGATCTGCGGCCGGTGGTGCGGGACATCCTGCATCTGGGGCTCTATCAGATCAAGCTGATGGACAAGATCCCGGCCAGCGCGGCGGTGAATGAGTCCGTTTCCCTGGCGAAGAAATACTGCAAAAAGCAGCCCCAGGCGGCGTCCCTGGTCAACGGCGTGCTGCGAAACGCGGCACAGAAGACCGATTGGCAGGAGCCCGGGGACCTGGCGACGAAATATTCCCATCCCGAGGGGCTGGTCCAGCTCTTCCGGAGCTATGTGGGCGAGGAACGTCTGGAAAACATGCTCATCGCCAACAACGCCGCGCCGGACACCGTGGTCCAGGTGAACACCCTGAAAACCACCGCCGCTCGGCTGGTGGCCCGGCTGGAAGGGGAGGGCGTCACCGCCCAGCCCCATCCCTGGATGAAAAACTGCCTGGTGCTTTCCGGAACAGGAAGCATCGAGAGGCTCCCGTCTTTCCGGGAGGGCGAGTTCTACGTTCAGGACGCGGCGGCAAAGCTGGCGGTGGACTGCGCGAAGATTCCGGAAGGGGAATACCTCGTCACCGACTGCTGCGCGGCCCCCGGCGGCAAGAGCTTCGCCGCGGCCATGGCCCTGGGCGGCGGTGGAAGAATCGTATCTTCCGACGTCCACGAGCATAAGGTAGGGCTGATGGAGAAGGGCGCGGAGCGCTTAGGCTTCTCCAACATGCACCCCCGGCAGTTCGACGCCACGGTTTTCGACCCGGAATTGGAGGGGAAGGTGGACTTCGCCCTGGTGGACGTGCCCTGCTCCGGCTACGGCATCATCCGAAAGAAGCCGGACATCCGGGAGAAAGACCCGGACACCATGAAGGACCTTCCCCAGCTTCAGCTGGAGATTCTCAAAAACCAGGCCCGGTACGTCCGTCCCGGCGGTGTACTGATCTACTCCACCTGCACGCTGGTCCGGCGGGAGAACGAGGGCGTGGTGGAGAAATTCCTGAAAGCCAACGACGAATTTTACACCGAGCCGCTGGACCTGCCCGCGTGCTTCGGAGGAAATACCACCGGGATGCTGACTTTGGTTCCCGGAGAATACGACACAGACGGCTTCTTCGTCTGCCGTCTGCGGAGGAAAGCATGAACATCAAAGCAATGACCCTGCCGGAGCTGACCGCGGCCATGAAAGAGCTGGGCCAGCCGGCCTTCCGGGCGAAGCAAATCTATACCTGGCTCCACAAGGGCGTGAGAAGCTACGACGAGATGACCAACATCTCCAAGGAGCTCCGGGGAAAGCTCAACGAACGCTATCCCTTCTACACCCCCCAGGTGGTCCGCAAGCAGGAATCCGCCAAGGACGGCACCATCAAATACCTCTGGCGGCTGTCCGACGGCAACTGTGTGGAGACGGTGCTGATGAAGTACCACTACGGCAACACCGTCTGCATCTCCACCGAGGTGGGCTGCCGGATGGGCTGCGCCTTCTGTGCCTCCACCATCGGCGGACTGGTGCGCAAATTGGAGCCCCAGGAAATGCTGGACGAGGTGCTGTTCACCCAGGTGGATTCCGGCCAGCCCATTTCTCACATCGTGCTCATGGGCATCGGCGAGCCGTTGGACAATTTTGACAACGTGATGCGCTTTCTCGAGCTGGTGAACAGCGAGGAGGGCATGAACATCTCTATGCGGCACATCAGCCTGTCTACCTGCGGCCTTGTGCCCATGATCGACAAGCTGGCGGAGAAGAAACTGCAAATCTCCCTGGCGGTGTCGCTGCACGGACCCACCAACGAGATCCGGGAAAAAATCATGCCGGTGAACAAGGCCTATCCCATCGAGGAACTGATGGAGGCCTGCCGCCGCTACTACGGGGCCACCTCCCGGCGGATGCACTTTGAGTACGCCATGATCGACGGCGTCAACGACACCGAGGCCCACGCGAAGCAGCTTCTGAAGCTATTGAAGGGGCTGCCGGCCCATGTGAACATGATCCCCCTGAACCATGTGGAGGAGAGCCCCCTGAAGCCCAGCTCCCGGGCGGCGGTGCTCCGGTTCCGGAAGATTTTGGAGGAGGGCGGCGTGACAGCCACCGTCCGCCGGACCCTGGGCGGGGACATCGACGCCAGCTGCGGTCAGCTTCGTCGGAAATACAACAAAGAACAAGCGAAACACTAATTCGGAAGGAGGCGCTTCCTATGCAATGTTGGGGTCTGTCGGATCCCGGATGCGTCCGCAGTCAGAACCAGGACGCGTTCCAGATCGTTCAGCTGGATCGGAGCACGGTATTGTGCGTGGTCTGTGACGGCATGGGCGGTGCGAAGTCCGGAAACATCGCCAGCTCCCTGGCCATCGACGTGTTTATCCAGGAAGTGAAGCGGGTACACAAGTCCGGCATGAACGGAGAACAGGTCGAGCAGATGCTCCGGGGCGGCGCGAAGCTGGCCAATTACACCGTTTATGACCAGGCGCAGGAATTTGAAGACTTCGGCGGTATGGGCACCACCCTGGTGGCCGCCTATATCGTGGGAAGAAAAGCCACAATCGTCAACGTGGGCGACAGCCGGTGCTACGGCGTCAGCCGGGAGGGCATCCAGCAGATCACCACGGACCATTCCCTGGTCCAGATGATGATCCGCCGGGGAGAGCTGACGGTGGAGCAGGCGAGATACTACCCCGGAAAGAACTACATCACCCGGGCCATCGGCACCGAGCCCACGGTGGAGTGCGACATCTTCACCTGGAAGCTGGAACGGGGCGACGCGCTGCTGCTTTGCAGCGACGGCCTCCACGGGGTGCTGGACGACCAGGAGATCCTGTTTGAAGTGGTCCACGGCGTGAACAAGGCAAACTGCTGCCAGCGTCTGGTGGATATCGTGAAGAAACGGGGCGCGCCGGATAACGTGACCTGCGTGCTGGCGCTGGCCTGACAGCCGGAAGATTGGAAGGAGAAGATAAATGGATACCGAAAAGTACATCGGCCGGCTGCTGGACAACCGGTACGAGATCTTGGAAGTGATCGGCACCGGCGGCATGGCGGTGGTCTACAAGGCCCGCTGCCATCGGCTCAACCGCCTGGTGGCCATCAAGATTTTGAAGGACGACCTTTCCCAGGACGAGGAATTCCGCAGAAGATTCCACGCCGAGAGCCAGGCCGTTGCCATGCTGAGCCACCCGAACATCATGTCCGTGTACGATACCTCTGCCACCGATGAAGCCGACTACATCGTCATGGAGCTCATCGACGGCATCACGCTGAAGCAGTACATGGAGAAGAAGGGCGTGCTCAACTGGAAGGAGACCCTGCATTTTGCCATGCAGATCGCGAAAGCTCTGGAACACGCTCACAGCCGGGGCATCGTCCACCGGGACATCAAGCCCCACAATGTGATGGTGCTGAAAAACGGCTCCGTCAAGGTCACGGACTTCGGCATCGCCCGGATCATGAGCAAGAGCAACACCCTGACCAAGGAAGCCCTGGGCTCCGTCCACTACATCTCCCCTGAGCAGGCCAAGGGCGGCCGGGTGGACAACCGCTCCGACATCTATTCCCTGGGCGTTGTGATGTATGAGATGATGACCGGGCGGCCTCCCTACGACGGGGAATCTCCCGTGGCGGTGGCCATCCAGCACATCAACGGCGGCGCCCAGATGCCCTCGGTGCTGAATCCCAACATTCCCGGCGGTCTGGAACAGATCATCATGAAGTGCATGGCCCAGGATCCTGCCGGTCGGTACAACACTGCCACGGAGCTATTGTACGATCTGGAAGAGTTCCGGAAGGATCCCAGTATGCTCTTTGATTTCAACAACACTCCCATCGATGACGCCACTCGGATCCACGGCGTGGGTAATGCCGCCGCGGCGGCTGCGGCGGCTGCTTCCGCCTCCAACCAGGCCAAGACCACCGCCGAGCGGGTGGCCGGGGCGCGGAGCAGCCAGACAAACCGTCCCAGCCAGCCCCGGCAGACGGACACCCCCCGCCGGACGGAGATGGAGCGAAGCGGCGAACGCCGTCCCACCACCGAGCAGCAGCGCCAGGCCAGCGAACAGCGCCGTCAGGCCCGTCAGCAGCGGGAGGAGATGGAGGAGCGCCGGAACCGGACCGTCACCATCGCGGTGGTGACCTGCTCCGCCATCGCGGTGATCGCCATCATCATCTTCCTGATCGTGCTGCTCAACGGCGGCCTGTTTTCCAGCGATGTGTCCACGGTCCCGGTGCCCAACCTGATCGGTCAGGTCTACAAGGAGCTGGACGAGAGCAAGTATCCGGATCTGGAAATCGTTCTGGCGGACTATGAGAACAGCGACGAATATGAGGCCGGCGAGATCATGGACCAGACCCCCAAGTCCACCGAGCAGGTGGCCGTTGGCACCAAGGTCCGGGTCTGGGTCAGCCTGGGTCCGGAGCAGGAGGAGCTGCCTCCGCTGGAAGATATGACCAACATGACCCAGGTTGCGGCGGAAAATTACCTGAAAGCCCTGGGCCTGGTGCCCCTGGTCCGGGAGGAGAGCTCCGAGGACGTGGAGGAGGGCAAGGTCACCCGTACCGAGCCCGCCGCCGGTGAGCAGCTCACCGAGGGACAGACCGTCACCATCTATATCAGCACCGGTCCCGAGCAGGTGCTGAGATCCGTGCCTAATGTGGTGGGCACCCAGGTGGACAACGCCCTGAAGATCATGGTCCAGAACGGCTTTGACAAGGTCAGCTCCAAGGAGGAGGACAGCACCGAGCCCGAGGGCCAGGTCCTGCGGATCGAGGACACCAACGGCAGCAAGATCCAACCCAATACCCAGGTGGATGTGAAAACCGAGCTGATCCTCTACTATTCCTCCGGCGAGATGTACGCCCAGATGCCCAGCCTGGATTCCAGCTACACCATGGCCAAGGCCAAGGACGTGCTGAACAACCTGGGCTTCAAGAACGTGGAGGTCCAGGAGGAGTACAACAAGGAGATCCCCGAGGGCAACGTGATCAAGACCAACATCCCCGCCGGGACCAAGATCGACGTGACCACCCAGATCGTGCTGACCATTTCCCTGGGCGAGGAGCCCACCGAGCCGCCCACCACCCTGCCTCCGGTGACTGAGGCTCCCGAGAAGACCAAGTCTGTGAAGGTGAGCCTGCCCACGGATATGACCGAGGCCTACAAGCTGACCATCATGCTTGGCTCCGGCGTGACGGTGCTGGATAATTACGAGATCCAGCCGGGCACCGGGACCATCACCGTGGATATGACCGGCTCCGGCGTGATGTATTACGAGATCTATATCAACGGGGAGTACCTCCGTTCCGAAAAGGTGGATTTCAGTGCTTAAGATCCAGACAGGACGGATCATCAAATCCCTCTCGGGGTTTTATGACGTCCAGACAGAAAACAAGGTGATCACCTGCCGGGCCCGGGGCCATATGCGCCGGGGGCAGACGCCTCTCGTCGGCGATCTGGTGGAGATCAGCGTGGAAAAGGGGAAGGGGATGCTGGAAAAGATCCTCCCCCGGAAGAACAGCTTCGTCCGGCCCGCCGTGGCGAATCTGGACCTGCTGGTGGTCTTCGCCGCCAACGTCAACCCGGTGACGGAGCCCTTCCTCATCGACCGGGTGGCCGCCATCGCCGGTGACCAGGAGGTGCCGGTCTGCCTGTGCGTGAACAAGTGCGACATGGACCCCGGTGAGGACTTAGCGAAGATCTACCGGGACGCGGGCTACACCGTGATCCAGACCAGCGCCGAGACCGGCCTGGGTGTGGAGGAGCTGCGGCAGATTCTGTCCGGCAAGTTCGCAGCTTTCACCGGCAACTCCGGCGTGGGCAAGAGCAGCATCCTCAACGCTCTGGACCCGAACCTGAAATTGCAGGTTGGCGAGGTCTCCGAGAAGCTGGGACGGGGGCGGCACACCACCCGCCATGTCCAGGTCTATGCCATCGGCGACGCTCTGGTGGCGGATACCCCGGGCTTTTCCAGTTTTGACACGGACCAGATGGAGGTCATCCTGAAGGAAAATCTCCAGTACGCCTTCCCGGAGTTCGGAAGGTTCCTGGGTCAGTGCCAGTTCCGGGACTGCTCCCACCGGTCCGAACCGGGCTGCGCGGTGACCGAAGCCCTGAAAAACGGGGAAATCGGCAGGAGCCGGTACGAAAGCTACCTCCGGCTCTATGAAAAGGCCGCTCAGATCAACGAGTGGGAACTGAAGTGAAGAAACAGGGCGCGCACGGAAACGGTGCGCGCCCTGATACTATATATAATGTAGAGAAACTGTGATGACTTGAATTGACAATGAGGTAGGCTATTCCAGTAATTCGAGGATCAGTTGAGCACCTGCGCGGAAGCCTTCCAGAAAAGCGGCTTGCTCGTACTGTTCGCATAGCTGGAATGTGACATTGAATAGCAGATTGGATTCGTTGAATGGCAGGGCGTCGAATATTTTATCTAGTTGGTTTATTGACCTGCGAATCTCGTCGGTATCGATTGGATGGTCGTTCGTGTAGGCTTCCCGGAGATATTCAACCATGGAAGCAGGGCTGCTCTGACCGGAGGCCAGAGACTGGGCGTTCAAATGGGCGACAAGCAAATTGACATAGGGGTTCATATGCATTCCTCCTTGGAAAGGATTATAGCGCGGAGAATCAGAAAAGGGTATCATTACACAAGTAGATATTTGCAAAAAGAACGGCTAAAAGGTACATTGACGAACCGTTGCGGTTTTTGTATAATAAAATAAAATGGGAAGTTTGGGGATTTGGAATGGTACAAATTATCACAAGTTCTCAAAATGATAAAACAAAAATTCATTATACGAAACGCCGAAATTGCCCGTAAAAATTTGTGATTTTTTCTGAAAAAGTGGTTGACATACGGAAAAAGGTGTGCTAATATAAGTGAGCGCGTGTGGGATTGCTATGCGTGCAATGCGATGATGCAGGAGATTGCGTCGAAAGGCGGTAACTTCTGCGGAGTATGTCCGGTCATCGGGCGGCTGAACTGTTCTGGAACGCGTATGCGTATATCGCTGCGCCCTGGAAGAAGGTCGGCCTCGGTCGGCCATTTTTCATGGCTCGGAGTGATACGCACGGAGGCGCGGACAAAACAGTTCGACCGTACCCAGGCACAAAAGAAACTGAGTACGTTTTCAAGGAGGAAAACAAACCATGGCAAACAATGAAATGATCCGCATCCGGCTGAAGGCTTACGATCACCAGCTGATCGACTCCAGCGCTGCCAAGATCGTGGAGACCGCAAAGCGCAACGGCTCTGCTGTTTCCGGCCCCATCCCTCTGCCCACCAAGAAGGAAGTTGTTACCATCCTTCGCGCTGTTCACAAGTACAAGGACAGCCGTGAGCAGTTCGAGCGCAGAACCCACAAGAGACTGATCGATATTCTCAACCCCAATCAGAAGACCGTCGAGGCCCTGATGAGCCTGGATCTGCCTGCTGGCGTTGAGATTGAGATAAAGCTGTAATTATACGTAACAACGCAATTACAGCTGCCCGCACTGTCTGGCATCGGGCGGACGGGTCACGTTGGCAATGAAGTCCCAATGCTTCGGCGTCAACCAATAACCTATAATAAAGGAGAAAACCAAAAATGCAGAAAGCAATCATCGGCAAGAAAGTGGGCATGACCCAGATCTTCGATGAGACCGGCAAGGTCATTCCTGTTACCGTTGTGGAAGCAGGTCCCTGCGTCGTCACTCAGAAGAAGACCGTTGAGACCGACGGCTACACCTCTGTGCAGCTGGGTTTCGAGGACGTCAAGGAGAGCAAGCTGACCAAGCCTGAGGCTGGTCACCTGAAGAAGGCCGGCGTTGAGATGAAGCGCCACCTGAAGGAGTTCCGCCTGGACGGCGCTGCTGACATGAACGTCGGCGACGTTGTGAAGGCTGACGTCTTCGCTGCCGGCGACAAGATCGACGTCACCGGCATCAGCAAGGGCCACGGCTACCAGGGCGTTGTCAAGCGTTACGGCGCTGGCCGCACCCCCATGACCCACGGCGGCGGCCCTGTCCATCGTCACGCTGGTTCTATGGGCTCCTCTTCCCATCAGTCCCGTATCTTCCCCGGTAAGATCGGCGCTGGTCAGATGGGCAACGAGCAGGTCACCATCGAGAACCTGGACATCGTGAAGGTGGATGCAGAGCTGAACATGATCGCCATCCGCGGCGCCATCCCCGGCCCCAAGGGCGGCCTGGTGTTCATCCGCAACACTGTCAAGAACAACAAGGTCAAGAATGTCGAGTCCGGCATCAGCAAGAATCCCCAGAAGGCTTCTGGCCGTAACCCCCAGAAGGCTTCCGCAAGAGGCTAAGGAAAGGAGAGCTAAATCATGCCTAAGACTAATGTTTACGATATGTCCGGCAAGCAGGTCGGCGAGATCGAACTCTCCACTGCTGTGTTCGGCATCGAGCCTAACCAGGCTGTTGTCCATGATGTGGTCAAGAACCACCTGGCCAACTGCCGCCAGGGCACTCAGAGTGCTCTGACCCGCGCTGAGGTTTCCGGCGGTGGCCGCAAGCCCTGGCGTCAGAAGGGCACCGGCCGCGCCCGTCAGGGCTCTACCCGTGCTCCTCAGTGGACCCACGGCGGTATCGTGTTCGCTCCCAAGCCCAGAGATTACAGCTACACCCTGAACAAGAAGGTGAAGCGTCTGGCTCTGAAGAGCGCTCTGTCCGCTAAGGCTGCTGAGAACAACGTCGTCGTTATCGACTCCATCAAGATGGATTCCATCAAGACCAAGGATTTCGCTTCCTTCCTGAGCGCTGTCGGCGCCACCAAGAAGCCCCTGGTCGTCACCGCTGAGGCTGACCAGATCGTGGTCAAGTCCGGCCGCAACATCCCCGGCTGCGCTGTCACCTTCGCCAACCTGATCAACGTTTACGACGTGGTCAACGCTGAGAAGCTGGTTGTCGATCAGGCTGCTCTGGCCAAGATCGAGGAGGTATTCGCATAATGAACGCTTACGATATCATCAGAAAGCCTGTTATCACCGAGCAGTCCATGGAGGGCGTCGCTGATAAGAAGTACGTTTTCAAGGTGGACGTCAACGCCACCAAGACCGAGATCAAGGCCGCTGTGGAAGAGATCTTCGGCGTCAAGGTCGCTAAGGTCAACACCCTGCGTCAGCTGGGCAAGATGAAGCGTACCGGCGCGATGCCCGAGGGCCGCCGCGCTGAGTACAAGAAGGCAGTGGTCACCCTGAC
>JBGVDK010000081.1:0-11777 GCA_045119355.1 Faecousia sp.
CTTTTCGGCAGCGTCGTAGGCAGGCCCCTTGGCCTTCTGGACAGCCTTGGAAAGCCATTGCCGGGCGGGGATTCCCCGGGAGGCCACACCGTACTCGTAGATATAGCCGACATAGCCAGACGTAACGATACCGTTTTTACCCTTGGAGGGGAGATACCGGTGATGCTCACCCTGGGGTCCGATCCGGATCACGGGGACGCTGTGACCCGTGGTGCGTTTTCTCGCAATGGACTTTTCCAGCGTACCGCTGTCGACAAGTCCAGCAGAGCGGACGGCCTGCCGTACGATGGGTTCCACTGCATCGGCTTCCGCCTCAAGAATCGCGTCACGCAATTCCGGCACACTCTCGGCCATGTCCTCAAGACCGGCCAGGAGCGTATCGAATCCGTCAACCGCTATCCGTGCCATCGTCCAGCCCTCCAATTGAGTCAAAATCATACAGCCAGCGCTGGCCGGTCTCATCCGCAAACGGTTCCTCGTGAGGCCATGCGCCAAAGATGGAAAAGATCACCTGCATGATCTGCATCCGCTTTTCCAGCCGGTCACAGGAGACAGGAGCCACGTATACCACGCTCCAGTTCCGCTGCTCCAGGCAGGGGGCGTCATCGCCCCAGAGGGTCCCGCTGCGGGTGTAGGAGCAAGTCACATACTCCCCTTCTGCGCTGGTGTCCAGGCCGGGCTCGATGTGGAGCCCCAGCGCCTCGATCTCCCGGCAGAGTCGTTCATCGTAGGTCATAAGGATTTCACCCGGCCTCTCACACGCAGTTCCAGCCACCGGTGGGCATCCGCCACATCGTTGGGCTGGCTGATAATCTCATAGGTCCGCCCGGTGTCCACACGCTGGACGATGCAATCCGCCTGGATCCGGGGATCATACCGGAGGGTCAGCGTGGCCTGGTCTTTGATTCCCAGGCTCTGGGCGGTCACGGCCTCCGTGCCGTAGGCGGAGATCCACTTACACCGGAGAATCCGGTCATCGGGATAGATGTTCTCATATTTCGGATTGCGGTAATTGGCCGCGTTTTTCTCATCCACCGGCTTGAGAATGCGGATCCGCGTCCGCATCTCGCCTGCTTTTGCGTCCTTAGAAATAGTCGGCACCTCCCTGATCCAGCTTGAGCTGGTTGATGATTGTCCGGACGCCCACCGGGAGCCCGGTATCCGTTCCGGTAAAACCGGGATTTTCGTACCAGTGGAGCGTCAGACCTGCCGCAGCCAGCCAGCAACGCTGAGAGCCGTCCATGGCAACACCTCCGCCTGCCAGATACTCCACCGCAGCGCCCCACGTTTTGAGAATCAGCAGGTCGTCATCATCGTGGTAGACGTGCATATACAGTTTCAGCGTCAGCAGATCCTCAGCACTCATCAGGATGCACCTTCGTCATCATCGGAGACCGCAGAGGCCTCGGTGTCCTCATACTTCAGACCAGCCCGCACAACGGCATCGCCGTCCACGGTCTTGCAGTCCATCCGGGTGGTGCAGCGGACCTCGTAGGAATCGGTGTTCCAGGCGGCGCCGCCGATATCGGTGGACTTGATCCGGGTGCCCTGACGCAGGAACAGATGGCAGAAGGCCTTCAGATTACCGATGTAGAAGGGCGCATACGCAACATCAGACTCGGTCACGTTGGGGATCAGATCCGCATCCGCGTAATCCACCCGGCGGCCCTTGAAGCGGTCGAACTCACCGCCCTTGGGGTCGGGCACCAGCATAGCGCGGCCGGTGGAATCCACCCAGTTGTCCATAGCGTCATAGCCGAAGCAGTTGGTCAGGATGGTGGCCTTCTTGGAATTAGCGGTGTTCAGGCCGGTGTTGATCAGATGCTTCAGCGCCTTGATCTGGGCCGCGTCGGTGTCGCCGGACAGCACAGTCATGGCCAGCGCGTTCAGCCGGGACAGGATCAGGTCATTCTTGGTCAGGATGTACTTGGGAGTCCACCAACCGGCCAGGTACTGGATCAGGCCCTTGGCGTCGGCCATCAACTCATTAGAGACAATCACCTTGTCGCCGTACTTGGAGCAGTTGTAGGAGATCTGATTGAACTGGGGCTTCTGACCCTCGGTGAGGGTGCCCAGCTCATCCAGCTTGGTCAGCTTGGTCCGGGTACCGGTGCTGTCGATCACACGCCAGCCGGAGTTGACGTTGACGCGCTCCACAGTCACCAGGTTGGACAGGTCCACGTATTCCTTGGACATCTGGATCACATGGTTGTCGAAGTCTTTGGGGACCAGGAAGCCGCCGTCGGATCCGACAGGTTCGCCGCCGCTGATGGACAGGGCCTTCATGGCATTCTCAGCATCGTACAGAGGAGCCAGGACGTCCATGCCGAAGCCCTTGTCGGGGGAAACACCCTTCTTCATGGCGGTCATCCAGGCGTCCATATACTTCTCGGTGCCGCGGATCTGCTCCATCAGGGAGATCCCGGCCTTTGCCACGCGGGCCTCACCGGTGCCCACGTCCCGGAAATCATCGGGAGAGAATTCCTTCTCGCACTCGGTGATCAGGCCGTCGAGCTTCTCCAGCTCGGAGTTGTAGCCCTTGACCTTCGCCATGTGGGTGTCAAAGCCAGCGGTGTCACCCGCATCGTATGCCTTGGTTGCCTGGTTCAAAGCATCGGCACGGTACTGCTGGATGTCGTTGCGCTTCTGGAGCAGCTTGTTCTTGTCTTTCATTTTACTTCCACCTTTCACGTTCGATTTCAAGCCGGACCTTTGCCGCATCCATCTGTGCGGGAGTCCAGCAGGATTCATGGGTTTCTTTCGTCACGCCCGCGCCAGGCTGGGCAGGCACCGCCACGAAGGACAGTTCATAGGCGTCGAGGGGATCGAGCAGGTCATAGTAGCAGGTTTTCCCATCGTACACATGGCCTTTCAGGTGCGCGCAGGTGTATCCGTCCTCTCCGCAGATGGAACAGACGGTCCGGGCCACGATACAGCCCACACTGACCTCCCGGAGGATGCCGCCTTCAATGGCTGCGATGGTGTCCAACGTTTCAGCGGTGCGCATCATGTAGCAGTCCACCACCAGGGCATTGACGCCGTTCCGGTTTTCCACTGCTGCGGCGAAGATCCGGGCCTGCTGGCCCTCAGCGGACCATCGGTGGTCCCGGATCACCGTCCGCCCCTCAAAAAGGGACGCCAGCTTCCGGAGCGTCTCCACCGGGAACCGCTCAAAATCCCGGTCCACCTGATCATCGCAGGCCACGCAGCGGAAAACGAACACTTCCTCCGGCGTCAACTCCCGGAGGGTGTAGCGGTTGATGGCCTGCATATCTGCTTCACTGACTGCCGCCTGAATGGAGGAGGCAGCCTTATTCACTCTGAGTTTCATTCTTACCTCCATTTCTCTTCCGGGACAGCTCCCGGAAGTCCTCAAGCGGCACATAGTTCAGGGAGGCCCGACGGACAGAGCCACCTGGAACCGGCGAGAGACGTTCCTGCTCCCGGACATCGTCCACCGAGAATGCGCCGATTTCGGTCATTTCCCGGTAATACCTGGAGCGGCTCTCCGTATCGCCGCGCAGGGCTGCGTTCATATCCCGGCAGATCCGGAAACCAGAAGCACGCTCATCGCTCCTGAGAAGCTTATAGCTGTCTTCGTCTTCACATCTGTTCACGATAGCCAGAGCCGTCGTCTGGATAAACTCGATCCGGTTTTGCATATTGCTTTCATAGCTCTGCTTTCCGGCCATGAGCACGTGGAGCGGCGTACCGAAGAACCGTGCAATGTCGGCGATGGTGATGTCATTGGATTCCACAAACTGGGCGTCGCTGTTGTTCATAGCGATGGCCTGGTATTTCAGGCCATGGTCCAGGACGGCTGTCCGGAAGGCGTTGTCGCCGCCAGCGTGGACACGCTCCCAAGCACGTCGAATCTGCTCTTTTTTGGAGATCACCTCTGTGGTCCCATCAGCTTTCGTCACCGTCACGACGCCGGCCAAATCGGTATCGGTATACAAAACACCGGAAGGCCGACCGCCGTTGTTGTAGATGGCACGCTCATAGGCTTTGGCAGCTTTATCCTTGGCAATCACATCCCGGGCGTAGGTCAGCGGCGAGACACCGTTGATTCCATCCAAGGTGAATGCCTTGTAATGGATCACCTGAGACGGCATCAGGTCGTAGACCTTGCCGGAAATGGGATCCGTATACAGGTAGTGGAGATTCCGCATTTTGTCGAATACCGGCTGAACCAGATCCGGGCAAAGCGGGAGCAGTTCCTCCACCCTGCCCGTTCGGGCATTCCGTCCGATATAGGCGTAAGCATTGCCCTTCAGGTCCCGGTTTACCTGCATCACAAATTTGTAGTCCGCAGGGGTCATGCACTCATTGGGCCGCCAGCACAGCGGGTCCAGGAGCGGGTGGTCTTTCAGCCGGTTCCACTGCTGGTCCGCGATGAAGAACGGCATCAGGGAGATAGTCTCCGCATTGAAATTGATGCACCGGTACACCGCCGATACCTTCAGCGCAGCCTCTCCGGAGGGCCCGTCCAGGTTCCAGCCTGCGGTGCTGTCCAGATACAACGGCCCGGAAGAATCGGGGGATCTGGCTGTACTGGACAGCGCGGTTTTCTTCTTAGGAATGATCATTTGTTGTCACCTCCGGCGGCAACGAGGATGCCGAAGCAGATGGCCACGAGTCCGGCTACGATAAGCCCGGCGGCGGCGTTGACCACGCCCGCGCCGACGCTCAGGAGCACACCGCCCGCCACCATCAGGCAATCGGAAATCACTTCCCGCTTATCAGGCTTATTCGGTTTCATTTCCTTGCTCATAAAACCTCCATTACATCTCGTAATTCTCATCAACGGCAGACGCCAGGTCCGGGGTCTCCCGGAAGATCAGCGCCCGGGCCAGGGCGTTCATCATAGCGGCAACCGGGTCGATTCGCTGGGAATCGTCCTTATGTTTCTTGGAGAGCTTGCTGTCTCCGTAGTTGTTCTGCACCTCGATGGCGTTTTTCAGGCACCACATCACCAGCGGGGAATATTCCAGGACGACCTTTCCCTGGAGGAGCAGCTCCCGGAAGCCCTTGACCGCCAGATTCTGCCCGGCACAGGTCTGCCGGATTTCCACACAGAAGTCCTCCCGGGCATTGTCCTCGCACATCTGGATTGCCAGATCCACGGCGTTGTGGCCGTCGTAGTCCACTTCCTGCACCGTCCAGTGGTGGGCATCCCGGTTGGAATAGATCCAGTCCCGGACGTACCGGTTGTCAGTGACGTCACCCTCTGTGGCTGTCACGAACTTCCGTTCCACCCAATCCCGGTATGGAACCCTGTCCGTGTGCTCATGCCGTGTCACACCGTTCTGGGGCATGAAGCCGTGCATCTTGGCAGCCACACGGCCATCGTCCAGGAGGGACACCGCCGCCACACCGGACAGGTCGATCCGTTTGCCCAAGTCAAAGCCGCACCAGAAGGTCCTGCCATCGGTCAGCGCCGCGAAATCCCTTTTCGAGATCATCGCCTTCCGGGCCAGCTCCAGGAGATGATCGTTCAGATAGCTGTCCACAGCTGCCGTAACCCATTGGCACATCCGGCGGGTCAACCATTTCCGGATTTTCTCCGGGTCCATGGAGCCATAAGCCTTGATGTACTCACTTTCGATCTGTTTTAACAGGATCGCGCTGTACTCATTGGGATACCGTAGAACCGGATTGGCCCAGCACCATTTGGATTTGTCGTGGGGATCCTCGCCCTTGGGCAGTTCCCGGATCATGACGAAATAGGTCTCGTCGACGACATCTCCATCCAGGATCTGCTTCGCAAGGTCCTCCTCCCGCTTTGCCGGTCGGTTGTCGGCGTCGTCGCCGGCAGTCATGATACAGTCCAGCAGAGACTGGGTCCGCTTGCCGAAGGAGTTCAGGCCCAGGTCGTAGATGATCGAGGTTTTGTGGCTCTCGTACTCATCCACACAGAAATAACAGGGAGCACCGGAATCCTTGTTCTCCGTATCCTTTGACAGAGCACGGAGCCAGCCACCCCGTTTTTTGTGGGTCATGGGATTGGATCTGGGGATATGCAGCCGAGCAGCGATTTCAGGCGTCGCTTTGGCGATTTTCCGTGCATCCTCTGCAACACGCTTGGCCTGGGTCTTATCGACGGCCGCACACTCTACCTCCGGCTCCATCTCGTATCGCGCCAGCTCAGGATGGTAAGGCGGATAGCAGGCATCCGACGTCATTGCGTACAGGCCCTTGCCGCTGTTTTCGGTTGATTTCACGTTGCCACGGCCACGGACGTTCAGACTGACGGAAAACCGCCGGGCGCCGGTCTCCATATCCACCCAGCCATACAGGCACCCCAGGTCGAATACCTGCCAGGGCTGGAGCTTGATCCGCTGACCGGCATATGGTCCACGGACCTGGACCAACAGCTCCATAAACCGGGTGATCCGGTCGGCCCGGGTGGTATCGAACACATAGGGGAACTCTGGCGTTCCCTGGCGTTCCAAATCGTTCAGATGCCGCTGGCAGGCTTTGATCTCATAGGGGCAGCACATATCGTGCAGCTTCCCCGAGACCACCTGCTTTGCGTACACCGAAACGGGATGGTGAAGTCCGGTCGGGTTAGTCCCCAAAGAGGTCTCCGTTGGGATCTGTCACAGGATCGGCCGCCGCAGCGGACCGTTTCTGCGCCAGCCGCACCCGGCCAGACGGCGTGCAGCCAAGCTCCGAGGCATATTCCTTGATCCGGCCATCCTTGGCGTTGATCTGTTTGTTCAGCGCCATGATCAGATCCAGATCAGGTTCCTCAGCCTCCCGGGCGGCGGTCAGATCCGACTGGAGGAGTTCCCGCTCCTGGAGCTGGGCACAGTAGAGGCCCAGGACCTCCACGTCCAGGTCGTCCAGGATCGCCGTCCCCTCCATGCGTTTGAGGATGGAGGCCCAGAATTTCGCGGCCAGGGATTTCGGTTTGATCCAGGAGGGTTTCTTCAGCTTCACCTGGGAGCGGACCGGCTTGACACCCTGTTCCGCCTGCTCCCGTGCCTGCTTCTGCTCGGCGGTCAGGTGCTTGGTCATGTTTTCACTTGCTTTGGCTGGTGTCGGCATTGGAAGCCTCCTTTCTGGCCCTGGGGCCGAAATCCGTGATGGGGGAAATTTTCTCACACCCGAGGCCGGCCGCGGCTGTGGGGCCCTCCCCGCGAATCTTTCCAAGGGTGGGGGGAGGGGTGGAGCTACGCTCCGGTGCGTGCGCCCGGATGTGCCTGCACGCACATCGACGCGCCCACACGGGCGTAGGCTCAGAGCAAAAACTCTTTCTGATTTTCTGCCATTTCCGCCATGGTTTTTCGGCTATGGCAGGAGTGGCAGAGGGACTGTAGATTGTTCCGGTCCGTGAACAGCTTCCAATCTCCCCGATGAGGAACCACATGGTCAACATCGGTGGCCAGGATCCGGAGCAGCTCCGGACGGTTCTCCCGTCTTGCCCTGGCCGAACACTCCCGGCAGAAGGGTTCGCGGAGGAGCTGCATGGGCCGGAGGTCTTTACGCCAGGTGTCGAGGGTATACCAGCGATGCCAATCGGCGGCGGCCTCGCTTCGGCGGCTCCGGTCTTTGGGTCTATGCTTATCGCAGTAGCCGGAGCGGACCAGGATCCGGCAGCCAGCGTGGGCGCATGGCCTCATGGCTCTCGATGCCATATGTCACCTCCGGAGAAAAACAAAAAGAGCCTGAGACCTAGTTCGCATTCTCTGCGAAACTGGCTCAGGCTCTAAGGCTCAGGCTCTGTGGGAATATTCACGATTACCTCGCCGCAGCGTTTGCAATACAGCGGGAGATTCGTTGCTTTCGTTGTCGGCAATAACAGGAGCAGCTTGTTCTTTCCGCACCGCGGACAGATCAGCCATCTCCGGTTTGGCTTAATTTTACCACACTCTTTCTGAGAATTCAACTCGTTAACCCCCTCACAAATTCAAATGCCGTTTTTTCTCCATACCCTTCCCAGAAGTTATGAACCACCACCAAGCCAAAACGATGGACTCGTGGCGTCATTATTTGGATTTACCGCGTTTTTGCTTCTTATCCAGCAGTCCTTTTCCCTTATACGGTTCCGGGAGCTGTTTCTGTCTGGGCATCCGATAGAACGCAAATTCCATGGACGCACCGTACATTTCATCTCTTTCGCTGCCGCAGCGGATCGTCTCCGCTTCCTTGGGGACGGAAATTCCCTCATAGTCCTCGCACCACTTCCCATCAATGATGGGCTGTTCCAGGTTGAGACTCGGGATGTAGCTGCGCTCCCCTTTCGGGCGCTTGCCGTTCCGAGCTTCCTTCGTAACGTAAGAGGCCAGCCGGGGGAAAGTCGTGATATCATTTACCTTCATAGCGTTGATGTATACCTGGCCATAGGGCCAGAACGCCCGGACAACATCATAGTCCTCCCGATTGAGAAGCATGAAGCAATGCCAATGCAGGCGGATGGGCGGTTCAGTTGGTTCATCCTCCTCCATCATGTCCATGGTGGGCCACCGGGCACGATCCTTCCAGGGCATCGTTTCCCAGATATTGTCAGCCTGTGGAGCAGATGGGGCAAAACCGGGCGAATCACCCTCCACCGTGTAGATCGTTTTCTGATCTCTGCCCTGCCGCTTCCACTCCTTCCGGAGCTTCTGAAGGCAATCCGATGCCATCTTCTTCACCGACTGCCTGCAATCCGGAAGGTGTTCATCCCGAAATGTAAACGCACAAAAGCAGGCGTCTTTTCGATCATAATTCGCACACAACAGCCATTGCAGCTTTTCCGTGCTGTTTTTGATGTTGATGTACTGCTGCGACCGGGATGTGAAGGTTTTCTTGGCATTGCGGACGGGCATCGAATCGCCCGGAAGAACCCGGTTGTATCGGACAACTTTGCGGTATCTGCCTGCAACAATGGTGCGCATATAGTATTCTCGGCCCAAAAGATCAGCTCCTCTCAATGTGCCAATGGATGGCGGTGTACTGCACCGCCATCCACATATTCCCGGCGACGATGATTTTACGTCGCTCTTTAGCCATCCCGGGCCTCCGTAAAGTAATCGCGATCCATGCAGGAATATATGATCATCCCGACCACCTGATTGACGTCAAGTGGTTCTCCCTCAGCAGCATTCTCGAGAATCGTAAAGATCATTCTTGCTGCAAAGAGCCTGACGCCCTTCAGAATTCCCGACTGGAAGCCGTCGTTATACACCGTTTCGGCGTCTTTGCTGATCCGAAAGCGGCTCTCCATGCCTTCCATCACATTCTGGCAGTGTTGGATCTCTGTCTCCAGAGCAATCACCACATCAGTGTAGCTGGTGGTATCGACGCCAACACGCCGGAGCCGATCAATGGCACCATCAAACAGCTTTTTCTCCTCTACCGATAAATCAGACTTTCTCATGTCTTGCCTCCTTATCCTGAACCAAAACCATGCCAGGACCATCCGGCGTGGTCGTTGGTGTGATTGCAGTTCCTGCACGGGCAAAGCATCGAGCAGGCATCACAGTCACAATCGATTTCCTCGCAAGCATCGACGCCTTCCTCGGTATTGTGCGCGCAGAAAAGGCAATGCGGAGCCGCCAGAGATTTCAGCTCCATAAGCAGCAACTGAATCTGTTCATCGCTCATGTTGCCGCCCTCTTTTCTGCTGCCTCCACAAATTTCTCTCCCATGCGTTTTGCGGCGTACCGGAATTTCTTTCCGAGCTCCGGATCAGACGCCTCCACTTTGAGGAGGTGACGGCCTTCATGCAGTCGGCGAAGTTGCCGCCCTGGACAACAGCCTGGGCAAACTCCGGATCCTGCAAGCAGAAATCCTTGAGCGCATCATGCACGGCCCCGGCCATAGCCTTCTCTTTGTTGCCGGTGATATTCTTCTTGCCATCGGAGAGCTTCTTCACGGCCTCCGTGGCATAGTTGTTCATGGGGATCATAGTCTATCTATCCTTTCTTCTCAAAACGGCACCTGATAATCGTTGGGAAGAATGGACATTTGCAACTCTGCCCGTGATTCTTCCCGCTGTTTCTGCTTCTCTTTCTTGGCCATGGCCTTGATCTGGGAAACAGTCTCACCGGTGCGCTGAGCTTTCCGAAATGTCTGATATTGGCCATCAAACGCCAGCTTGATGGCGGGGCACGTGCCCTCTTTATTTTTTGCCACATCCAGAACGCGGTCTCCCGAGGGTTCCTTCTCGTTCGCCAGCTTCAGGATCATGACGATGTCCGCGTCCTGCTCGATCTGGCCGGACTCTCTCAAAGAGGCCATGCCCAGCTCGCCGCCCTGGGGATTCTGCCGGGCAAGCTGAGACAGAGCCACCACCGTCACGCCCAGGGACTGGGCCAGTGTGTGGAGGGCAATGGAAATATTCGTGACCTGGGCCGTCCGGTTCTCGCCGGTAGACTGGATCAACTGGAGGTAGTCGATGATGATCAGCTTGTACCCCTTCATCACCGTCATGGCCCGAATGTCAGCGGCGCTCATACCTGCCGCCCGGATCAGCTCCAGGTTTGCGGAGACAATGTCCTGATTTAGGTTCGCTACCTTCTGCCATCCGGCGTCGTTGATGGTATTGCGCTTGATGTCCGACATGGAGATCCGCGCAATCATCGACATCTGACGATCAAAGAGTTTTTCCGAGCTTGTCTCAAATGAGAAAAAGCCCACTTTCACCCGCTGCGCCCAATGCCATGCACACTGCACAGCAAAAGCCGACTTTCCGGTCGAGGGCCGCCCACCGAAGATGATGAAATCACCAGGTTCGGCATAAAGCTCGCTGTTGAACTCTGGGATAGGCCAGGAGAGATACTCCGGTCGGCGGGTGTGCCGCTCCATGAAAGAGCGGAGCGCCTGTTCCATCGTCGTCACCTGAATGGAGGGCCGCTCGATCATCAGCCCGTTGGCTTGTTCCAGCAGCTTTCGGATTTCCTCGCTGGTTTCTGCCTCGGTCACGGACCGGGCCAGTTCCTGAACCGCCAGGATCCTGCTCTGCTCTCGGCAAAGCCGTATGTAGTGATCGATGTTCGCCGCGGTGGGCGTGATCTGCATCAGCTGCATCAGATAATCCTGATACGTCTTTCCCAGCGCGGCGTTGATGGAAACGACGTCCACGGCAGCGCCTGCGTTGAACAGCTTGCGCATTGCCATGTAGACGGTCCGTGCCGGGCCGGAGAAATCTGCCTCGTTGGTTTCAGCAACCACCTTGGGCACCAGCTCCGGAGAGATCAGCGCCGAGCCAAGAACACTGCACTGCGCATCCAGCCAGCTCTGCGACGTCACAGCCATCGCTTTTTCTCCCGAGGCTCAGCAGGTGGAGGTGCTCCCCCGCCAGCCGGTTTGGGATGAACCGAAGACCAGCCCTTTTCAATCGCCTCATCCAAGGCCTTTTCCATCTGGGCAGGTACACCGTTGGTTTCGCGTTCTAGCTTTCCGAATAGGCCGTTCAAACCGCGCTCCGTCTTCATCGGAGGTCCGCCCTTCTTGATGGCCCTCGGTGAGTAGAATTCAACCAGCAGGGGGAACAGATCCGGACAGTCTCTGCCAGGATCGACGCGATGGACCCAGGCCGCAAACATCGGTTTCATTTCCTCCAGCGTAAACTCTCCCCGCTTGGGCTTTTCTTTTTTATTTTTTCTTTTAGATATATCTTTACTTGATATATCTTTATTTAATTGCCCCGGATTTTCCGGTACTGGTTTTTCCACGTCTGGATTATCCACTTCCGGATTTTCCGGTAATGGTGACGCACAAACAGGCTGCTCGTAGATCACATACTCAATTCCGGAGAATTTTCCACCATCGCCCTGGAGCCGCTG
>JBGVDK010000082.1:0-3475 GCA_045119355.1 Faecousia sp.
GGGTACCAAACTTTCAGTATCCACAATTTCAAAGATTCCACGTTCCATTTTCCCACGTTCCAGCATTTTTCATCACCCGGAACCATTATACCATAGATAAACGAAAAAGCCCAGCATAGCTGGACTTTTTCGACAGTCTGAGAGCCGCCCAGTGGGCGGCTTTTTCCATACACGCGCAAAATGGCCGCGGCATTCGCCGTGGCCATCCTACTTTTCAAAAAGAATTACTCTTCATCCTCGTCTTCGTCTTCCAGGGAGAACTCCAGCAGCTCGCCGCACTCGGGGCACTGGATGCTGCCCTTTTCCAGGGTCTCCTCGTCGAAGTCGATCACGTTGCCGCAGGCGCAGCGGACCTCGTAGATGGTGGTCTCCTCGTCGCCGAAGTCGAAGCCCTCGTCCAGGTCCTCATCGTCCAGGTCGAAGAAATCCTCATCCTCGTCGTCCTCGTAGTCGTCCTCATCGTCGTAGTCGTCATCGTCCATGTCCATGATGAAATCCTCGATGGCGTCCAGATCGTCCTCGATCTCGTCCAGCTCGTCGGAAATGGCGATGGTGGTCTCCTGCACGTCGCTGAGGGTCTTGGTCACGTCGCCCAGCAGTTCGACAATGGCGGCGATCATCTTGCCCTCGTCGGTCTCCTTGCTCAGGTTCATGCCGTCCATCAGGCCCTTCAGGTATGCGGACTTTTCAGAAAGTGTCATAATGCTTTCCTCCTTTTAGAAAAAGGGGACGACTGTTCATCGTCCCCAGGTTGATTTGCGGATTAGCCCTTGGCGCGGCCCAGGTACTCGCCGGTGCGGGTGTCGATCTGGATCTTGTCGCCCTCGTTGATGAACAGGGGGACCTTGACGTCAGCGCCGGTCTCGACAGTTGCGGGCTTGGTCACGTTGGTGGCGGTGTTGCCGGCGAAGCCAGGCTCGGTCTCGGTGACCACCAGCTCGACAAAGTTGGGAACTTCGACGCCGAAGACCTTACCCTTGTAGCTCATGATGGTGCACACGTCGTTCTCCTTGACGAACTTGAAGGAGTCGTCCAGGACGCTGCCGTCGATGGGCTCCAGCTCGTAGGTCTCCTGGTCCATGAAGTAGTACAGGGAGCCGTCGTTGTAGGAGTACTCCATCTTCTTGCGCTCGATGAAAGCGGTGGGGAACTTGGCAGAGGGGTTCAGGGAAGTTTCGGTCACGCCGCCGGTGATGACGTTGCGCATCTTGACACGGACGAAGGCCGCGCCCTTGCCGGGCTTGACGTGCTGGAACTCGATGACCTGCATAACCTTGCCGTCCAGCTCGAAGGTAATGCCGTTTCTAATATCACCTGCAGAAATCATATTGATATCCTCCTAATGTTGTCCCATTGACTGGGAGAAATAAGATGCATAATAGTACCTATACATTTTACCCTATCCTGACAGATTTTTCAAGGGCAAATGTGAAATTTTTTAGACAATCATCAATTCCTTGGGGCTGTGGGTCAGAATTTCGATGCCGCCATCCAGATACACGCAGGTATCCTCGATCCGGACGCCGAATTTGCCGGGCAGATAGATGCCGGGCTCCGCGGAAGCCACAGCGCCCACAGGCATGGGCTCGGCGTTCCGGGCGTTGGGGCTGGGGCTCTCGTGGATCTCCAGGCCCAGGCTGTGGCCGTAGCCATGGCCGAAGTATTCGCCGTAACCGGCATCGGCAATGACCTTCCGGGCAGCGCCGTCGATGTCCTGGCCGGGAACGCCTGCCTTGGAAGCGGCCAGACCGGCAAGCTGGGCCTCCAGAACGGTGTTATAGACCTTTTTCATCTCGTCGGTGGCGTAGGCCACAGCAACGGTACGGGTCATGTCAGCGCAGTAGCCCATGTAGCTGGCGCCGAAGTCCATGGTGATGAAGTCGCCCTCCTGAATCACACGCTCGCAGGCGACGCCGTGGGGCAGGCTGGTGTTGGGACCGGAAACCACGATGGGATCGAAGGCCAGGCCGGTGGCGCCGTTCTTGTACAGGCAGTAGATCAGCTCCGCCTGAAGTTCCAGCTCGGTCATGCCCACCTTGATCCGGGTGACCACCTCGGAGAAGGCCTTGTCGGTGATGGCCTGTGCCTTGCGCATCAGGTCCAGCTCCCACTCCTCCTTCACGCCGCGGAAGCCGTTGATCTTGGCGGTGTTGGGGACCAGCTTGGCGTTCAGGTTCTTCTCGTAGCCCATCAGCTCGGCCACGGTCAGATAGTTCTCCTCATACCACAGCTCCTCCACGCCGAAGTCGGCAATGGCGTCGTTGATCCGCTTAAAGTAGCCGATGCCGTCCACGCACAGCACCTCGAAGCCCTTCAGATTATTCTCTGCGGACTCGATGTAGCGGGAGTCGGTGAAGTAGCGGCAGCCCTTCTTGGTGACCACGGCAGCGCCCTCGGCAATGTCGAACTCCGCGCCGTAATGGCGGCTGTAGCGGCTGGTCAGCAGCAGGCCCTGACCCTCTTCCAGCAGGGACAGGTACTTATCCAGATTCTTCATGTTTTGATCCTCCTGTTTCTTGCGATAAAGATAAATGGCAGTTCCAGCACGTGCCGTGCCTTCAGCCAGAAATTATGATTGTCGATGGCCTTCACCAGGATGGCCTGAAGTCCGGCAGACCGTGCGCCCAGGGTATCGGTGTAGATCTGATCCCCGCAGAGCGCGCACTGCTCCGGCTTCCTGCCATATTTGTTCAGGCACTCCCGGATGCCCTTGGGGAAGGGCTTTTTCGCGTGGGTGATGCAGTCGATGCCGTATTTGGCGCAGAAGATCTTCACCCGGTCCCGCTTGGAATTGGACACCACGCAGATGAGAACGTCCGAATTCAGCATCATCTTCAGCCAGCGCTCCATCTCGGGCGTGGGCTCATTGGTGGTATAGGGCACGATGGTATTGTCGAAATCCAGCATCAGCAGCTCCACTCCCCTGCTTTTCAGCATCTCGGGGGTGAGGTCCGTCAGGGAATCCACCATCAGGGTGGGTAACAAGGAAAAGGCCATGATCTCCTCCAAATAATCTCATAATCTTTGTGATTATACCACAGGACATATCGTTTGTCCATGGAAAAATACGCAGCGGGCAGAACTTAACAGCCGGGAAAGTTTCCTGCTTACCGCTCGATTGCGGAATTCCCAGGCGTGTGCTATAATAGAGCCATCAAAGATCTTTGAAAAATCAAATTTGGAGGATCTGTTATGAATCTCGGAAAAACCATTTACGACCTGCGCAAAGCCCAAAATGTCACCCAGGAGGCCCTGGCCGCGGAGCTGGGTGTCACCGCCGCCGCGGTGTCCAAATGGGAGAACGGCTATACCCTGCCGGATATTCTCATGCTCTGCGCGCTGGCGGATTTCTTCGATGTTACCACCGACTATCTGCTGGGCCGGGATAAAAAGGCCCCCTGCGCCGTCATCGCCGCCGAAACCACCGAGCTGGGCGAGGCCATCAAGGACCGGGCAAGCCAGCACGGAATCGTCA
>JBGVDK010000083.1:0-5887 GCA_045119355.1 Faecousia sp.
CCTCCGACACCACCAAGGAGGACCGGCTGCAGGCCCAGATCCGTAAGGTGAAGATGGAAGCATACTATGCCTTCGGCGGCGGTGTGATCTGCCTGATCCTGTGCCTGATCCAGTACCTGATCGAGGGCTCTCTGGGCGAATGGCCCATGCTGCCCATCCTTGCCATCTTCTTCTTCGCGGCCGGTGGCATGAACCTGGTCCGGCTGAGAAATGAGCTGATGGAGATGGGGCGTCCCTTCTCCATGAAGCTGTAACAGGGGATAGACCCGGCCCGCCTCCGCGCTTGGAGGCGGGCCGGTTTTGCTTTGACAGGAAACAGTGGTTGACACATCCCCATCCTTGTCCTATAATATTCTGGTATGAAAAAAGCCGCGGTTTCGCGGCAAAGGAGATTGAAAAAATGAGTTCTTGTAATGGTAATTGCTCCTCCTGCGGCGCTGACTGCGCCGACCGCAAGGCGGAGAGCCTGCTGGCCAAGGCCAATCCCAATTCCAGTGTGAAGAAGGTCATCGCCGTTGTTTCCGGCAAGGGCGGCGTGGGCAAGTCCACCGTCACCTCCATGCTGGCCGTCGCCATGGCCCGGAAGGGCTACACCGTGGGCGTTCTGGACGCCGACATCACCGGTCCCTCCGCGCCCAAGGCCTTCGGCGTCACCGAGTGCCAGGGGGCTTCTGACTCCGGCCTGTACCCCGGAATGAGCCGGGGCGGCATCCAGGTTATGTCCATCAATCTGCTGCTGGACGACCCCTCCGCGCCTGTGCTGTGGAGAGGCCCCATCATCGCGGGCACCGTCAAGCAGTTCTGGACCGACGTGATCTGGGAGGATGTGGATTATCTGTTCGTGGATATGCCTCCCGGAACCGGCGATGTGCCCCTGACCGTGTTCCAGAGCCTGCCCATTGACGGCATCGTCATCGTCACCAGCCCCCAGGATCTGGTGTCCATGATCGTCAGCAAGGCTGTGAAGATGGCAAACATGATGAACATCCCTGTGCTGGGTCTGGTGGAGAACTACTCCTACCTGGAATGCCCCGACTGCGGAAAGAAGATCAGCGTCTTCGGCAAGAGCCATGTGGACGAGGTCGCTGCTTCCTTCAACCTGCCCGTGCTGGCCCGCCTGCCCATCAACCCCGCGGTGGCCGAGGCCTTCGACGCCGGTCTGATGGAGACCGTGGAGTGCCCCCAGCTCAGCGAGGCTGTCAAGGCCGTGGAGAACGCCTGAGAACCAAATCAACGCCGGAAGGAACCGCCTTCCGGCGTTTTGCGTATAAAAAAGCGGACAGCCGAAGCTGTCCGCTTAGATTCATTTCTGCCAAGGAAACCGAAGATCAATCATTCGTATAATTGTCGAAATAGCCCTGGATGTAGATGATGGGGGTGCCCTTGTCGCCGGAGCCGGAGGTCAGGTCGCACAGAGAGCCAATCAGGTCGGTCAGGCGGCGGGGAGTAGTGCCCTGAGAAGCCATGTTGCCCACCAGGGAGGTGCCGTCCTTCTTGCTGATGGCGCCCTTGATGGCGTCCCGGAGCGCCTCGCCGGAGAGCTCGGCATAGTCGTTGTCCGCCAGATACTTCAGCTTCAGCTCGTTGGGGGTGCCTTCCAGACCGGGGGTGTAGGCAGGGGAGACCACGGGGTCAGCCAGCTCCCAGATCTTGCCCACGGGATCCTTGAAGGCGCCGTCGCCGTAGACCATGACCTCGATGTGCTTGCCGGTGAGCTTCAGCAGGTTGTCCTGAATCTCCTCCACCAGCTTCTGGCACTCTTCTCTGGGGAACAGCTTGACGGTCTCCTCGGTGGCCTTGTTGGAGCCCAGCAGGCCGTAGCGGGCGTTCCAGCCGGAGCCGTCGATGGAGGTGGTCAGAATGTCGTCCAGACCGCAGACACGCTCGGCACCGGCAGCCTTCAGCAGCCGCTTGGTGCGGACGCGGGTGTGGATGTCGCAGTTCAGGACGTTCTTGGTGTAGTTCAGGATGGCGCGGCAGTCGTTGGCAAAGACAACCTCGCACTCAGCGCCCATCTCCCGGACCAGGTTGGAGTAGTACTCCACGTAGTCCACGCCGGTGAAGGGGTGCTTGGTGTAGCCGAACAGCTCCCGGTACTGAGCCTCGTTCAGCACGTCGGAGTAGGGATTGATGCCCTTCTCGTCCAGCATATCCAGGTCGATCAGATGGTTGCCAACCTCGTCGGAGGGGTAGCTCAGCATCAGGACCACCTTCTTGCAGCCCTTGGCGATGCCCCGCAGGCAGATGGCGAAACGGTTCCGGCTCAGGATGGGGAAGATGACGCCCACGGTCTCACCGCCCAGCTTGTTGCGAACGTCGGCAGCGATGTGGTCAACGGAGGCGTAGTTGCCCTGGGCACGGGCGACAATGGCCTCGGTCATGGCGACAACGTCCCGGTTACGGGGGGTGATCTCACCGGTCGCCATAGCGTCGGCGATGCAATTCGTAACGATCTCCGCCAGATTATCACCCTGACGGATAATGGGAGCCCGGACACCCATAGAAACAGTACCTAACATCCGGCTCATATACAACACTCCTAATCAATATAGAATAAGGTTGAAAAGGAAAAGGTCCTTTTACTTTTCAAGTATAATACAGACAAGTCGATTTGTAAAACAAAAAATCGAAATCTGAGGAACTTTTTTCAAAAAAAGGTTTCTCCTGCCAATCATTGGAAGGAGAAACCGCCTGTTACAGGAATCTGCCGAAGAGATACAGGGTCCCGATCAGGATCAGGCAAGCCGGTCCGTAGGCTGCCACAGAAAAATCAGAAAAGGCGAACTGGGTCGCGCCGAGCCGGTTCAGCGCCTCCACCACGCCCACCAGAATCACGGTGGTCAGGATGGACTTGCTGAACTGCTTGCCAAGCAGGTTGGAGAAGAAGAAGGTATAAAGCGCACCCACGATGGGGTTCATCACCGTCAGCACGATGCTGAGCAGCACCTTCAGCACGCCGGAGAGCAATATCACCGCCCAGAAGCCCAGGACCAGGGGCTTCGCCCAGAGGGTGAACAGTTCCGGAACAACACCATCCAGGAAATGGATCAGCGCGCCATAGCCCGCCAGAGCCGCCAGGACAGTCACAGTTCGGAACAGATACCAGGTGCTGAATTTCTCGCCCTTGGGCAGCAGAACCTCCAACAGGTTCACCAGGAAGGCCAGAATGGCCAGCTTCAGCACAGAGGCGTAAAGCAGGGAATCGGTGAGATCGCTGAGACGCCAGAGGGCGAAGTGCTGGGCGTCCACAGTGAGGAAGGGGAGCTGTGGCAGCTCCGCCCGCCAGTCCGGCAGGAACAGATAGATCAGAATCGCCGCCAGATAGACGAGCAATATGGAAATGCAGGCGGATACGGCGCAGGTCAGGCTGGAGCCCTTGCCGAGGATCATCCGGATCACAGTGCCGACGGCAAAGATCACCACGGCAAAGATGAGCACGGTCTTCAGCAGGCTCAGCCAGTCGATGGAGCCCAGGGCCTCCACCTGGGGCAGAATGGAAGTAAGAGTTTGCATGGGGAACCTCCTTGACGAAAGGGGAACGGGAAAAACGGAAAACAGCCGCCGGTTTCCCAGCGGCTGTTGGAGATGTTCAAGTAGGGATCAATTACTTGATCTCGGCCTCGGCGCCAGCTTCCTTCAGCTCGGCGACCAGCTTCTCGGCATCTTCCTTGGAGATAGCTTCCTTCAGGGTCTTGGGGCAGTTGTCAACCAGCTCCTTAGCGTCCTTCAGGCCCAGGCCGGTAGCGGCACGGACAACCTTGATGACGCCCAGCTTGGAAGCGCCGGCGCTCTTCAGGATGACGTCGAACTCGGTCTTCTCCTCGACCTCAGCAGCAGCGGCAGCAGCGGGAGCAGCAACAGCGGCGGCAGCGGCGGAAACACCGAAAACCTCTTCCAGGGTGTGAACCAGTTCGGACAGCTCCAGAACGGTCAGTTCCTTAACCTGCTCAACCAGAGCAGTGATCTTTTCACTAGCCATTTTAATTTCCTCCTAAATTATGTGTAGAAAATAGATGTTTGTGGGGTTACGCGATTAAGCTTCTGCTTCTGCAGGAGCGGAGCCATCCTTCTGCATCCGGATCTGATCCAGAACAAAAGCCAGGCTGGAGATAGGTGCCAGGAAGGTACCCAGGACAGAAGCGACCAGAGCGTTCTTGCTGGGCAGCTCACCGAAGCCGTTCAACTCATCAGCGGACAGGACAGAGCCTTCCACGATGCCGCCCTTGATGGTCAGATTCTTCATCTTGTTCTTCTTGGCGAACTCGCAGACGATACGAGCAGGGGCGATGGGGTCGCCGGTGGTGGAAGCCATAGCGGTGGTACCGTTCAGAACCTCAGAGAAATCGTAGCCACAATCCTTTGCAGCGAAATTGGTCAGAGTGTTCTTAACAACGGAGTACTCCACGCCGGCTTCACGGAACTGCTTACGCAGCTCGGTGTCCTGAGCGACAGTGATACCCTTGTAGTCCACGAAAACCACGGAAGTAGCTTCCTTGATCTTGCCGGACAGGGCTTCAACGACTGCCTTCTTGCTCTCAAGAACCTTAGCGTTGGGCATAATTTTCACCTCCGAAAATAAAAAAGTGTCTTCCTGCCAGAAGACAGAAAGACACGCAGAAAATCATTATCAGCGCACCTCGGCAGGATTTACGCCTTGCGGGAACCTGCTGTCTTTGGCAACTACAGTATAATAACACAAGGAGGATAAAATGTCAAGCATTATTTTAGAAAAACTCTGAAAAACTGTAGGGGAGGGGCACTGCCCCTCCCGAATTATCCCTCAATTTCAAAAGGAATCCCATAGTTTTGCTTATCTGCGTAATCCCGCATAAAGGGATGCACCTGGGCAGGGTCAAAAATATCCCGGATAGCCAGAATCAACTCATAATTTCCTTCCGGCAGCAGACCATAAATCTGTGACCAGTCAACATCGATTTGCGTCTGAGCGTTGGATGGAATTGGAATATTCGGATTTGCGTTGCTGCCGGAATCGGGAAGCGTGTCCAGATACGTATCCGCACTTACGGAGTAGATGCAGAAATCTTCAATCGTCAGCGTGCCAATCTGCACACCCTCTGCCTGGGTGCATTCCATGGAAATGCCGCCGGGCGTGACATTTTCCACGACAAACCGCAGTCCCCATTCCTCCCGGTCCAGGGGCAGTCCGGTCTTTTCGTCCGTGTAGAAAAAAGAAACGCTGGAATTGGGCTGTGCCAGGCAGATGTCGTTGATCAGATAATCACTTCCATCTGGTGCTTCAAAAACGTCGTAGGTCAGATAAAGGTCAAATTCCGGATAGGCGTAGACGAAGCGGGTCAGGCCGTTCTCGGTAACGTAGTGTTCCCGGCAAATCCCTGCCCTGGCATCCAGCCGGGCAAAGGCGAAAATTTCTTCCACGGAGATTTGCTGATTCGCAAGGGCTGTTTCCAGAGGAACAGGCCCCGCTTCCGTTTCCAGCTGAACGTCCTTCAGGTCCAGATAGGACAGGTCATCGGTGAGATTCGAAGTATCCGAATCGATGCTCGTAAACCCTGCGCCTTCCTCGATGACAGCGGTAATGCGCAGCCTCCGGGCATCGGAAGGGGAGGGAGCATCGGTGGAATTTGCCTCCTCTCGGGCACAGCCACCGAGGATCATGGCAGAAATCAGGAATAATACGGTCAGGGCACGTTTCATGGCGTAACCTCCTTCGATGGTTTTGAGACAATTATTGCAGGAATCGGCTGTATTGTCAATCATTGCCGGAAAAACTTAAGGATATCCTAAGAAATGCTGTCTCATAGAGAACAAAAACCCCGGATGCTTACGCATCCGGGGTAATATTGTATCAAATTACAGATACTTGGAAGTAGCGACCTTCACGCCGGGGCCCATGGTGGACACGACG
>JBGVDK010000084.1:0-4746 GCA_045119355.1 Faecousia sp.
TCTGGATGCACTGGGCGGCGGAGTCGGCCCGCTGGTCGTACTGACCGGGCAGGGGCTCCACGGCGAAGACGATGCCCTCAGCGTTCAGCTCGGTGTACACATTGTCCACCTGGGGCTCGGAGAACACGTTCTGGACGGCGGTCTGGAACAGGGCCTCGTCGATGTTCTCCACATCATAACGGTTCACGACCCGGACGGATTCCAGGGCCTTGATCTGCAAGAACTCCCGGACCTGGCGGAGCAGGCTGTCGGCCTCGTGGGTCTGACCGGGCTTCTTTTCAACAAAAATACGATAAACCATGGGGTTGACCTCCATTTTATCTCTTGATTTATTTGTCTGATAAACGCACCTGCAGGGCGGCCAATGGTCGCCCCTACAGGATTATTTAATTGCTTTCAGGGCCCGCTGGCCGATGTCGGATCTGCGGTAGGCGTTCTCGAAGGTCACGCCGTCAGCCAGACGGTAGGCCTCCTGGATTGCCTCGGGAAGGGAGTCGGCGATGGCGGTGGTGCCGGTGACACGGCCGCCATTGGTGACCAGAACGCCGTCCGCAATCTTGGCACCGGCCACATAGGTGTGGGCCTTGGCCTCCTCGGTCATAACCAGGGGGTAGCCCTTCTTGTAGGCCTCGGGGTAGCCGTTGGACGCGGTGATGACGCAGCAGGCGTGCTTGTCCGCGAACTTAACCTCGGTCTCGGCCAGGGTGCCGTTGGTGGTCGCCTGCATAATGGTCAGCAGGTCGCTTTCCAGCAGGGGCAGCACCACCTGGGTCTCGGGATCGCCGAAGCGGCAGTTGTACTCGATGACCTTGGGACCATCCTTGGTGATCATTAGGCCGAAGTACAGGCAGCCGGTGAAGGGACGGCCCTCGGCAGCCATGGCGTTGATGGTGGGCAGGAAGATTTCCTTCATGCAGCGCTCGGCAACCTCGTCGGTGTAGTAGGGGTTGGGAGCCACGGTGCCCATGCCGCCGGTGTTCAGGCCCTGGTCATTGTCCCGGGCCCGCTTGTGGTCCATGGAGGACACCATGGGCTTGACGGTCTTGCCGTCGGTGAAGGACAGGACGGAGACCTCGGGGCCTTCCAGGAACTCCTCGATGACCACCGTGGTGCCGGACTTGCCGAACTTGCCGCCGGCCATCATGTCGGTGACGGCTTCCTTGGCCTCTTCGCGCGTCTGTGCGATGATGACGCCCTTGCCCAGGGCCAGGCCGTCGGCCTTGACCACGGTGGGGATGGGAGCGGTCTCCAGGTATTCCAGAGCCTTATCCAGCTCGGTGAAGATCTCATAAGCCGCGGTGGGGATGCCGTACTTCTTCATCAGGTCCTTGGAGAAGGCCTTGGAGCCCTCGATGATGGCGGCGTTGGCCTTGGGGCCGAAGCAGGGGATGCCCAGCTCATTTAAGCGGTCCACGCAGCCCAGCACCAGAGGATCGTCGGGAGCCACCACCGCGTAATCAACGTCATGCTCCTTGGCGAAGGCCACGATGGCGTCCAGGTCGGTGGCAGAGATGCCGGTGCAGATGGCCTCGTCCGCCATGCCGCCGTTGCCGGGCAGCATCCAGACGGTCTCCACGGTGGGGTTCTTTTTCAGGGAACGGAGGATGGCGTGCTCACGGCCGCCACCGCCGATCAGCATAATGTTCATATAATACCTCAATTTGAAACGTTGTCATCCTGAGCAAACGAAGCGCGCCGAAGGATCTTCGCACCATATATGTGCTATGCAGCCGGTCAGTGCGAAGATTCTTCGACTCCGCTGCGCTTCGCTCAGAATGACATCCTTTTTACTGCGGATTAATGATGGAAGAGTCTCATGCCGGTGAAGGCCATGACGATGCCATTCTTGTTGCACTCCTCGATGACCAGGTCATCACGGATGGAGCCGCCGGGCTCGGCGATGTACTTGACGCCGGAGGCGACGCCGCGCTTGACGGAGTCGGGGAAGGGGAAGAAAGCGTCGGAGCCCAGTGCCACGGCATCCCGGGAATCCAGCCATGCCCGCTTCTCATCGCTAGTCAGAGGCTCGGGGCGCTCGGTGAAGTAGTTCTGCCAGATGCCCTCAGCGCAGACATCCTCCTCGTTGCCGTTGATGTAGCCGTCGATGACGTTGTCACGGCCGGGACGGCCCAGGTCGGGACGGAAGGGCAGGTTCAGGGTCTTGGGATGCTGACGCAGGAACCAGGTGTCAGCCTTGCCCCCGGCGAGACGCACGCAGTGGACTCTGGATTGCTGACCGGCGCCCACGCCGATGGCCTGGCCGTCATAGGCAAAGCACACGGAGTTGGACTGGGTGTACTTCAGGGTGATCAGAGAGACGATCAGATCGATCTTGGCGGACTCGGGCAGGTCCTTGTTCTCGGTGACGATGTTTTCCAGCAGGTGCTCGCCGATCTTGAAGTTGTTGCGGCCCTGCTCGAAGGTGATGCCGAAGATCTGCTTGTGCTCCTGGGGATCGGGGACGTAGTTGGGATCGATCTGGACCACGTTGTAGCCGCCCTTGCGCTTGGCCTTCAGGATGGCCAGAGCCTCGTCGGTGTAGCCGGGAGCGATGACACCGTCGGAGACCTCGGGAGCGATCAGCTTTGCGGTCATCTCGTCGCAGACGTCGGACAGGGCCACCCAGTCGCCGAAGGAGCACAGACGGTCAGCGCCACGGGCACGGACATAAGCGCAGGCCAGGGGGTTCTCGTCCAGGCCCTCCACGTCCTCCACGAAGCAGGCCTTCTTCAGGTCCAGGGGCAGCACCTTGCCCACAGCGGCGGAGGTGGGAGAAACGTGCTTGAAGGAAGTGGCACAGGCCATGCCGGTGGCCTCCTTCAGCTCCTTGACCAGCTGCCAGGAGTTCAGGGCGTCCATGAAATTGATGTAGCCGGGACGGCCGTTCAGGATCTGGATGGGCAGCTCGCTGCCGTCGTGCATATACAGGGAAGCAGGTTTCTGGTTGGGGTTGCAGCCGTACTTCAGTTCAAAATTCTTCATGATAAAAACCTCCATTGATCCACGTCCCGGGCAAAAGCAGCCTTCCAGGTTCCTTCTGCCCCGATGACGCTACGTTATTGATTCTTAGTTGTGCTTGTTGATGAGCCGCTGCTCGTACTCGTGGGTTGCCAGATCGGTATAGCGGACGAACAGGGAGATCTTGTTGTTCTCGTTCAGGTTCTCCCACAGCTCGTTGGTGAAGGCGTCGATATCGGCGGGGATGGTGACCCGCTCGGGCTCGCCCTGGAAGGTGGGAATCACGGGGTTGCCGTCGCAGACGTAGGTATGCAGGAAGTGGCCGAGGCCGGCGGTGGCGGGGTACTCATAGAAGAACCGGGCGCAGCCATTGCCCTCGGGGTCGGCGGCCTTCAGGATGGACATCTTGTAGGAGCCGTCGTTTGCCTGGATGCCGGAGATTCTGGGGGTCCAGTTGGGGCCGTCGTCCTCGAACTGACGGGTCCGCAGGGCGGCTTCCCAGCTTTCGCCCTTTGCCAGATACTCCCAGATGGTGTCAGTCTGATCGCCGTTGGTAACGATCAGGCCGTAACCGGCCTCCCGGACGGGATGGTAGATGATCAGGTGGGGATCCTTCATCAGGGCAGGATCGTGGGCCTCGGTGCGGATGCCGTCGGGCTCCAGGCAGAACACCCGGTTCCGGGAGTTGACGGAACGGCCCATGATGAAGTAGGCGGCAACAGCCTTCTTGCCGTCGGGGGTCACGCCCAGGACGATGCCACGGCCGGGGTAGGTGTTGCCGGACAGGCGCTCGGCCATGGTCTTGGTTTCATAAACGTTCATTTTTCAAATCTCCTTGATTTTCACAATGCGTCCTTCCACGGACAGCTTGTCCTGGCAGAACAGTTTCACGGCCTCGGGAAGGAGCTTCCATTCCGCCTCTTCCATGATCCGGCGCTGAAGGGTTTCGGGGGTGTCGCCCTCATGGACGGCAACGGCCTTCTGGGCGATAATGGGACCGCCGTCGCACTCCGCGCTGACAAAATGCACCGTCGCGCCGGAGAGCTTCACGCCGTAGCGCAGGGCCTCCTCATGGACGTGGAGGCCGTAGTAGCCCTGGCCGCAGAAGGAAGGGATCAGGGCGGGATGGACGTTCATAATGGCGTTGGGGTAGGCGTCCACCAGCTCCTGGGTGAAGATGATCATGCAGCCCGCCAGGACCACCAGATCGATCTGAAGCTCCTTCAGCATGTTCACCAGCGCCACGGTCATGGCCTGGTTGGATTCAAATTCTTTTCTCGGCAGCACATAGCCGGAAATTCCGGCGTTCTTCGCCCGCTCCAGGGCATAGGCCCCGGCCTTGGAGGAGATGACCGCGACGATCTCACCGCCGCCCAGCTCTCCCCTGCCCTGGGCGTCGATCAGGGCCTGAAGGTTGGTGCCGCCGCCGGAGACGAGGACTGCGATCCGCTTGCTCACAGGATCACCTTCTCGTCGCTCTCGACGATCTCGCCGATGACGTAGGCGTCTTCGCCGTTGGCGGTCAGGATAGCCAGAGCCTCCTCCACCTGCTCGGCGGGGACCACCACGCTCATGCCGACGCCCATGTTGTAGGTGTTGAACATATCACGCTCGGGGATGTTGCCGGTCTTTGCGATCAGGTCGAAAATGGGCAGGACCTTGACGGCGCTCTTGTCGATCTTGGCGCCCAGGCCGTCGGGGATGGAACGGGGAATGTTCTCGTAGAAGCCGCCGCCGGTGATGTGGGAGATGCCCTTCACGTCCACCTTCTCCAGCAGAGCCAGGATG
>JBGVDK010000085.1:0-3765 GCA_045119355.1 Faecousia sp.
ACGTGGACGGAGGCGTTGCAGAGCTGCAAAGTGCCCTCGATGACCTTGCCGTCCCGGGTATAGACCCGGACGTTTTCGGCCTCGCCGTTGTCAGCCTTCATACCGCCGAGGGGGGTCAGACGCAGGCGGCCATTTCCCTTGATCTGGCAGACCATGGCGCCCAGGGTGTCGGTATGGGCTTCCAGCAGCAGACCGTCATTTTCGTCTATTCCGCCCAGATCGATGAGCACGCCGCCCTTGGTGGTGAGCTTCGCGGCGAAGCCCAGGTCCTCAAAGGCCTCCTTCACCCAGGCAGCGGCGTTATGGGTGAAGCCGGAAGGGGAGTCGATGGCGAGGAGCTCCGCCGCCTGCTCCCAAGCGTAATCCGCGTAAGTTTTTTCGAGCATATCAGTAACCTCCAAAGAGTGAATAATACCAGACCGCGAAGATCTCCCGCAAGTAATAGTTCCACCGAAGAGGGAGGATCGACGTCCGGGCGGGGACCAGCTCTGCTTCCACATCCAGCCATCCGGCAAAGATGTTGGCCCGGTGCAGATGGTATTCGCTGGACACGATGGCGATCTTGCCGGGACGAGTCCCAGTTCGGTTTTCAATGAGATCCAGGGAAAATTTCAGATTTTCCAGTGTGGACGTGGCCTCGGGCTCCATCCAGACCCGGTCGGGGTCGATGCCCTTGTCCGTCAGATAATCGTACATACACTGGGCCTCGGTGATGTCCTCGCCGGAGCCCTGGCCGCCGGAGACGATGGCGATGGAATCCGGATGCTCCAGCAAGTAGGCATAGGCGGCGTCCAGCCGCTCCCGGAGGGAGCGGGAGGGCTCGGTGCCGTTGACGCCCGCGCCCAGGACTACCAGATATTCAGAATTCGCGTCCTCAGTGCCCCGGCTGGACCGGACGATGATGCCGGTGGTAACCGCCATGGCGGCAAAGAAAAACGCGAGAAACAGCGTCAGGATCATATGCAGTCCTTTCCCCAGGGTCCGGTGGTGGGGGATCAGAAGCCCGATCCCGTGATAGAGGGGGATCAGCGCCGCCAGACCCAGCAAAAACAGTCCCGTAAAATCATATCCGGGACACAACAGCAAAATGACGATGCCAAGCAGGCTCAGCGTAAGGCACCATTTCCATTTGGTCGGAAGCTTTTTCTTATCTTTTTTGGTATCCATGGGGACTCCTTTCTGCCGTGACGGGACTATTTTACCATACGCCGGGGGAAAAGTCACGAATTTTCGGAGCTCTGGATTCTTAATAATTCTTTAGATGGAAAAAGCCGCCCTCAGTGGATTGGGCATAGGGATATGCCCAATACACAGTGAAATAGATTTGCTCTGCAAATCTGTGAAATACATCTTCGATGTGTGAAATAGGCTTCGCCTGTGAAATATTTGCTGCGCAAATGTTGAGGAAAGGACGACATCCAACGGATGTCGTCCTTAAATTTAAATTATCACGAAGTGATACCGCACTCAGACGCGCTCAAACTCGTAGTTCTCGAATTTCAGCCGGTCACCCACATCGATGCCAAAGGGCAGCAGGGCGATGGCCACTTCGGAGACAACGCCGGTGTCGTCGTACTTGACGAAGGTGTAGTCCCCGCGGATGTCAATGACGGTGCAGAGCATAAATGTTCTCCTTTAAGAAATTCGCCCCCGGTTTCCCGGGGGCGAACATTAGATTAGCTTAACGGGGAAGTACAGGAATTAGTCCTTGTACATCTCGACCAGCTTCAGCAGATGCTCGTAACGCTCCTTAGCGGCAGCCTCGTTCTTGGCGAACAGGTCAGCAGCACGCTCGGGGTTGGACATCTTCAGACGGCTGTAACGAGCCTCGTTCATCAGGAACTCCTGATAGCCATCCTTGGGAGCCTTGGAGTCCAGAGTGAACTTGCCGGTCTCCTTGGAGGGATCGAAGCGGAACAGGTTCCAGTAGCCGCAGTCGACAGCCTTCTTCATCTCGGCCTGGCAGTTCATCATGCCGCCCTTGATGGAGTGCATCTCGCAGGGAGCGTAGCCGATGATCAGGGAAGGACCATTGTAAGCCTCGGCCTCGCAGATGGCCTTGATGGTCTGAGCCTGGTTGGCGCCCATAGCGATCTGAGCGACGTAGACATAGCCGTAGCTCATAGCGATCTCAGCCAGAGACTTCTTCTTGGTCTCCTTACCGGCAGCTGCGAACTGAGCAACCTGACCGATGTTGGAAGCCTTGGAAGCCTGTCCGCCGGTGTTGGAGTAAACCTCGGTATCGAAGACGAAGATGTTGACATCCTTGTTGGAAGCCAGAACATGGTCAACGCCGCCGAAGCCGATATCGTATGCCCAGCCGTCGCCGCCGAAGATCCAGATGGACTTCTTGGACAGGTACTCCTTCTTGGACAGGATCTCCTTGACGGTGTCGCAGCAGACGTTAGCCTCCAGGTTGGCGACCAGGGCCTTGGTGGCAGCCTTGTTGGCCTCGCCGTCGTTGTAGGTGTTCAGCCAAGCCTCGCAGGCGGCCTTGCGGTCAGCGTCCTCAGTGTGCTCAGCGACAGCCTTGACCTTGTTGGCCAGGGACTCACGCAGAACAGCCTGAGCGGTGTACATACCCAGACCGTGCTCGGCGTTGTCCTCGAACAGGGAGTTTGCCCATGCGGGGCCGTGGCCGTCAGCGTTCACGGTGTAGGGAGAGGTAGCAGCGGGACCGCCCCAGATGGAGGAGCAGCCGGTGGCGTTGGAGATGTACATACGGTCGCCGAACAGCTGAGTGATCAGACGAGCGTAGGAGGTCTCAGCACAGCCAGCGCAGGAGCCGGAGAACTCCAGCAGAGGCTTGCGGAACTGGGAACCCTTAACAGTGTTGTCTTCCATCTCGGGCTTCTGGGAAACCTTGGAGACCATGTAGTTGAAGACATCCTGCTGAGCAGCCTGGGACTCCTGGGGAACCATCTTGATGGCCTTGGTGGGGCAGACGCCGACACAGACGCCGCAGCCCATGCAGTCCAGAGGAGACACAGCCATGGTGTAGGAGTAGACACCCTTGCCCTTGCCGGCCTTGATGGGAACGATCTTGGCGCCCTCGGGAGCGGCAGCGACCTCAGCCTCGGTCAGAGCGTAGGGACGGATGGTAGCGTGGGGGCAGACATAGGCACAGTTGTTGCACTGGATGCACTTGGTCTCGTCCCACTCGGGAACGGTAACGGCAACGCCGCGCTTCTCGTAAGCGGCAGCGCCCGGGGGGAACTGACCGTCAGCCAGGCCCTCGAAAGCGGAGACGGGCAGGGAGTAGCCGTCCATCTTGCCAACGGGAGTCAGGATGTTCTTGACGACCTCGACGGTAGCGGCGGGGCCTTCCAGCTCAGCGGCAACGGTGTGGTCCTCGGCGGTAGCCCAGGAAGCGGGAACGTCGACCTTGACGTAGGCGGTAGCGCCGGCGTCGATGGCATCCCAGTTCTTGTCAACCACGTCGCGGCCCTTCTTCAGGTAGGAAGCCTCAGCAGCAGCCTTCATGTAGCCGATGGCCTCCTCGCCGGGCATAACCTGTGCCAGGGAGAAGAACGCGGACTGCAGGATGGTGTTGGTGCGCTTGCCCATGCCGACCTTGATAGCCAGGTCAATGGCATCGATGGTGTACAGCTGGATGTTGTTCTCAGCGATGTAGCGCTTGGAAGCGGCATCCAGATGATGCTCCAGCTCCTCCATGTTCCACTGGCAGTTGATCAGGAACACGCCGCCGGGCTTGACGTCCTGGACGATCTTGAAGCCCTTGGTGATGTAGGAGGGGTTGTGGCA
>JBGVDK010000086.1:0-43136 GCA_045119355.1 Faecousia sp.
CGTAGGGTTGCCAGTGGAGACCATAAATTCCCGGGCCCTGGCGTAGAGGGCCATGATCTCCGGCAGGTCTTCCATTCTCGCTTTGCGGATCTCCATGTGCATCAGCTCCTTTTCGGTCCATTGTAGCATCCGGAGATGGAATACGCAAGAGGGACGCCCTCGCGGGCGTCCCTGAACATCATTACTTGTGGCAGTTATTGGTATTGAAGCCGCCCTCGAAGCCGATCATCAGACCGCCTGCCTCGGCGTAGAAGCTGCACAGGGCGGTGGTGGGCTCCAGGATCACCCTGGCGTTGGGGAACTCGGCCTTCACCGCGTCCGCCAGGGCCTTGGCGGGAGTCTCGCCGAAGCAGTGGGCGATGCGCAGAATCGCGCCGTTGAAGAAGCCCCGCTCCTTCATCATCTCCACCAGGGCCTGGGTGGCCTTCTTGGCGCCTCTGGGCTTGTGGACGGGGGTGATCTGGCCGTCCTTCACGTCGCCCACCACCCGGATGCCCAGCATACCGGCGATCTTTGCCACGGCGGGATTTACCCGGCCGTTCCGGGCCAGGTTCATCATGGATTCCAGACAGAACAGGATGTGGGTGTGGTTGGCGTAGTCCAGGACCTTCTCCTTGACGGTGTCGAAGTCCAGGCCCTTGTTGATCAGCTCCCGGAGCTTCTCGGCGATCATGATCTGCTGGGGACCGGCGGAGCGGATGTCGATGACGAAGGCCCGGCGGCCGGGATGCTCCGCCTCGAATTCCTCCGCCGCCTGCTTGGCGGAGTTGTAGCTGCCGGAGAGGGCGCCGGAAATGGTCAGGGCGAACAGGTCCTCGTCCCCCTCATAGGCGTCCAGCCACTCCTGGACGTTGGGGCAGGAGGAGCCGGACTTGCCCTTGTGGTTCTTCAGAAACTCCACCATCTCCGCCAGATTCAGGCCGGGGGTGTCGATGAACTCCTGGTCGCCTGCGATGACCTTCATGGGAACGGTGGTATAGTTGGCCCCTTCCAGGGCGAACACGTTGGAAGAGGAATCCGAAACGATCTTCATACACGAAAACTCCTTTTACGGGCGGATGCGCCCTTTATATACCTTGATTATAAAAAATCAGCCCCAAATGGTCAAGGAACCCACCGGGGGACCGGGGTAGAGAGGGGATTCTACTGTGGGGAGAGTCCCAGTTTTTGTCATTTTTGGGCTTTGGGAGGCTTTTTGCGAAACCGGTTCCGCAATTTTCCTGAAACCCCTTTACACCCCGTATTTCTTATAGTATAATTCCTACAGATTTCGGCTTATTTTCAGCCCATTTTCTGTTCACAAAGGAGAGAGGAACCATGCCCAAACACATTTTCAAGCGCAGCGCCGCTATGCTTCTGGCGATGGTGCTGGCGCTCAGCTGCCTGACCATCCCGGTCTTTGCCGAGGGCGACACCCCCAAGCTCCGGGATAACCTCTACAAAGAGGGGCTCGGCATCCGGGTGGCCATGTCCGGCGCGTTGGAGGACCCCATGAGCGCCTTCGTCATCGTCGGCCCCGAGGGCCAGCTGACCATCACGAAGGTCACCGACGACGGCAGCAACATCTACACCATCAAAACCGCCGAGGAGCTGGACGTTTACACCACCTACACCATCACCTACAACGGCGAGGTCTACGGCGTGAAGATGCCCATCGTCTATTCCACCGCCGCCTTTGAGTCTGAATATACTTATGACGGCGACGACCTGGGCGCCACCTGGACCGCTGAGAAGACTTCCTTCCGGGTCTGGGCTCCCACTGCCGACGCTGTGAAGCTGAACCTCTACGTTGGCGGCACCGCCGGTGTGGACGATCTCATCGAGCAGATCGAAATGACCGCCGACGTCAATGGCACCTGGGTTGCGGAGAAAGAGGGCGACCTGAACGGCGTTTACTACACCTACACCGTGGAGGTGGAGGGCGAAGTGAACGAGGCCTGCGACCCCTACGCCCGGACCACCGGCGTCAACGGCCAGCGGGCCATGGTCATCGATCTCGACTCCACCGATCCCCAGGGCTGGGAAAACGACGTGGACCCCCACTATGACGAGTCCATCACCGATGCCGTCATCTACGAGCTCCACGTCCGGGATCTGAGCAGCGACGAAAGCTCCGGCATCGAGAACACCGGCAAGTTCCTGGGCCTCACCGAGACCGGCACCACCAATTCCGCCGGAATCTCCACCGGCCTGGACCATATTCTCAGCCTGGGCGTCACCCACATCCATCTGCTGCCCAGCTATGACTATGCTTCCGTGGACGAGACCGACCCCGAGGCCTGCTTCAACTGGGGCTACGATCCCGTGAACTACAACGTCCCCGAGGGCAGCTACTCCACCGACCCCTACAACGGCGCGGTCCGTGTGGCTGAGTTCAAGCAGATGGTCAAGACCCTCCACGATAACGGCATCAGCGTCATCATGGACGTGGTGTACAACCATGTCTTCGACGCGGAGAGCTTCTGCTTCAACAACATCGTCCCCGGCTATTTCAGCCGCATCAGCATCGAGGGTGTCTACTCCAACGGCTCCATCTGCGGCAACGACACCGCCTCCGAGCGGAGCATGGTGAAAAAGTACATTGTGGACTCCGTGTGCTACTGGGCGGATGAATACCACATCGACGGCTTCCGGTTCGACCTGGCGGGCCTGATCGACACCGAGACCATCAACGAGTGCATCGCCGCCGTCCACGAGACCCACCCCAACGTGATCTTCTACGGCGAGGGCTGGACCATGGGCACCGACGTAACCAAGGACGGCTACACCATGACCACTCAGACCAATTCCACGGAGGTCCCCGGCTTCGCCTTCTTCTCCGACACCATCCGGGACGCGGTCCGGGGCTCCAACTCCAACGCCAGCAAGACCGGCTACGCCGCCAATGCCGGCGGCTACTCCTCCAACATCAAGGAGAGCTTCATGGGCATGCCCACCTGGTGCAAGACCCCCAGCCAGGTGGTGAACTACGTCTCCTGCCATGACGGCTACAGCCTGTGGGACCGTCTGACCCTGTCCACCGCCGACTTCTCCGTGGAGGACCGGATCCGGATGAACAACCTGTCCGCCGCCATCGTCATGACCAGCCAGGGCACCCCCTTCTTCCAGGCGGGTGAGGAAATGCTCCGGTCCAAGCCTCTGGATGAAGGCGGCTACAGCCACAACAGCTACAACCTCCCCGATTCCGTCAACTCCATCAAGTGGGACGAGCTGAACGATCCCGCCTACCAGGATGTGGTCAGCTACTACACCGGCCTGATCGCCTTCCGGAAGGCCCATCCCGCCCTGCGGATGACCACCGCCGAGGAGGTCACAGAGCACATCTCCGCCCTGGGCGGACTGGACTTCAACGTCAGCGCCTTCCACATCTCCGCCGGAGCCAACGGCGAGGAGAACGCGCTGGTGGTCATCTTCAACCCCAGAACCGAAGCCACCACCGTCACCCTGCCCGAGGGCGTGTGGACCATCTACATCAACGGCGAGGACGCCGGAACCACCGCTCTGGGCACCGCCGAGGGCACTGTGGAGGTGGCTCCCATCTCCGCCTGCGTCCTGGTCCAGGAGGCCGAGGCTGAGACGGAGACCGAGGTTGAGGAAACCGTCCCCTACACTGAGGCGGACCTGCCCACCGGCTTCACCGTGGACGTGGCCGCCATCGTCCTGCTGGCGGTTTCCGCCGCGGCGCTCTTCTTTGTCGGCTGCGCGCTGAAGAAGAAGGAGCATTGATCTTCTGAATAGGCCAAAGGAGGCTGTTCCGCCGGAACAGCCTCCCCTTTTTTCACACTTATTTCTTAAAGAACAGCACACCCAGGCAATTAGGCCCGCAATGGCTGGAAATGGTACAGCCCGCCCGGGTTTCGATGACCTCCGCGAAGGGCTGAAGCTCCAACACCAGCGCCCGGACCTTCTCCACGATCTCCGCCGGGACGCCGCTGTGGGTGATGAAAATCCGGTCGCGGTCCACATCGGTCCGACCCTCAAGGCGGCCCCGGACATAGTCCAGGATGGTCTTCTCCATATTTCCCCGGTACTTCTTGCCCACATGCATCCTGCCGTCGGTGACGACGATCTCCGGCCGGAGTTTTAAGAGGTTCGCTCCGAAGGCCGCCACGCCGGAGCACCGGCCGCCCTTGTGCAGGTAGTCCAGAGTCTGGATCACAAAGCTGACATCCAGCTTTTCCCGGGCAGTTTCCAGTACCTGGCAGATCTCCCCTGCCCCCATGCCGGACCGGGCCAGCTCCACCGCCATCAGCACCAGCAGACCGGAGCCAGAAGACAGGCTGCGGCTGTCGATGACATTTACATTCCCCACCTCGCCTGCGGCGATGCAGGCGTTCTGGCAGCTGGAAGACAGCTCGCTGGACAGGCTGATGTGGATCACATGGCGGCCCTCCCCCGTCAGCCGGGAGAAAACCTCCTCATACTCCCCCACGGAGATGGCGGAGGTCCGGGGAAGCTGGCCGGATTGGTTTACATAATCAAAAAGCTCTTCCGCCGCAACATTCACGCCGTCCCGGCGGAGCTCCTCCCCCAGGTAGACGCCCATGGGCACCGCCTCCACGCCGTAGGCGGTGTACAGCTCTTTCGTCAGGTCGCAGGTGGAATCACAGGTGACACGGATCTCTTTCATAGCTTCTTCCTCCATTTTCTTGATGGCACTATTCTATCGGAGGAAGTTCAACTGTTTATCAACCATTTCTCAACGATTGTTGAAAAACGGGCGCGGTTTCCCGCGTCCGTTCTGCTTTTATTCCATTGGCAGCTCCACCGTAAACCGGCAGCCGCCCTCCGGGCGGTTCTCTGTGGAGACTGTACCGCCGCTCAAGGCCACGATCTGCTTCACCAGGGCCAGCCCCAGGCCGCTGCCCTCGGATTTGTGGGAGCTGTCCGTCTGGTAGAATTTGTTGAAGACGTGCTTCCTCGCTTCCTCCGGGATGCCGGGACCGCTGTCGTCAATGGTGAACACCGCTTTGTTTCCCTGACGCTTCAGGCCGATGCCCACGAAGCCCCCCTCCGGGTCAAACTTGATGGCGTTGCCAATCAGGTTGTTCCAAACGTGCATCAGCAGATTTTCATAGCCGGTATACTCCATGGATTCCAGGTCCACATCGAACTCGATGTCCTTTTTCTCCCACTCCGGCTCCAAAAGGACGATGGACTGGCGGATCTGTTCGTCCAGGCGGAAGGAGGTGGGCTTGGCCTGGATGGTCTGGTTGTCCACCTTGCTGAGCAGCAGGATGTTCCCCACCAGCCGGGACAAGCGCCGGGTATTGAAAAGGATCTTGTCGATGTAGCGGCTCTGCTCCGGGGACGCGCCCTCGACGCCCTGAAGGAGGGTGGCATAGCCCTCGATGGCGTTGATGGGGGTCTTGAACTCGTGGGAGACGTTGGAGACGAAGTCGGATTGCAGCGTCTCCACCGCCTGAAGCTCATGGGCCATCATGTTGAAGCCGGTGTAGATCTCCAAAATCTCCTTGGCGGAGGAGCTGTCCTCCAGCCGGACGGAGAAATCCCCGTCGGCGATCCGCACCATGGCGGCCACCAGCTTCTTAATTGGGTCCAGAAAATACCTGGACCAGAGGCTGGTCAGCAGCGTTCCCACCACTGCGCTGGTGATCACCAGCACGATCATAATCAGCAGCATGGAATCCACCCGGAAATACCGCTGGATCAGCGCCGCCACACCGGTGGCGATCAGGGCGCTGAGCACCAGCTCCGCCGAAACCATCAGGATCAGCCGGACCCGGAGGTTCACCCGCTCGTCCTGGGCCCGGACGTATTTGAATACCTCCCGGGGCTTGTAGCCCGCGAATTTGGAGGATTTCTTTTCCTTTTTCATAGCTTGACCACCTTGTATCCCACGCCCCGGATGGTGACGATCTTGAAGTCTTTGCTGTCCCGGAACCGCTCCCGGAGGCGGCCGATATGGACATCCACGGTGTGGGTGTCGGAGTCGGAGTCGTAGCCCCAGATCTCGTCCATCAGCTGCTGCCGGGTGAAGATCCGCCCGGGGAAGGAGGCCATTTTGTACAGGAGCATGAATTCCTTCTGGGGCAGGACCATGCTGCCCTCGGGGGTAGACACCGTCAGAGAATCGCAGGAGAGCACCGTCTCGCCGATGACCTGCCGCCGCTCGTTGATCATCTGGGCCCGGCGGAGCAGCGCGCCCACCCGCAGGACCATCTCGTTGACGTTCACGGGCTTCACCATATAGTCGTCGGTGCCGGAGAGAAAGCCCAGGCGCATGTCGTCAAAGGCGTCCTTGGCGGTGATCATCATCACGGGGGTATTGTTCCCCGCCTCCCGGAGCTGGCGGACCAGGGTATATCCGTCCATCACGGGCATCATAATATCGGAAATGATCAGATCATAATAGGCCCGGTCCAGCTCATCCAGGGCCTGCTGCCCGTCAGGGACCCCCTTCACCGCGTAGCCGTTTTTCATCAGCACATGGGAGAAAAGCTGCCGCAGCTCCTGGTCGTCCTCGGCGATGAGAATGTTCAGCATGAAAACCACCTTCCTTGTCCTTGATGGGTCCATTATAACAGATTTTCTGCCGAAGAAAATCAACAATTGTTGAAGGATGGTTGAAAAACAGTTGAATTTCCCCGGTTATACTTTAATTATAAAAACGCTGAAGCCCTGCCCATCTGAAACGAAAGGATGCACCATGAACCTCTTATTCGCCATCAACCGCAACTTCGCCGACCTGCTCGCCGTCACCCTGCGCTCCGTGGTTAAAAACGGCGGCGCGGACCATTATGATGCCTACATCCTCCACTCCGACCTGACGCCGGAGGATCAGGAGGACATCATCCGGGAGGCCGGAAAAAACGTCACCTGCCGTTTCCTCCCGGTGGACGAGACCGTCTTCGACGGCTTCCCGGAGAGCGGCCGCTACCCAAGGCAGATCTATTACCGGCTCATCGCTCCCCTGCTCCTGCCGGAGGAACTGGAACGGGTGCTGTATCTGGACGTGGACCTGGTGGTCATCAACTCCCTGATGGAGCTGTACAACATGGATTTTCAGGGGAACTACTACATCGCCTGCAGCCACGTCAACGAGTTCCTCACCAAATTCAACCAGGTCCGGCTGGGGGTGGAGGAGGACGTACCCTATATCAACACCGGCGTGATGCTGCTGAACCTGCCCCTGCTCCGGGAGAATCTGACCCTGGAGCAGGTCCGCCAGACCGCCCAGAAGAAGATGAAGACCTTCTTCCTCCCGGACCAGGATCTGCTCACCGTGATGCATGGGGAGCACATCCGGCTGGTGGACACCATGCGCTACAACCTCAGCGACCGGCTTCTGTCGTGGCACAACGCCAATCCTCAGAACGAGCCCATCGGCCTCGACTGGGTTCGGGAAAACGCCGTCATCATCCACTACTACGGCAAAAACAAGCCCTGGAAAGAAACTTACAGCGGCATTCTGGACGTTTTCTACCACGAAGCCGCGGAAAGGAAGGCCTGAATCATGATCCACTATTCCACCATCGACCTGCTGTTTTACCTGCTGCTCTATTCCTTCATCGGCTGGGCGGTGGGCGTCGCCTGCCTGGCGATTAAGGACCGGCATTTTATCAACCGGGGCTTTCTGAACCTGCCCCTGGCCATCAACGAAGGCATCACCTCCGTGATCCTGCTGACTGTGCTCCCCACCATGGAGGGGAACCTTCTTCGGCAGTTTCTTCTGACCTGGGTCATCGTCTACATCGTTGACGAGCTGGCCCAGCAGTTTCTGAAGAACGTCAGCCGCCGCAGCTCCATGGACCACGCTAAGACCAAAGGCCTGTCCCGGTGGGTGAAGCTGATCCTTCGCACCACCGAGGCGCTGTTCTATCTGATGATGTATCTGCTGGTCCACCCCTTCATCGCCCTGTTTGTCAACTGGCTGCCGGAGCTGCTGATCACCATCCTGGTGGTCGTGATGCTGGCGCTGGTGGCGCTGGACTATTTCGGCGTCCGCCACGCCCTGCGCACCGGCGGAATGGCCCACGTCGGTGTCCAGAACGACCGGACCCAGGGCCTGGCCGACCGGATGACCGCCGCCATCTGGCGTCGTCTGGAAAAGGCGTATCCCGGCATCGAGCGGGCGGAGCCGGAGAACCGGATCCGCTACACCTTCGCCAAAGGCATCTGCTTTGACAAGCTGGTGTGGGTATTCCTGGCCTCCTCCTTCCTGGGGGCGCTGATCGAGATGGTCTACTGCCGGGCGGTGGGCGGCACCTGGATGAACCGGTCCAGCGTGCTCTACGGGGCCTTCAGCTTCGTCTGGGGCTTCGGCGCGGTGGTGCTCACCGTGGTGCTCCAGCGGCTGGCTGGGAAGCCGGACCGGTATGTGTTCCTGGCAGGCTTCATCGTGGGCGGCGCCTACGAGTACCTTTGCAGCGTGTTCACCGAGATCGTCTTCGGAACCGTATTCTGGGACTACAACGAAATGCCCCTGAACATCGGCGGGCGGACCAATGTGCTGTTCTGCATCTTCTGGGGACTGCTGTCGGTGCTGTGGATCAAGGTGCTGTATCCCCCCATGGACAAAAGCATCGAGCGGATCCCTCCCCTGACGGGAAAGATCCTCACCTGGATCATCATCGCCGCCATGGTCTTCAACGGCCTGCTCACCGCCGCGGCCATGGTCCGCTACACCGAGCGCCAGACTTCCCCCGAGCCCAGCGGCTTTATCGAGGCATTCCTGGACGAGCGGTATGACGACGACTGGATGGAGCGCCGCTGGCCCAACATGAAGCTGACCTGAACCATCCGGCAAAGTACCCAAAAAAGCTGTCCGAATTTTTACATATGTCCCTGACAAAAAAACGGTTTTGTCGCTTGCGGCCCACGCCCCTTGGGTGTATGATAGAAAGGTGAATTTGGGCGCGTTGATCCGGCGCGCCCGGTAAAAGGAGAGAATACAATGGCTGAATTTGTCAAACTGAATCCCGCCGAGCTGAAGGCTCTGCACGAGCAGAACCCCTACCTGGTGAGCTACAACGTGGAGTTCGCCGAGGTCACCGGCGGCACCTTCTGGAAGGCTTACACCCCCGAGCAGATCGCCGGCACCGAGCCCTTCTACGTGGAGCCCTCCGCTGACGGCATCGCCGCCATGTACAAGGACCTGATGCAGGTCTATCCCCCCATCGATCTGTACAACGAGAAGCTGCGCAAGCTGACCCGTGACCTGGGCACCACCTGGTGCCGTGTCTCCGGCACCTGGGCCACCAAAACCTACTACGACTTCGACGGCGAGTACCCCGGCAACACCGTTCCCGAGGGCTACCTGAACAAGCTGACCAAGGAGCAGTGGATCGGCGTTCTGGACTTCGTCAAGGCCTGCAACCTGAAGCTGAAGGTCTCTGTCGCCAACTGCCCCGGCCTGCACTCCGCCGAGGAGCCCTGGCCCTCCACCGAGGCCGAGAAGCTGTTCAGCTTCTCCAAGGCTTACGGCGTGCCCATCGAAGCCGCTGAGTTCGCCAACGAGCCCAACATGCTGGAAGACACCGGCTTCCCCAAAGGCTACACCGCCGCTCACTACCGCCGTGACGCCGACCTGTTCGCCAAGTGGCTGAAGGAGAACTATCCCGAGTGCCTGTACGTCGGCACCTCCGACACCGGCGGCGCCCCCGTCACCTTCGGCAAGATCGGCCAGGGCACCGGCGGCGTGGAGCAGCTGGCCCGTCAGAGCGCCTCCTGCGACGACCTGATGGACGGCCTGGAGGTCCCCGTGGACGTGTTCTCCTACCACTACTACAACGGCGTTTCCGACCGTCTGGCCTCCGTCATGCCCGCCGGCCACTGGGATGCCAGCGAGGCCAACGGCGAGGAGTATCTGGACACCGCCATGAAGTTCTGCCGCGCTTATATCCCCTTCCGGGACAAGTATGCCCCCGGCACCGAGATGTGGGTCACCGAGTCCGGCGACGCAGGCGGCGGCGGTGATACCTGGGCCTCCACCTATCTGGATGTTCTCCGGACCCTCAACGAGCTGGGCGGCTTCTCCGCTCTGACCCGCGGCGTCATCTTCCACAACACCCTGACCGCTTCCGACTACGCTTACCTGGCCCGGTTCGTCCATGATCCCCGGCCCAACTTCTTCGCGGTCAAGCTGTGGATCGACCTGATGGGCACCCAGGTTTACGCCTCCGGCGAGCCCGTCCGTGAGGGCGCTCACGTTTACGTCCAGTCCTACAAGGCTGACCCCAGCAAGAAGTGCTACCTGATCATCAACAACTCCGAGACCGAGACCACCACCGTGGACGTTCCCAACGACGGTCTGATCTGGGTGCTGAACGGCAAGGACGGCTTCAAACGCGCCACCGTCATGACCCTGAACGGCCGTGACCTGGTCCTGGGCGAGAACTGGGAGCTGCCCGACCTGTCCGGCGCACCTGTCGCCGCTGGCAAGGTGGAGCTCGCCCCCATGACCTGCACCTTCCTGGTTGTGTAATCGAATCCCAACTAACGCTGAAACCCACCCCGAAAGGGGTGGGTTTTTTCTGTTTATTTGTCCTTATAAGGCGGGTCCGCCGGGTAGATGCCCCGGAGCTTCTGCATGGTCCGGCTCACCGCATCCCGGGAATTGCGCCAGTCGGCAGTCGCGTTCCGGTAGTCGAATTTCTCGATGAACCAGTCTAAGTCCCCCTTCACCCGGGCGAGATTCTCCCGCATCAGAGAAAACACCGTTTCATAAAACCACTCCCGTTGGGCGCTGGGGAGCTGCTGTCCCACTCGCTCCATCAGTCCGGAGAAATGGCGCATACAGAAGCCCTTGGAGGCTTCCACCTTCTCCCGGAATTCCCCGTCCTTCACCAGGGTGAAGAAGGTGGCATAGTACCGGTCCAGGTTGTATTCCATCTTGTTGCAGATGTAGCAGGAGGAGCTTTTCGCCTTCATCCAGTCCACCAGGCTGTCGGAGGCTGTGTCCGTCTTCTTCCGGAACAGGCTCCGCTTCGCCGGGAGCTCGTAGTCCGTCATCTGCTTGTCCAGCTCCTCCAGAAGGATATTCATGTAGGTCTGCATGATCAGAGCGCTGCCCAGGGAATTGCCGTAGTCGTACATCTTCTGGAAGTGGACGCCGCAGAAGCCCTCCTTGTCCGTGGCTCCCCGGACCTCCGGCTCCATGTAGCTGGCCCCCGGGCCCAGAACGTAGCGGATGGCGCCGCGCTCCACCTGCCGCTCCAGATAGCAGAAGGGGCATTCGTCCCCGGACTCGAAGGCCTCGTTGACGGGAATGGTGTGGATCTGTTCTTTCATGGGAATCACGCTCCTTTTCTTTTTGTCAGTATACCACAGCTTTCCAGTTCCGGCAATGGCTGCTTTGACAGAATTTGGCGTATTCCCTGAAGTGGCATTTCATGGTATAATACCCCGGCATATATGCCAGATTTCAAAACAAATCCGAGGTGAAATACCGTGAAAAGAAGACTATCCATCCTCATTTCCGTACTAATTCTCATTTCTGTCCTGACGGTGCCCATCTCCGCGGCGGATTCCTCCTCCAAGGCAGGGACCGTCGCCGTGTCCTACGGCAGTCTGAATGTCCGCGCCTCCGCTTCCAGCTCCGGGACCATTCTGACCTCCCTGGCGAAGGGAAGTTATGTCACCCTGATGAGCAAATCCGGCTCCTGGTGGCGTGTGGAGTACGCCGACGGGAAGTATGGCTACTGCCACGCAGACTACATCTCCACTGTCTCCTCCACCGTATCCACGGTGAAGGTCAGCTCCGCCCTGAACGTCCGGAGCGGCCCGGGGACCTCCTACTCGAAGACCGGAACCCTGTATAACCGCAAGACCGTGCTGGTGCTCTCCACCTCTAACGGCTGGAACAAAATCCTGTATAACGGCACCAAAACCGGCTGGGTCAGCTCCCAGTACCTGTCCGCCGGGTCCTCCGGCAGCTCCGGCTACGCCGCCGTGAAGCTCAGCGTCCCCAGCTTCAAGCAGACCGATTCCCGCTGGGCCAGCGTGACCATCGGCTCCTCCGGGAAGACCATGGCCTCCATCGGCTGCGCCACCACCGCCATCGCCATGATGGAGTCCGCGCGCACCGGCTCCACCATCTACCCCGACGCCATGGCGAAAAAGCTCAGCTACACCGCCTCCGGCAGCGTCTACTGGCCCTCGAACTACACCGCCGTGCCCTCCTCTTCCGGGTACTTAAGCAAGATCTACGACCTGCTTTCCTCCGGCAAGCCGGTGCTCTTCGGCGCGAAGAACAGCTACGGCAGCCAGCATTGGGTGGTGATCACCGGCTTCACGGGAGGCTCCCTCACCTCCGCCAATTTCACCATCAACGACCCCGGCTCCAACAGCCGGACGACCCTGGCCCAGTTTCTCAGCGCTTATCCCACATTCTATAAGTATTTCCATTATTGATCGTTCGACGAGCGACTATTTCGTACCGTAGGGACCGGCCTCCCGGACGGTCCGGTCGGTAAAATTTGACCTTGATGGGCAAATTTTGCCGCAACAAATGCCGCCTTCGGCGGAGCGGACCGTCGAGGACGCCGGTCCCTACATCCCGTTTTTGGGTACACAAAAACCCCACAGCCCAATGGCTGTGGGGTTCAAGCATTATGCCAGCGTTGCGGCCATGACGGCCTTGATGGTGTGCATCCGGTTCTCTGCCTCGTCAAAGACGATGGAGGCTTCGCTCTCGAAGACCTCGTCGGTAACTTCCATGGCGGTGATGCCGAACTTCTCGTGCATCTCCGCGCCGATCTCGGTCTTGAGATCGTGGAAGGCGGGCAGGCAGTGCATGAATTTGCACTGTGCTCCGGCGGCCTCCATCAGCTTGCTGTTGACCTGATAGGGGCTCAGCTCCTCGATCCGCTCGGCCCAGACCTCGGCGGGCTCGCCCATGGAGACCCAGACGTCGGTGTAGATCACATGAGCGCCCTGGACAGCGGCCATGGGGTCGGTGATGAATTCCAGGGTGGCGCTGGTCTCGGCAGCGATGGCCTGGCACTGAGCTACCAGCTCAGGGTTGGGGAAATACTTCTCCGGCGCGCAGGCCACGAAGTGCATACCCATCTTGGCGCAGCCCACCATCAGGGAGTTGCCCATGTTGTACCGGGCGTCGCCCATGTACACCAGCTTCTTTCCCTTCAGTTCCCCGAAGTGCTCCTGGATGGTCAGGAAGTCCGCCAGGATCTGGGTGGGATGGAACTCATTGGTCAGGCCATTCCACGCGGGAACGCCCGCGTAGTCCGCCAGGCACTCCACGATCTCCTGGCCGAAGCCCCGGTACTCGATGCCGTCGAACATCCGGCCCAGGACCCGGGCGGTGTCGGGGATGGATTCCTTTTTGCCCATCTGGCTGGACTTGGGGTCCAGGTAAACAGGGTGCATACCCAGGTCCGCGGCGGCTACTTCAAAGGCGCAGCGGGTCCGGGTGGAGGTCTTCTCGAAGACCAAGGCGATGGATTTGCCCTCGCAGAGGCGGTGGGGAATCCCCGCCTTCTTCTTCGCCTTCAGCTCGGCGGAGAGGGCCAGCAGACCGGAAATTTCCTCGGGGGTGAAGTCCAGCAGCTTCAGGAAGCTCTTGCCTTTCAGTTCCATATCATTTACTCTCCTTTGCCAGATACTTTTCGACCTTGCCCAAAAGGCTGGTCAGTCCGATGACCAGGATCAGGTAGATCAGCGCCACCACCACCAGGGGATTGAAGGCGTCATAGGTAATGTTCCGGATCAGGTCGCCCGCCTTGGTCAGATCCCGGACGGCAACGTAACCGGCCACAGAGGTTTCCTTCAGCAGGGCGATGAACTCGTTGCCCACAGCGGGGAGCACATAGCGCACCGCCTGGGGCAGGATGATCTTCTGCATGGTCTGCATTTTGCTGAGGCCCAGACACCGGCCCGCCTCCATCTGGCCGTGGTCCACGGCGTTGATGCCGGAGCGGATCAGCTCGGCCATGTAAGCGCCGGAGTTGATGCCGAAGGTGATGGTACACACCAGCACGCCGTTGGTGGAGGTCCGCATGATGAGGAAATAGAAGATCAGAAGCAGCACGACCACAGGAATGCCCCGGATCACGGTGACGTACACGTCACACAGCTTTGCCAGAAGCTTCAGCGCAGGGGCGTCCTCCGCCAGATACTTGGTAATGGCGATCACCAGACCGATGAGCACGCCGATGACCAGGGCGCCCAGGGTGATCTTCACCGTGTTGCCCAGGCCCTTGAAGATCATCTCGTAGTAGCCGGTCTGGATAAAGGTCTTATCCAGTTTGGCGATCCAGTCCTGGATCACATTGCTCATAAAAATCACGTGTTACGATTTCCTTTCGATGATACTGCCGAAAGGATGTAACCAAAATCGGCCACATCCTTTCGGAAAAATTCGTTTTTCTGCTTATTCCGCGGCGGGAGCGGTGTAGGGAGCCTCGTACTTTGCGAAGATCTCAGCCACGGTGCCGTCGGCGACCAGCTTGTTGATGATCTCGTTGATGGCGGCGACCAGCTCGTCGTTGCCCAGCTTGAAGGCGAAGGCGTAGGGCTCGGTGGTCATAGCCTCGTCCAGGACGACCAGCACATCGCCGTTCTCGGCGTTGTAGGCCTTGACCATGTCGGCGGCGGTCAGATCGTCGATGACCCAGGCGTCCACCTTACCGGCCAGCAGAGCTTCCTGGGCGTCGGTGTTGGCGGTGTAGGAATTGAAGGTGTAGCCATTCTCCATGGCGTAAGCCTCGGCGGTGGTGCCGGACTGGACAGCGATGGTCTTGCCCTCCAGGTCAGCCTTGCAGGTGATGGAGCTGCCGTCGATGACCACGATGGCCTGGGCGGCCAGGCAGTAGGGATCGGTGAACAGGGTGTTCTCCTCACGGTCGGGAGTCACGGAGATGCCGGAGACGCCCACGTCGTACTTACCGGCCTGAACACCGGGCAGGACGGAGTCGAAGTTGATCTGCTCGATGACCAGCTCCACGCCCAGCTCTTCACAGATCAGGTTCAGGATGTCGATCTCGATGCCGTAGACCTCGCCGTTCTCGTCCAGGGACTCAAAGGGAGGGAAGTCGGGGCTGGATGCGACGACCAGCTTACCGGCCTTCTGCACGTCAGCAACGGTGGTGCCCTCAGAGGAGCAGCCCGCGAAGAAGGCGGCCATCATCATGACGGCCAGGATCATTGCGATAACCTTTTTCATAGTATTCAACCTTTCTTTTCTTCCAAAACTTGGTTTACATAATTGATTTGTGCCTTCACGGAGGCAACGGAGGTTCCGCCCTCGCTGATCCGCTTTTCGACACAGGTTTTCAAATCAATGGCCTCATAGAGGTCGTTTTCAAAGAGTTCGCTATGGCTTCGGTAACGGTCCAGGGGAAGCTCCTCCAGCACGGTGTTCTCCTTGATGCATTCTCCCACCAGCTGGCCGGAGATCTTATAGGCGCTCCGGAAGGGCAGGCCCTTCTTCACCAGATAGTCGGCAAGGTCCGTGGCATTGATGAAGCCCTTCTGTGCCGCCCGCTTCATGTTCTCGGGGACGGCCTTCATGGTGGCGATCATGCCGGTGAAGACCTGCAGGCACATCTTCACGGTGTCCACCGCGTCGAAGACCGCTTCCTTGTCCTCCTGCATGTCCTTGTTGTAGGCCAGGGGCAGGCCCTTCAGGGTGGTGAGCAGGGCCATCAGGTCGCCGTAGACCCGGCCGGTCTTGCCGCGAACCAGCTCCGCCATGTCGGGGTTCTTCTTCTGGGGCATGATGGAGGAACCGGTGGTGTAAGCATCGCTCAGCTCCACGAACTTGAACTCCCAGGAAGACCACAGAATGATCTCCTCGGAGAACCGGCTCAGATGCATCATCAAAATTGCGATGGCGCTCATCAGCTCGGCGCAGAAGTCCCGGTCGGAAACGCCGTCCAGACTGTTCATGCAGATGCCGTCGAAGCCCAGCCGCTCCGCCTCGAACCGGCGGTCGATGCTGTAGGTGGTTCCGGCCAACGCGCAGCAGCCGATGGGGCTGAGGTTCATTCGTCGTCGGGTGTCCTCCAACCGCTCCAGGTCACGGAGCAGCATCATGGCGTAGGCCATGAGATGGTGGCCGAAGGTGATGGGCTGCGCCCGCTGAAGATGGGTGTAGCCGGGCATGATGGTGTCGGCGTAGGTCTCCGCCTTCTCCGTGACCGCCTGAATCAGCGACTTGGTCAGGGCCGCAATCTCGTCGATCTCATCCCGGAGGTACATCCGGATGTCCAGAGCCACCTGGTCATTTCGGCTTCGCGCCGTGTGGAGCTTCTTGCCCACATCGCCCAGCCGCTGAGTCAGGACCTGCTCCACAAACATGTGGATGTCCTCGCAATCCAGGTCGATGGAGAGCGCCCCGCTGTCCAGATCGGAAAGGATCTCTTCCAGCCCGGCAACCAGCTGGTCGGCGTCAGCCTGGGAAATGATCCCCTGGGCCGCCAGCATGGCCGCGTGGGCCATGGAACCGGTGATGTCCTGACGGTACATCCGACTATCAAATTGGATGGACGAGTTGAAGTCGTCCGCAATTTTCTCTGTCACGCCGTCGGTACGACCGGCCCACATTTTAGCCATAATTCAATCCTCGGTTTCTTTTTTAGTGCTGAATGCTCAGTGCTGAGTGCTGAGTTTTTGTTCGTTCACTTTGCACTATGCACTCTGCATTGTGCACTCATCAAAGTTTCCCCTGCTCTCTCAGCGCCTGAACCTTGGTGGGCAGGCCCCACAGGTTGATGAAGCCCTGGGCGTCCTTCTGGTCGTAATCACTTTCATCGAAGGTTGCCAGATTCTCGGAATACAGGGTGTAGGGGGAAGTCATACCGGCGGGGATGATGTTGCCCTTGTAGAGCTTCAGCTTCACGGTGCCGGTGACAAACTCGTTGGCCTTGTCGGCGAAGGCGGACAGCGCCTCCCGGACGGGGCTGAACCACTTGCCGTTGTAGATCAGGTCGGCGAAGTCGATGGCCAGCTTCTGCTTCAGGTGCAGGGTGTCCTTGTCCACAGTCAGCATTTCCAGCTGCTCGTGGGCGAAGTACAGGATGGTGCCGCCGGGGGTCTCGTACACGCCCCGGTCCTTCATGCCCACCAGACGGTTCTCCACGATGTCGATGATGCCGATGCCGTTGGCGCCGCCGATCTTGTTCAGCTCGGCGATGATCTTGGAGGCCTTCATCTTCTCGCCGTTCAGGGCCACGGGAGCGCCTGCCTCGAAGTCGATGGTGACGTAAGTAGGAGCGTCGGGCGCCTGGAAGGGGGAAATGCCCATCTCCAGGAAGCCGGGCTTGTCGTAGTCGGGCTCGTTGGCGGGGTCCTCCAGGTCCAGGCCCTCGTGGCTCAGGTGCCACAGGTTCTTGTCCTTGGAGTAGTTGGTCTCACGGGTGATCTTCAGAGGCACGTTGTGGGCCTCGGCATAGTCGATCTCCTCGTCCCGGGACTTGATGTTCCACTCACGCCAGGGAGCGATGATCTTCATGTCGGGAGCGAAGCGCTTGATGGCCAGCTCGAACCGGACCTGGTCGTTGCCCTTGCCGGTGCAGCCGTGGCAGATGGCGTCGGCGCCCTCGGCAACAGCGATTTCAGCCAGCTTCTTGCCGATGATGGGACGGGCGAAAGCGGTACCCAGCAGGTAGGTCTCGTACTTGGCGTCCATCTTCAGAGCGGGGATGATCACGTCATCCACCATCTCGTCCACCAGGTCAGCCACAATCAGCTTACTCGCGCCGGTCTTGATGGCCTTCTCTTCCAGGCCGTCCAGCTCGTCAGCCTGACCCACGTTGCCGGCCACGGCGATGACTTCGCAGTTGTTGTAGTTTTCCTTCAGCCAGGGAATGATGATGGAGGTATCCAGGCCGCCGGAGTAGGCCAGAACGACCTTCTTGATGTTTTCCTTATTCATGAGTGTTTCCTCCCGAGAAACAGCGTTGTTTTTTTATGCACGGATTATACATCCAAATACCGGCTTTGTCAACGGTTTTTGCATATTTATCCAATGTTTGGTTCTTCTGCGTAACCTTTCCAATTCCCAGGGCTTTTTTTCAGTTATTTTTACCATATACCCCGGCGCAGCCTTGCCAATTTGGCACCTGCGTTTATCCGTGCCGCATCCGCCCGGCCATCGTACTCAGAAAAGTGCATAGAATTATCATGTATAAATATACGTCATAATGCACCCGATGTATCCACCGGGTGCATTGTCTTTTTGACGTAACGGCTCAGCGGATGACCCGGACCCGGATCACGCCGTCGATCTTCGCCAGGGCCTCCACCGCGGCAGCGGAGGGGGTGTGGTCCAGGTCCAGCATGGTGTATGCGTACTCCCCACGGGACTTGTTCATCAGGCCGTCGATGTTGATGTTCTCCCCTGCCATGACGGCGGTGAACTGGCCCAGGGAGTTGGGGATGTTCTTGTGGAGAATGGTAATCCGTCCCGCGGTGGAGCAGACGCCCATGTCGCAGTTGGGGTAGTTGACGGAGTTGACGATGTTGCCGTTTTCCAGATAGTCCATCACCTGCCGGACCGCCATCCTGGCGCAATTGTCCTCGGACTCCTCGGTGGAAGCGCCCAGATGGGGGATGGCGATGCAGCCGGGCATATTGGCGGTCTTCTCGTTGGGGAAGTCGGTAACGTAGCGGCGGACCTTGCCGGAGGCCAGGGCCTCTGCCATAGCGTCGTCGTCCACCAGCTTATCCCGGGCAAAGTTCAGGATGATGACGCCGTCCTTCATCTTGGCGATGGCTTCGGCGTTGATCATCTTCTCAGTATCCTTCAGCAGGGGTACGTGGAGGGTGATGATGTCGCAGGTGGCGTAGAGCTCCTCCCGGGTGTTCACCCGCTGGACATGCCGGTCCAGGTGCCAGGCCGCCTCCACAGAGATGTGGGGATCGCAGCCGCAGACATCCATGCCCAGCTTCCGTGCCCGGTTTGCCAGGGGGCCGCCGATGGCGCCCAGGCCGATGATACCCAGCTTCTTGCCCCGGATCTCGTGACCGGCGAACTGGCTCTTACCCTTCTCCACCAGGCGGGCCACCTCGGAGCTGCCCTTGATGGACTGGACCCAGTTGATGCCCCCCACGATGTCCCGGCTGGCCAGGAGCATACCGCAGAGCGCCAGTTCCATGACGGAGTTGGCATTGGCGCCGGGGGTGTTGAAGACCACGATGCCCTTGTCCGCGCAGGTGGTCAGGGGGATGTTGTTGACGCCCGCGCCTGCCCGGGCCACAGCCAGCAGGTTCTCGGGCAGGTCCATGTCATGCATATTGGCGCTGCGGACTAGGACAGCCTCGGCCTCCTCGATCTGTTCGGCAGAGGTGTAATCCTCGGTCCAAAGCTCGGTGCCCTTGGGGGAGATCTTATTCAAATAATGTACGTGATACATGGTATTTTCCTCCGATCAGCTGTTTTCCTGCTCGAATTTCTCCATGAACGCCACCAGGGCCCTGACGCCCTCGATGGGCATGGCGTTGTAGATGGACGCCCGCATACCGCCCACGGAGCGGTGGCCCTTCAGGTTGACGAAGCCGGCGGCCTCGGCCTCCTTGACGAACTTGGCGTCCAGGTCCTTGTCCCCGGTGACGAAGGGAACGTTCATCAGGGAACGGTCCTCGGGCACCACGGTTCCGTGGAACATCTGGCTCTGGTCCAGGAAATCGTAGAGGACCTTAGCCTTTGCCTCGTTACGGGCCTTCATAGCTTCCAGACCGCCCTGCTTTTTCAGCCACTTGAACACCTTGCCGCAGATGTAGATGCCGTAGGCGGGAGGAGTGTTGTACATGGAGCCGTTGTCCGCGTGGGTCTTGTACTTCAGCATGGTGGGGGTGCACTCCAGCACATCGTCCCGGATCAGATCCTCCCGGATGATGGCGATGACCACACCGGCGGGGCCGATGTTCTTCTGAACGCCGCCGTAGATGACGCCGTACTCGGTCACGTCCACCGGCTCAGACAGGAAGCAGGAGGACACGTCGGAGACCAGCAGCTTGCCCTTGGTGTTGGGGAGCTGATGGAACTTGGTGCCGTAGATGGTGTTGTTCTCGCAGATGTAGACGTAGTCCGCGTCCTCGGAAATGGGCAGGTCGGAGCAGTCGGGGATGTAGGAGAAGGTCTTGTCGGCGGAGGAAGCCACGGCGTTGGCCTTGCCGTACTTCTTTGCTTCCTCGTAAGCCTTCTTCGCCCACTGGCCGGTGATGATGTAGTCGGCAACGCCGTTCTTCATCAGGTTCATGGGGATCATGGCGAACTGCTGGCTTGCGCCGCCCTGGAGGAACAGGACCTTGTAATTGTCGGGAATACCCATCAGCTCCCGAAGATCCGCCTCGGCGGTGTCGATGATCTCCTGATAGGCCTTGGACCGGTGGCTCATCTCCATGACGCTCATGCCGGTGCCATTGTAGTTCAGCATCTCCGCGGCGGCTTCCTCCAAAACCTCAACAGGCAGGACAGCGGGACCTGCGGAAAAATTATATACTCGTTCCATTTTCGTTACCTCCAAAGTTATTCATGCAAAAACCGTTCCATCAGCCGCCAGCCCTCGGCGAGGCATTCGCCGGAGGCCGCAGCCTCTTTTTCGTTGTAATGGGCGATTTTCTTCATCTGCCGGGTGCTGTCATAGAACACATAGGGCACCGGGTCGGACGTGTGGGTCCGGCAGCGGATGGGGGTGGGATGGTCCGGCAGAACCAGAAGCCGGTAGGCTTCGCCGCTCTCGTCCATCCGCTCCTTCAGGGGTTTCAGCAGGCGGCTGTCCAGCCATTCGATGGACTGGATCTTGTGCTCCACATTGCCCTGGTGGCCCATCTCGTCGGGGCCTTCCACATGGATGTAGACGAAGTCGTTGCCGTCTTCCAGCAGCGCCTTGGCGGCGGCGCTGGCCTTGCCCTCGTAATTGGTGTGGAGCGAGCCGTTGGCGCCCTCCACTTCGACGACCTGCATCCCCGCGCCCACAGCGATGCCCTTTAAGAGGTCCACCGCGGAGATCATAGCACCCCGGAGCCCGGTCTTCTCAAAGAAGCTGCCGATGGCGGGTTTGGTGCCCGCACCCCAGAACCAGAGGGAGTTGGCCTTGTTCTCGCCCCGCTTCGCCCGTTCGACGTTCAGGGGATGGTTGTTCAGAATGTCGAAGCTCTTCTCCATCATTTCCTGGAGAATGGGCTCGGCGGGAAGGTAGGCTCCGATGGTTTCGCCCAGATGGTCGTGGGGCGGGATCAGGTCGGAGGCCTTGCCATGCTTCCACACACAGATATGACGGTAGCTTGTGCCGGTGTGGAACTGGATGGTCTCGGAGTTGAAGGCCGCCCGGATGGCGTCCATCAGGATATCCGCATCGGCGGTGGAGATCTCCCCGGAGGAGTGGTCCAGGATGGTCTTTTTGGCGTAGGGCTCCTGCTCCGTCAGGGTGACGATGTTGGCCCGGAAGATGATATCGTCCGGCTCCATGTCCACGCCCACGCTCAGGGCTTCCAGGGGTGACCGGCCGGAGTAGTTCTCCTTCGGGTTGTAGCCCAGCACCGCCAGGTTAGCCACGTCGCTGCCCGGGCTCATGCCCGTGGGCACGTTGCAGACCATGCCCATGCTGCCCTTTCCGGCCAGCTCATCCATAACGGGGGTTTTGGCGTATTCCAGCGGCGTCTGCCCGCCCAGAGCCTCGATGGGCTCGTCGGCCATGCCGTCCCCCAATAAAACGATGTATTTCATGTCCTTCTTCTCCCCTTTTCACGATACACTTGCATTTGTCCTTTTCAGGCGTACAACAGTGAGATTTCAATATCTTATCATTTCTTTTTCAGAAAAACAATAGAGAATTTGCTTTTTCCCACAGAATAGGCTATAATAAATCCCATCGGGAAAGGGCTTTTTTTTGGTGATTCAGCCAATTCTCCCCCTGCGAAACCGGTGACCCGACCGAATCCGGTCGCCAATCCCGAACCAAATGGAAGAAAATGGAGGTTTTCAGTATGGAGCGTCTGGAATACAGCTTTTTCCACCGGAAATGCCCGGAGGTGGCCCGGGATCTGGTGGGCAAAGTTCTGGTCCACAACCTGGACGGCGAGGAGCGCCGCCTGCGGATCACGGAGACGGAATGCTACTGCGGCGAGGAGGACACCGCCTGCCATGCCCACAAGGGCCGCACCAAGCGCACCGAGGTGCTCTACGCCGACGCGGGGACCATCTACGTCTACCTCTGCTACGGCGTACACTGGCTGCTGAACATCGTCACCGGGGACGTGGACCGGCCCCAGGCGGTGCTGATCCGGGCCTGCGAAACCGCGGAGGGTCCCGGAAAGCTGACGAAGAAACTTGGCATCACCGGGGAACTGAACCGGCAGGATGTATTTACCTCGGACCTGTGGATCGGGGACGACGGCTTCCGCTGTGAGGTCGTCACCGACAAGCGGGTGGGCATCGGCTACGCCACCCAGGAGGATCAGGACCGCCTTTGGCGGTATAAGATGAAGAAATAAACATTCCCCTTCCGCCGGAGCTTTTCCGGCGGATTTTTCGTTCCCAACTGCCACTCAACCACCGGTTGAGTGAAAAATCACCCATCGATCCTGCCAAATCAACGGATGGATGATTGTATTCAACTCCGGAATATTCTATGCTGTCCCCATCCAAACCGAAACGGAGGTTTCAACCCATGACCAAACAGGAATGTAAGCGCCGCAGGAAGGAATACACCCGGCAGTTCTTCAAAGGCAACCATCTGAATCTCGCCATGCAGCTGGTCGCCACCATCGCGGAGGCGTCCTTCGGGATGCTGGTGGCCTGGCTGATCCAGCAGCTGATGGATCTGTGTGCCAGAACAGACACCGGAGCGTCCCTCCAAGAACTGATGATGCTGTGCCTGGTTCTGCTGGGCCTGCTGGTGCTGGTTTACGGCACCGTATACATCTTCACACCCCGGTTCCGGGCCCGGGCCATGACCCAGTACAAAGATTACGTCTTCACCAAAATCTCCGACAAGAGCATCTCCGCCTTCTCCCGGGAGAATTCCGCGCTGTACTTATCCGCCCTGAGCAACGACGCGAACACCATCACCACCGACTATCTGGACACCATCAGCAATCTGACCATGCAGCTGTGCCAGTTCGCCGGAGCCCTGGGGATGATGTTCTTCTACTCCCCCATGCTGACGGCGGTATCCATCGGCCTGACAGCTCTGCCCTTTGTGGTCTCGATCCTCACCGGCGGGCAGATGGTGAAAACTCAGACTGCGGTCTCCGACCGGAACGGGGAATTGATGGCGTCGCTGAAGGACGGCCTTTCCGGCTTCCCAGTGGTGAAGGCCTTCCGGGCGGAGAAGGCCATGTGCAAGCTGATTCTGGACTCCATCCGCAAGGCCGAGGCCGCCAAATGCCGCCAGGAGCGGGTCCGTCTGATCATCAACTGCCTGAGCAACGCCACCGGCCTGATTGCCCAGTTCGGCGTGTTACTCTTTGGCGGCTACCTGGCCCTCACCGGCCGGGGCGTCACCCCCGGCGTGGTCATCGCCTTCGTCCAGCTGATGAACTACGTCATCAACCCCATCGTCACCATCCCCGAAATGCTGTCCAAGCGGAAGGCCGCCCTGGCCCTCATCGACAAGCTGGCGGACGCCCTGGACGAAAACGTCACCGACCAGGGCCGTACTGTGGAAGCCAAGCTCACCGACGCCATCATTTTGACGGACGTGACCTTCGGCTATGAAGAGAACAAGACCGTCCTCCACAGCGTCTCCACCCGGTTCGAGGCCGGAAAGAGCTACGCCATCGTGGGAGCCTCCGGCTCCGGCAAATCCACCCTGCTGAGCCTTTTGATGGCGGGCCACTCGGGCTACGAGGGGCACATCCGGTTCGACGGCGCGGAGCTCCGGGACATCCGAACGGATTCCCTGTACGACCTGGTGTCCCTGGTCCAGCAGAACGTGTTCGTGTTCAACGCCACCCTCCGGGACAACGTGACCATGTTCCAGCGCTTCCCCGACGCCGACGTGACCCGGGCCATGGAGCTGTCCGGCCTGGCGGAGCTGGTGAAGGAGAAGGGCGAGGGCTATCTCTGCGGAGAGAACGGCTGCGGCCTCTCCGGCGGCGAGAAGCAGCGCCTGTCCATCGCCCGGAGCCTGCTGCGGAAGAGCCCGGTCCTCCTGATGGACGAGGCCACGGCGGCCCTGGATGCCCAGACCGCCTCCACCGTCATCACCGCGGTGCTGGATCTGGGAAACCTGACCCGGATTGTGGTCACCCACTCCCTGGACGAAAAGCTTCTGAGCCGGTACGACGCCATTCTGACTCTGAAGGACGGTCGGATCCTGGAAACCGGCAGCTTTGACGAGCTGATGGAAAAGAAAGGGTATTTCTATTCGTTGTTCACAGTATCGCAGTAACGTTTTGAACTGTAGGGACCGGCCTCCGGACGGTCCGCTCCGCGAAGCGGCAAACGTTGTTTGCCGACGGACCGTCGAGGACGCCGGTCCCTACACCACATATAAAAAAGGCACCGCGTTCAGCGGTGCCTTTCGTCGTATGTTGGGTGGGATTACTTCTTGAGCTGCTTCTGGAGCCAGTCCTTGCCATCCACGAAGCGGGCCACGATGTAGCTGACCACGTAGTCGCCTGCGGCGTTGACCATGGTGGCAGGGGGATCCACCAGGTTGCCCAGGGCGATGGCGATGGGATAGGCAATGGCCATCTGGTCGGGGAAGAAGATGGTGCACAGCACCAGCTCGCCGGTGCCGCCGCCTCCGGGGATGCCGGACATGGCGACGGAGGAGAAGATGGCAACAACGATGGCGAGGATCGCCTCACCGGTGCTGAAGTCCTTGCCGAAGATGCCGAAGAGGAATGCCACCTTGATGATGGCGGACATGGCGGAGCCGTCCATGTGCATGGTGGCACCCAGGGGCAGGACGATGTTGGCAACGTCGCTGGAAATGCCGGAGGCCTCTGCCTCCTCCATGTTGGTGGGGATGGTGGCAACAGAGGAGCAGGTGCCGAAGGACACAGCCGCGGGCTTGAACAGGTGGCTGAACATCACCTTAGCCGCGCCCTTGCCGCCGCCGAACCGGGCGTAGATGGGGAAGAAGGTGAACATATAGGCAAAGCACAGCACATAGTAGATCACCAGGGTCCGGCCGTAGTCACCCACCAGCTCGGGGCCGTAGGTGGCGACCAGGGTGGCAAAGAAGCCGAAGAAGCCGATGGGGGCGTAGTAGGAGATGATCTTGACCACGTTCATGATGCACCCCGTCACGTCCTCCAGGAGCTTCGCGGTCATGGTCTCCTTGCCGCCGGACATCTGGATGCCGAAGCCGCAGAGGATGGCAAAGACGATCAGGGGCAGGATGGCCCGGCGGCTCCACAGCTCGGTGAAGTCGGGCTTGGTGAAAAAGTTGATGATCATGTCAGCCAGACCCAGGGTCTCGCCCACAGCGCCCTCGGTGACCTGATACTGGCCCTGGACCAGGGGGAAGATCCGGCAGACGGCATACATGATGATGGCGGCGATGCCCGCGGTGACGCAGAAGGTCACAACGGTAACGCCCATGATCTTACCGGCCTTTTTCATGGATTCCATGTTGGCGATGGCGGAGCAGATGGAGCAGAACACCATGGGGACCACGATGCAGAACATCAGATTGATGAACACCGTGCCCAGAGGCTCCAGCACCGTCGCGCCTGCGTCGATGACGGTATCGCCGTCCTTCACCACGGGGAAGATTGCGCCCACGATGCAGCCGGCGATGATGCCGGTGAGCATGAAGATGATGAAGCCATAATTTTTCAGGATTTTTTTCATATTGGTACCTCCGTTTCCTTGTTGCGGAATACCAAACATTATATGCGCTGAGCCGGAGATTTGCAAGTGGGATGGGAAGAAAATTCATTTTGGATTCACTCCCGCCCCCTTGATAACGCATTGCAGGGCGAGGGCACGCCCTCGCCGCAAGGTTACGTCAAGCACAACGCTGTATCAAACGTGCAGACCACCAAATCTGTCATCCTGAGCGAGTAAAACGAGTCGAAGGATCTTCGCACTGATTTTACTGCATATGTCATCGCAAGTGCGAAGATCCTTCGACTCCGCTTGCGCTCCGCTCAGGATGACATATCCGTAGTTTTCTGCATCACCAATCATGCTGTACAAGTCGCTACTGCCCGGCGAGGGCGTGCCCTCGCCCTACAGAACGGACAATCCCACGATCAGGAAAAGGCGCCGCTCATGCGGCGCCTTTCTTTATTCGCTTAGTCCTTATGGTCTTCCGTGACCGCGCCGGAGCGATAGGCATCCAGCAGGGCCAGCAGGTCGTCCACCCGGGCCTGAAGAATCCGTCCCTCGTCGGTCTCCGCCACCTTCATCCGGGTCTCCATCTTCTCAAAGATCACGGAATCGTTGTCGATGTCCGAATTCTTATGGAGCGCGCTGTACTTGCCCGCGAAGGGCTGGTGGGAGACGATCCGGAAATGCCGACTAGAGAAGATCAGGGTATACCCCGCGATTCCGGAGGTGGGCTGGTAGGCCTTGCTGAAGCCGCCGTCGATGACGATCAGCTTGCCGCCGCCCTTGATGGGGCTCTCGCCCTTCTTGGCCTTGACGGGCACGTGGCCGTTGATGATGTGGCAGTGCTCGCCGGTGAGGTCAAACTCCTGCAGCAGCATCTCGCAGACCGCCGGGTCCTGGTAATAGGAATAGTAGGCATTCTTGGGCTCGGTCCAGGTACTCTCGTCCTCGATGAACCGGCGCTCAAAGGTGGTCATCCGATCCCGGCCGAAGATGGGGCTGTTCCGTCCAGCCCACAGCCACCACAGGAAGTCCATGCCGAACTCCCGCTCGGGGGTGCCCCGCTTGGCGTAGTAGGCTTTCCTGGCGGTCTTGTCCGCGTAGTCCATGAACTCCCGGCCGGAGCGCTCCTTCCCGCCGATGGTGAAGGTCATCAGACTGCCGTCGGCGTTCATGGGGATACAGCCGTGGAACAGCAGGTTCCCGTTGTGGACCTTATAGAGGCCGCCCTTGGAGTACAGGAACCGGGTATGCCGCTGAAGCTTCTCGGAATGGCGGAAGGAGTCGGTGAGCTGGTCGATGACGTGGCTCTCCTCCTCAGTGAGAGCGTAGGGATCCTTGGGGTCCACGGTGGGGAAGTCGGTGTCCTTCAGGGGGTAGACCTTGTCCCCGATGGTGATAGACTTGTTTTCGTAGTCGATCTTGTGGAGCAGGGCCCGGTCCTCCATGCCGTATTCCGGACGGCGGAGCACCTTCGCGCCCTCCAGCTTGAACAGGATGATGGTGATGGCCTTATACATCCGGGCAGACAGGAGCTTGTCCTTCTCGGTGTACTGGTCCGCGTCGGAGCCGGTGAGCTTGACCCCGAAGCAGGAGGTGTCGCAGTCCCGGTAGACCTCGTTGGCGAAAATGGACAGCGGCCGCAGGGAAATGCCGTAGCCGGTCTCGATGACGTCCAGGTTGTTGTAGCGGATGGAGTTACTGAGCACCGTGGCGACCAATGTTCTGGAACCGGAGGCCGCGCCCATCCACAAAATGTCGTGGTTGCCCCACTGGATGTCCACGCTGTTGCAGCTCATCAGGGAGTCCATGACGATGTCCGCCCGGGGACCCCGGTCGAAGATATCGCCCACGATGTGCAGGTGGTCGACGGTCAGGCCCTTGATGACGGAGCACAGGGCCTGGATCACGTCGGCGGCCTGGCCGATGCGGATGATGGTGTTGATGATGTTTTCAAAATGATACCGCTTGGAGCCGTCCTCATCCCGCATGAAGACCAGCTCGTCCAGGATCTCCCGGTAGTCTTCGGGCATCATGGACCGGGCCTTGCTCCGGGTGTGCTTGATGGACACGAACCGGCACACCTGGACCAGTCGGTGCAGGGTGATCCGGTACCATTCTTCCAGGTCCTCCTCCTGATCGGCCACCAGGCCCAGCTTGGCCTTGGGGTAGTAGATCAGGGTGGCCAGGTCGTTCCGGTCCCGCTGGGACATGGTGGCGCCGAAGACCTCGGCCAGCTTCTCCTTCACCTCGCCGGAGCAGGAGTTGAGGATGTGCAGGAAGGCTTCATACTCGCCATGGATGTCGGACATGAAATGCTCCGTGCCCTTAGGCAGGTTCAGCACCGCCTGAAGCTTGATGATCTCGGTGGACGCCGCCTGGACGGTGGGATACTGCTTTGCCAGCAGCTGCAAATAGCGCAGCCGCTCCGGCTCCAGCGTCAGCTTGTGGGTCATGGGAATCCTCCTTGTGGGGTTTCAGTCAGGAATCGGCCCGGCCTCCGAAGCCGGAGGCCCAGGCAAATGTTGATGTACGGATTACACGCCGCTGTAGGCGGAGAAGCCTCCGTCCACGGGCAGAACCACGCCGGTGATGAAGCCCGCGGCCTGGTCGTTCAGCAGGAACAGCAGCGCGCCCTCCAGCTCCTCGGTCTCGCCGAAGCGCTGCATGGGGGTGGCGGCCAGAATCTTGCCGGTTCTTTCGGTGGGGGTGCCGTCCTCGTTGAACAGCAGCTGCTTGTTCTGCTTGGTGGCAAAGAAGCCGGGGGCGATGGCGTTGACCCGGATGCCCACCCGGGAGAAATGGACCGCCAGCCACTGGGTGAAGTTGGAGACAGCGGCCTTCGCGCCGGAGTAGGCAGGGATCTTGGTCAGGGGCCGGATGGCGTTCATGGAAGAGATGTTGATGATGTTGCCGCCGCCACGCTCCACCATCTGCTGGGCGAAGATCTGGGTGGGGATCAGGGTGCCGTTGTAGTTCAGGTTGAACACGCCGTTGACGGAGGCGTCGTCCAGGTCAAAGAAGGACCGGGTAGCCACATCCCGCAGGTCGCCCTTCTCGTAGTATTCCTTGTCGGTCTGGGCACGGGGGCTGTTGCCGCCCGCGCCGTTGATCAGGATGTCGCAGGGACCCAGGTCCTGAATGACCTGCCGGGCCACCTCCTCCATGGAGTCCCGGTCCAGGACGTTGCCCTTGTAAGCCCTGGCAATGCCGCCCTCGGCCTCGATCTCGGCGGCGTACTGGATGATGGCCGCGTCGGAGCGGTTGACCAGAGCGACCTTCGCGCCTGCCCGGGCCAGGACCTTCGCCATGTGGCTGCACAGCACACCGCCCGCGCCGGTGACAACGGCGACCTTACCGGTCAGATCGGTGTTCAGAACGTTTTTCTGCATATTTATTTCCTCCTTTTGTGTGCGCCTGCCAGGCTCCCTCTCAGTCCGGACAGGCCTATACATTATTTAGTATACTGCATTTTCCTGTCAACAGCAACTGTGATAATCCACAATATCCCACCCCTCCGGGCCGTCAATACTCCCAGTTGCTTTTTGCTGAAAGATGGGTTAAAATGGGAATTGATCTACCAAAACATACGAAGGAGTGAACTTTGTGAGTCTCAAGACGCTTTTTGCCGCCAAGGACATGACCCAGGGCGCGCCCTGGCAGCGGATCCTGGAATTTTCCATCCCCATGCTTCTTGGCAACATCGCCCAGCAGCTTTACAATACCGCCGACTCCGTCATCGTCGGTGTCTACGTTGGTGACAACGCCCTGGCTGCCGTCGGCAGCGCAAGCCCCATTCTGAACCTCCTGCTGGCCCTGTTTGTGGGCATCTCCACCGGCGCTGGCATCGTCATTTCCCAGGCCTACGGCGCCCGGGACCGTCAGGGCTTGAGCAAGGCCATCGGCAACTGCATCACCCTGGCCGGCATCGCCACGGTGGTCATCATGATCATCGGACCCATGATCTCCAAGCCCATGCTGAAGCTGCTTTCCACCCCCGATTCCATCATGCAGTGGTGCGCCGACTATCTGAACATCTACTTCATCGGCATCATCGGCTTCTTCTTTTACAATATGCTCTCCGGCGTGCTCCGGGGCCTGGGCGACAGCGTGTCCGCCCTGGGCTTCCTGCTGCTGGCCGCTTTCCTGAACGTGGTTCTGGATATCTGGTTCGTGGCAGGTTTTGGACTGGGCGTGGCCGGTGTGTCCCTCGCCACCGTCATTTCCCAGGCCATCTCCGCCGTGTTCTGCTTCCGCAAGCTGATGAAGATGAACGACATCTTCGACCTGAACAAATCCACCTGCAAGCTGGATGGAAAGGTCGCCATGCGGATCATCCAGATCGGCGTTCCCGCCGGCATCACCCAGGCCATTTTCTCCATGGCCAGCATGGTGACCCAGTCCCTGACCAACTCCATGGGTGAGATGGTCATCGCCGCCAACGTCATCATCATGCGGGTGGACGGCTTCGCCATGATGCCCAACTTCTCCTTCGGCCAGGCCATGTCCGTCTACACCGGCCAGAACGTGGGCGCCGCCAAATACGACCGGGTGAACTCCGGCGTGAAGCAGGGTACGATCATCGCCGTACTCTGCTCCGCGGTGATCACCTGTGTGCTGCTGTTTGCCAATAAGTTCCTGTTCGGCATTTTCACCACCACCACGGAGCTGATCGACCTGGCGGGCCGGATGATGACCATCATGGCCGCGGGCTACATCGGCGTAGCTGTGACCCAGAGCCTGGGCGGCGTCATGCGGGGCGCAGGCGACACCGTGACCCCCATGTGGATCTCCATTATTTCCACGGTCCTGCTCCGGGTGCCCGTGGCTTACATCATGGCCCATTTCACCGCCTCTCCCGAGTGGCCCAACGGCCATCCCTTCTCCCTGTCCGCCTCCCTGCTGACCAGCTGGGTCCTGGGCGCTGTGATGAGCGCCATCGCCTTCGGCGCGGGCAAGTGGAAGAAGAAAATGCTGGAAATCACCGACCGGGACATTCCCTAATCCGATCCCACGGGGACAGGCTTTCGCCTGTCCCCCGCTTTATGGAGGCAGAACCATGTACTATATCACCCAATACCCCTCCCCGCTTGGCCCCATCGGGCTGGCCTGTTCAGAGGAGGCGCTGGTCGCCCTCTGGCTTCCCGGGCAGCCGCCCTTCGGGAAGAAGGCGGAGGTCCTTTCCTCTGCCGCTGAGCATCCCATCCTGGCCCGGACCGCCGGGTGGCTGGACCGGTATTTCGCCGGGGAAACCCCTGCCGCCGGGGAGCTGCCGCTTGCGCCGGAGGGAACGGCCTTCCGGAAGCTCATCTGGGAGCTGCTGCTGGAAATTCCTTACGGAGAAATCTCCACCTACGGTCAGCTTGCAAAGCTCGCCGCGGAACGGCTTGGTAAAGGGAAAATGTCCGCCCAGGCGGTGGGCGGCGCGGTGGGTTCGAATCCCATCTCCATCATCATCCCCTGCCACCGGTGCCTGGGCGCGGAGGGACGGCTCACAGGCTACGCCGGAGGGCTGCATCTGAAGCGGTTCCTTCTGGACCTGGAGAAAATTCCATATAAAGATTAAAGGAACGGGAAAAACTTCCCGTTCTTTTTTACAAAAATGCGGCATACTACTTTACAAACCCCATCATCATATTATATAATTCCAAGAGATGGCAACGTTTCCAATTTGCCCAATTCTACAAAATTTCATATTAAGGAACGATCAGCTATGTCTATGACCGATCTGTATTCAACCGAAGAATTCGAGCGCAAATACACCTACCTGGGTCCCGACCTGGGCGCCAGGTGGACCAAAGAAAAGACCGCCTTCCGGGTCTGGGCTCCCACCGCCAAGAGCGTGAAGCTCAACCTCTACCGCTCCGGCAACCCCGGTGTGGCCGACCTCATCGAGCAGATCCCCATGACCCCCGCCGTGGCAGGCACCTGGGTCGCCGAGAAAGAGGGCGACCTGAACGGCGTTTACTACACCTATCTGGTGGAGCTGGAAAACCGCACCACCGAGGCCTGCGACCCCTACGCCCGGACCACCGGCGTCAACGGCCGCCGGGCCATGGTCATCGATCTGGAATCCACCAATCCCGCCGGATGGGACGAGGACATCGATCCCCATTTCGGCGACCCCATTACCGACGCGGTGATCTATGAGCTTCACGTCCGGGACCTGTCCAGCGACGAAAGCGCCGGCATCCAGAACGTGGGCAAGTTCCTGGGCCTGATCGAGTCCGGCACCAAGACCCCCTCCGGCATCCCCACCGGCCTGGACCACATCAAGAGCATGGGCATCACCCATCTGCACCTGCTGCCGAGCTACGACTACGGCTCCGTGGACGAGGCACGGCTGGACATCCCCCAGTTCAACTGGGGCTATGATCCCGTGAACTACAACGTCCCCGAGGGCAGCTACTCCACCGATCCCTTCCACGGCGAGGTCCGTGTGAAGGAGATGAAGCAGATGATCCAGGGCCTGCACCAGAACGGCATCAGCGTGGTGCTGGACGTGGTGTACAACCATGTTTACGACGCCGGTTCCTTCTGCTTCAACCAGATCGTTCCCGAATATTTCAGCCGTACTCATAACGGCGTCTACTCCAACGGCTCCGGCTGCGGCAACGACACCGCCTCCGAGCGTAGCATGGTCCGCAAGTATATCGTGGACTCCGTGAAATACTGGGCCGACGAATACCACATGGACGGCTTCCGGTTCGACCTGGTGGGCCTGCTGGATGTGGACACCATCAACGACATCGTGGCAACTGTCCACCAGACCCATCCCAATGTGATCTTCTACGGCGAGGGCTGGACCATGGACACCCAACTGACTAAGCCCGACGTCCAGATGGCCATCCAGCCCAACGCCTGGCGCACCCCCAACTTCGCCTACTTCAGCGACACCATGCGGGACCTGCTCCGGGGCTACGTCTTCGAGGACACCTACAAGGGCTATGTGGCCGGTGAGCCCGGTCAGGAGGAGCTGCTGAAGCAGTGCTTCATGGCCTGCCCCGACTGGTGCCCCGAGCCCATCCAGACCGTGAACTACGCCTCCTGCCATGACAACATGGCGCTCTATGACCGTCTCGCCATGTCCGCCCCCGAGGCCACGGTGGAGGACCGGATCCGGATGAACAAGCTGGCCTTCGCCATCGTGGCAACCAGCCAGGGCATCCCCTTCCTCCAGGCCGGTGAGGAGCTGCTCCGCTCCAAGCCCCGTCCCGACGGCACCTTTGAGCATAACTCCTTCGCCAGCCCCGACTCCGTCAACTCCATCAAGTGGAGCGACCTGGAAAAGCCCGAGTACGCCGCCACTGTGGACTATTACCGTGGGCTGATCGCCCTCCGGGCTGCCCATCCCACCCTGCGCCTGGGCTCTGCCGAGCAGATCCATCAGCAGGTCTTCCCCATGGAGGGTCTTGAGGACAATGTGGTGGGCTTCCACCTGCGGGGTTCCGTGGACGATCCCTCCCAGGCCATGATCGTGGTGTTCAACGCCAACAAGACCGCCGCCCAGATCAAGCTGCCCCAGGGCAAGTGGAACGTGGTGGTCAACGCCGACCACGCCGGTACCGAGCCTCTGGCCGCCGTGAAGGACCACGTCACAGTGGCTCCCATCTCCGCCATGGTGCTGACCCTGGATCCCCCCGTCCCCTCCGCCAAGGAGAAGAGCGGAAAGCTCTCCTTCCTGCTCGGCGGGATCGCCGCCGCAGCCGCCGCGATCGGCGGAACGGTCGCCTACCTCGCCCGTAAAAAGAAAAAGTAAGCGACGCAAATAAATAGATTACGGCCCGGAACCACAGCGGTTCCGGGCCGTTTTTGGTTGCTTTGATTTCCGATTACTCCATCCGCAGATCGTCGAAGCACGCCATCAGCCAGCGGGTCATACGCTTGTTGACTTCAAACAGCTCCCCGTATTTTTCCTCCCCGGCGAACCAGGCCACACAGACAAACTGGTTGGCAAGGAGCACATAGGGCGCCGCCCGCCGTTCCTCCTCCGTCAGCTTCACCACACTGTCGTAGCCCGCCAGAATGTTCCGGTAAAGGCTCACCCAGCGGTCGAGGGTCTGCGCGTCCGCCTTGAGGAAGATCTCCGAAAGCACCGCCGTGGCCGCGTAGCAGGGATCGTAGATCCGGGCGTTCCGCTCGGACAGCTCGAAATCGATGAAGCCCCAGGCTTCCCCGGAGCAGATGATGTTCCCCGGATTGGGGTCCCGGTGGATGATCTGCCGGGGCAGGCTGGGATAGAGCTCCCCGAAGGCTTCCAGAAATTCCCCGCAGAAACGGCTGTCCAGGTCCATGGCCTCCTTCGCCCTGGGCAGGGCCCAGCCCTTTACCGTTTCCAGCAGGTCCGCGTCGTTGACGCAGCCCTCCACACGGCTCAATGCCAGATGGAGCTGGCCGATGATCTCGCCCACGAACCGGGCCTTTTCCCCGGAATTGCCCGCAAGCAGCTCCCCGGGGTCGATCTGCTTTCCGTCCAGCCGCCGGGTGAGGTAGAAATAAACCTCCCCGTCGGGAACGTACTCCCTCCCCTCTGCGGTGGGCACCAGGGAGGCGGCCTGTAGGCCCACATCCGCAATGGCCCGGGACAAAGCCCCGTGGGTGGTCAGCTTGCCCAGGTTGGCGGTGCATTTCAGAACATAGCCGCTTCCTACATAGTAGGCGTTTTCATTCCGGTTTCCGGTGCCCTCAAAGTAGACGTCCGTGACGTCCTCCCCTTCCAGGTTCCAGTATTTCAGCATTTCTGCCGCTTTCTTCTTTGTGATCATGATGTGTTCCTCCTTCATCAGGTCGATCCGGCGAGGCTTCTTCGCCCGGCCGGAGGCGATGTATTCCGAAGGGGTGCAGCCCAGCTCCCGGACAAAGGCCCGGTAGAATCCGGCGTAGGTATCGAAGCCATAATCCAGCGCCGCCCGGACCCCGGTACTGCCCCGGGAAATGGCCCAGGCCCCGTGGAGGAGCCTCCGGCGGAGGATATACTGCATCACCGGCATCCCCGTGGCTGCCTGGAACACCCGGTAGTAATGGTAGATGGAAAAGCCCGCCCGGTCGGCAAGCTCCGACGCCGTGATCTCCGTTTTCAGATTGTCCTCGATGTAATTTAGGCTTTGCTGGATGACCGCTCTGTGGTCCATGATGCCAGCCCCCTTTCTGTTCTCTCGCAGCTGCGCTTACAGCATACCACAAAAGGGAGGAAAAGCATTTCCCTTCTTGCGGTCTTCAGCGTTTTTTTGCGATTGACTTTCCCCCGGAATCCGGGTATAGTAGCGGTGGAAGGTTTCCTTCCCTCACTTCACCCATACTATGGAGGTAATACATATGAGCAACAAGTACGCCGGTACTCAGACCGAGAAGAATCTGTGGACCGCTTTCGCAGGCGAGTCCGAGGCCCGCAACAAGTACACCTACTTCGCTTCCAAGGCCAAGAAGGAAGGCTACGAGCAGATCGCCGCTCTGTTCCTGAAGACCGCTGACAACGAGAAGGAGCACGCCAAGCTGTGGTTCAAGGAGCTGGACGGCATCGGCGATACCCCCGCCAACCTGCTGGCCGCCGCCGAGGGCGAGAACTACGAGTGGACCGACATGTACGACGGCTTCGCCAAGACCGCCGAGGAAGAGGGCTTCAAGGCTCTGGCCGCCAAGTTCCGTATGGTCGCCGCCATCGAAAAGCACCACGAGGAGCGCTACCGCGCCCTGCTGCAGAACGTTGAAACCGCTCAGGTCTTCGAGAAGAGCGAGGTCAAGGTCTGGGAGTGCCGGAACTGCGGCCACATCGTGGTCGGCACCAAGGCTCCCGCCATGTGCCCCACCTGCGCCCATCCCCAGGCTTACTTCGAGGTCAACGCCGAGAACTACTAAGCTGAAAAAAAGCCAGTTTCCCCGTCAGGTTTTCCGCCTGGCGGGGATTTTTTATGCCCGGAGCCTTCTTCCCCTTGACATTCTCGATAATCGAGATTATAATCAAAGCACAAATACTCGATATTCGAGAATAAGGAGGCGGCGCCATGCCGAGAGAACGGTTCAAAACCCTGACGGAGCAGATGTTCTACATCCTCCTCTGCCTGCGCAGTGAATGCTATGGCATGGACATCCTGGATCAGGTTCCCGCCATGACGGCTGGCCGGGTGACGGTGGGTTCCGGAACCCTGTACAACCTGCTGGAACAGTTTCTGGCGGAAGGGATGATCCGGGAGACCAAGGTGGAGGGACGACGGCGGAGCTATCTGCTGACCCCCAAGGGAAAGGAAATGCTGGACAAAGAATACGCCCGGATCCGGGCCCAGGCCCAGGATTACCTCCGGGCCTTTGGAGAGGAGGCTTCCAAATGAAAGACAGAAAAAGACGCTTCGTGACCTTCACCTTCTACGACCGGACCAGCATCGAGAATTACCTCGAAAAGCAGGCGGCTGAGGGCTGGCTTCTGGAGAAGACCTCGGCCTTCGGCTGGGTCTTCCGGCGGATCGAGCCCGCGAAGCTCCATTTCGCCGTGACCTATTTCCCCGGCGCCTCGGCCTTTGACCCCGGTCCCTCGGACCGGCAGCTCCGGTTTCAGGAGTTCTGCGCCCACACCGGCTGGGAGCTGATCGCCTCCAACGCCCAGATCCAGATCTTCTGCAACCGGCGGGAGGACCCCATCCCCATCGAGACGGACCCGGAGATTGAACTGGAGAACATCCACGCCTCGGTGAAAAAGAGCTTTCTGCCCGCCTATTTTATGGACCTCTTTCTGGCCTTCATGCAGATCGTGCTGTTCTTCCAGCGCTTTCAGTGGGACCCCATTGGAGCGCTGGCCAGCACCACTTCCCTGCTGTCGCTGGCCCTCTGGGTGCTGCTGATCATCGCCACCGGCTCGGAGCTGGTCCTCTACTACCGCTGGCTGCACCGGGCCAAAAAAGCCGCCCGGGAGGGGCGCTTCCTGGAAACCAAGAGCACCGTCAGCTTCCAGTATTCCATTCTGGGGCTGTCCATACTGGCGCTGATTTGTCTCGCCCTATCCTACAGCAGCCGGGCCATCGCCCTGTCCATGGCGGCCACCGTGGTGGGAATTCTCGTCATCACCGGATTCATCGTTCTGCTGAGCGAGCTGATGAAAAAGCGAAAGGTCTCCACCGCCGCCAACCGGGGCTTCACCTTCGGTTTGGCGATTCTGCTGACCGTTGGATTCTGTGCCGTTCTGATCAGCTGGATTTTTGGAGGCATCCGGGAGGATACCTACCTTCGGGGGGGTGCGGAGACCTATGAATATAACGGCTGGACCTTCGTGGAGTACCACGACGACATCCCCCTGACCATTGAGGATTTGATGGAGACGGACTATCCCGACTATTCCTATGTGGCCGAGACCGACGAATCCTCCTTCCTGCTGAGCCGGTTCGAGGCCTATCAGGACCCCCGGCTGAGTGACCTCGAACAGCCGGAGCTTCACTACCATGTGGTGACGGTGAAGGTCCCCGGGCTCTATGACCTCTGCATGGAGCAGATGCGGGAGGAGTTCTCCCACAACTACGGCTATCCGGAGGATACGGAAGGCTGGGAGGTCCATCAGGCCGTCGATCCCGCTCCCTGGGATGCGGATGCGGCTTATCAGCTGATCCTGGGCGGCGAGGTTCAGGAGCGGTATCTTCTCTGCTACGAAGACCGGATCGTGGAGATCGACTTCAGCTGGACGCCCACGGAAGCGCAAATGGAAGTCGTGGGACAGATTCTGGGAACACCATAAACGCAGAAAATCCCGGTTCCCAACGGAACCGGGATTGATTTTAGTCTGTGACGATTCTCCGAATCCAGACGCCCTTTTTCAGCAGGTACGCGCCCGCCGCCACCTTCAGCACATCCACACCCACGCAGATGGCGTACATCGGCAGGATAGGCAGGCTCGTAAACCGGCTCAGGCAGAAGGCCACCGGCACGCACACCGCCCAGGTGAAGCCGCTGTCGAACAGGAAGGTAATTCCCGTCTGGCCGCCGGAGCGGAGGGTGAAGTACATAGCATTGTTGTAGGAATTCACCGGCATCATCACCGCGGTGATGCAGATCAGTCCCGTGGCGATGGACCGGACCTGGTCGGTGGTGTTGTAGATCTTTGGGAAAATACCAGAAAGCGCCACCATCACTCCACCGAAGACCAGGCAAGACAGGACACTCAGCCGGACCATCCGCTTATTGTCCCGGCGAATCTGCTCCTCACCGATGCCCGCACCCAGCATCTGGCCCATGATGATGCCCACGGAGTTGCCCAGGGACAGATACACCACGTTGGCAAGCTGGGAGATGGTGTTGGCGATGTTGATGGCCGCCACCACGTTCAGGCCCCGGGTGGAGTAGCACTGGCTGAGGATCGCCATGCCCGTGGACCAGAAGAACTCGTTGATCAGCAGAGGCATCCCCTTGACGATGATCCGCTTCATCAGCTCCCCAGGGATCTTCATGGACCGGTAGGCCCCCCGGATGAAGGGATTTTTCTCCCCATGGGTGTGGGTCCAGAGAGCCACAATGGCCAGCTCCACATACCGGGACACCACGGTTGCCACCGCTGCGCCAACCACGCCCAGCTCCGGCGCGCCGAAGTGACCGAAGATCAGCACATAGTTCAGTGTCAGGTTCACACCCACTGCGGCGATGCCCGCCACCATGGGGACGGTGGTCTGGCCGGTCTCCCGGAGGGTGCTGGAATAGGCGTTGGTCAGGGAGAAGGGCAGAAGGCCGAAGAGCATCACCGCAAGATACCCCTTGCCGTAGAACAGGGTCTCAGCCGCTTCCGCCGTACCCGCGTCGCCGTCTAAGTACAGCCCGATGAGGGTCTCCCCTCCCGCCAGGAAGATGCCCGCGCCCGCCACCACCAGCGTCAGGGCAATGAGCACCTTGAACCGGAAGGTGTCCCGGACGCCCCTGGCATTGCCGGAGCCGTGGAACTGGGCGGTGAAAATCCCCGCGCCGGAGGTTGCTCCGAAGATGCACAGGTTGAACACGAACATCAGCTGGTTGACGATGGCCACGCCGGACATCTGCACCGTGCCCACCTGGCCCACCATCACGTTGTCCAGCAGGGACACAAAATTGGTAATGCCGTTCTGGACGATGATGGGCAGGGCCACCATCAAAATCCGTTTGTAAAACGGCCAGTCAAAGGATTTCTTATTTGCCATAGCAATCTCCTTTCCGCAGAAATGGGCAGCGAAAACGCTGCCCATGATCCATTTTTACTTCCGGACCTCAGCGGCAACCCGTGCCACAATCCGGTCCATTTCGTCCATCTTCCGCTCCATGTCGGCAACCAGCTTGATCTGGGTACGGGCACGGACCAGGTTGTGCTCGGGATAGGCGACCTTGAAATAGTGGTCCCCTTCCAGGTAATCCTTCAGAAACCGGGTAGCCACCTCCAGGGTCATCACATACGCGCCCAGGGGCAGCACCTGGATCTCCCGGTCAGTCAGGGAGGACGCCGCCTCCAGGAAGCCCTTGGTATACACCTCGAACAGATGCAGGTCCATCTCCATCTTGCCAAGGTCCACCTCGTCCTCGGCGGCGGTGGCCGCGCCGAAGCGGATGGAGTCGCCGAAGTCATAGGCGCTGAGACCGGGCATAACGGTGTCCAGATCCAGGACGCACAGACTCTTCCGGGTCTTCCGGTCCAGCAGGACGTTGTTCAGCTTGGTGTCGTTGTGGGTCACCCGCAGGGGAAGCTCCCCCGCCTCCCGCATCCGCTGGAGCTGGGTGCCCCGCTCCTCCCGGGCCAGCAGGAATTCCACTTCCGCCCGGACGCCGGACAGGCGGCCCAGAGGGTCGGCCTCCACCGCCTCCTTGAACAGGCGGTAGCGGTCCACGGTGTTGTGGAACTCGGGGATGGTCTCCGTCAGGGTCTCGGCGGGGAAGTCGCTGAGCTGCTGCTGGAACCGGCCGAAGGCCAGGGCGCTCTGATAGAAGTCCTCCTCCCGCTCGGGGGTGTCCAGGCAGAAGCCGCCCACGAAGTCGTACATCCGCCAGAACTCGCCTTCCTCGTCCTGATGATAGAATTTTCCATCCGCCGTGGTGATGAAGTGCAGGGCCAGTCTCGGATCATCCACCCGCTGGCGGATGTAATCGGTGATGGCTCCTGCATTGTTCATCAGGCTCACGGGATCTTTAAAAACGTGCTTGTTGATCTTTTGCAGTACATACTCGGCGCCGGTGTTGGTCTCCACCTTGAACGTGGAATTGATATGACCGTTGCCGATGGGCTGACATTTGGCCGGGGTTCCGTCCACGCAGAACGCATAGGCCGCTTTTTCGATGGGCATTTCCTGTCCCCCTTGCAGATTCGATGAGATAAAAAAGAAGTAGCAAACCATTCTATGGCGGGCAAATCCCTCTGCCACGAAAATTACGCAGTTACACGTTTGTTTATGGTAACACAAGAACCCCCACAATGCAAGGGGATTTTCCATTTTTCCGGGCTTTTTCGGAGAAATTGGCGGTTTTCTACAACTTGACTTTTGATTCCCGCCGGAAGTATAATGAAAACGGAACAACAAAGGAGGTCATCAAATGACAAGCCGAATCATCACGGGCTCCGGCCCGTCTGTCTTCCACTGCGTCCGGCTGAAGCGGGGCGAGGACCTGATGGAGTCCATCCGCGCCCTCTGCCGGGAGAAGCACATCGCCGCGGGGGTGGTCCTGTCCGGGGTGGGCTGCGTTTCCCGGGGCCGTGTCCGGGACGCCAGCGGCGTAACCATCCGGGACATCGACGAGCACTGCGAGATCGTCAGCCTCAACGGCACGGTGAGCGAGACCCGCTGCCACATCCATATCGCCCTGTCGAAGGAAGACCTCAGCACCATCGGCGGGCACCTGTGCCCCGGGTGCATCGTCAACACCACCTGCGAGCTGGTCATCGGGGAGCTGCCGGGGATTGCCTACGGCGTGGAGGAGGACCCAGAGACCGGGTATGATGAGCTGATTTTCCAGGAAAAGCCCTGAACCCAGTGCCCGCCCCTCAGGTAGAAGTCCATCATGAAGCCTAGGCCGCCCGGTTTTCCGAGCGGCTTTTTATGTCAACTGTTTTTCTGCCGCTGGATGTTGCGGAAACGTATGTTTTGGTATATACTATAGAAAACGCGACCAGGAGGTACGAATGATGGAATTCAAGGTATTGGCAGTGGGCGACGTGGTGGGTACTCCTGGCCTGAAGCGGCTGGGCAAGTCCCTGCGCAGGCTGAAAAAGGAAACCGGCGCGGACTTCGTGGTGGTCAACGGTGAGAACGCCAGCAATCTGGGCATGACCCCGGACCAGGGCGAGGACATCTTCAACGCCGGCGCGGATGTGATCACCATGGGCAACCACACCTTCTCCCGCCGGGAGATCGTGCCCTATATCGAGGAGAACCGGTATGTGCTCCGGCCCTCCAACCTGCCGCCCCAGCAGCCCGGCCGGGGCTGGGAGGTCTACGAGACCCGGGCTGGCGACGTGGCCGTTATCGATCTCATTGGCCGGGTGGGTATGGACTACACCCCGGACAATCCCTTCCTGCTGATGGACAAGATTTTGAAGAAGATCGATGCCAAGATCATCCTGGTGGAGATCCACGCGGAGGCCACCTCCGAAAAGCTGGCCATGGGCTATATGCTGGACGGCAAGATCAGCGCCGTCTGGGGCACCCACACCCATGTGCCCACGGCGGACGCCATGCTCCTGCCCAAGGGCACCGGCTACGTCACGGACCTGGGCATGACCGGCCCCAGCATTTCCGTGCTGGGAATTCAGCCGAAGCTGTCCATCGACAAATTCCGGGGAGAGCTCTATCAGCGCTACCAGTGCGCCGATGGTCCCACCAAACTCAACGCGGTGCTCTTCACCATCGACCCGGGCACAGGCAAGTGCCTGAAGGTGGAACGGGTGGATGTCTATGATTAAGCTCCTCCATTCCGCCGACTGGCATCTGGACGCGCCCCTGCGGGCCTTCACCCCGGAGCAGCGCTCCTTCCTACGGCGCAAGCAGCTTTCCCTGCCGGGGATAATCGCGGACATCTGCATCCGGGAGGGCTGCGACCTGATGCTCCTCTCCGGCGATATCTTCGACGGGGCGTACACCCCGGAGAGCGTGGACGCGGTATACCGGGCACTGGCCCGGGCGGAGGTGCCGGTGTTCATCGCCCCGGGAAATCACGATTATTTGGGGGAGAAAAGCCCCTGGTTCCGGGAAACATGGCCGGAAAACGTCTATATTTTCAGCAAACCGGAGCTGAGCTCCTACCGTCTGCCGGAGCTTAGCTGCCGGATCTACGGCGCGGGCTTCACCGGGATGGACTGCCCCGGGCTGCTCCAGGACTTCCGGGCGGACTGCGAAGAACGATACGCCCTGATGGTCCTCCATGGGGACCCCACGGCGGTGGATTCCCCCTACAATCCGGTGACCGCTGCCCAGGTCCGGGACTCGGGGCTGGACTACCTGGCCCTGGGCCACATCCACACCCCGGGACGGTTCGGCGCGGGGGCGGGTATGTGCGCCTGGCCCGGCTGTCCCATGGGCCGGGGCTGGGACGAGACCGGGACCAAGGGCCTGCTCCTCATTGAGCTGGAACAGGAGGCGGTGATCCGGTTCCTGCCCCTGGGCCTGCCCAAATTCTACGATCTCACCGCGGCCGCCGGAAACGATCCCGAAGCCATCCTGGAAGGGCTGCTCCCCGCCGGAGGCTCGGAGGATTTCTTCCGGGTCCACCTCACCGGGGACAGCAAGGGGATCGACCTGGACGGGCTGTACCGCCGGTTCTCCGCCTACCCCAATCTGAAGCTCCTGGACGAGACCACCCAGGCAGGCGGCGTCTGGGACTCCGCCGGGGAGGACAGCCTGGAAGGTACATATTTCCGCATCCTCCGGGACCGGACACGCTTTGCGGACAGCCAGACCCGGGCCGAACTGGAACTGGCGGCCAAGCTCTCCCGGCAGATCCTACAGGGACGGGAGGTGGAGCTGCCATGAGGATCATCTCCATGATCGCCACCTTCGGCAAGCTGGACGGGGACGCCCTCCGGCTTCAGCCGGGGCTGAACGTGATTTCGGCTCCCAACGAATGGGGAAAAAGCACCTGGTGCGCCTTCCTCACCGCCATGCTCTACGGCGTGGAGACCCGGGAGCGGACCACCAAAGGCCAGCTTGCCGACAAGGAAAAATACCAGCCCTGGTCCGGCCGTCCCATGGAGGGGCTGCTCCGCTTCGAGCACGAGGGCCGGGACATCACCATCCAGCGCCGTTCGAAGGGCCGCATCCCCCTGGGGGATTTCCAGGCCTACGAGACCCGCACCGGTCTTCCGGTGAAGGAGCTGACGGCGGAAAACTGCGGTGAAAAGCTGCTGGGTGTGGAAAAAAGCGTCTTCCTGCGCACCGGCTTCATCCGGTTCTCCGACATGGCGGTAGTTCCGGACGAGGCCCTGTGGCAGCGGCTCCACGCC
>JBGVDK010000087.1:0-4906 GCA_045119355.1 Faecousia sp.
AGTCTTCTGGTCCACTCGGTGATCAGCAGTCCGGGCAGCGCCCAGATCAGCTCCAGGATCAGCAGGTTCGCAGGGGTCAGCAGCGCGCCGCCCTCCACGATGGTCAGCAGCAGCACCACGATCATACCCACGACGCCTCCCAGGATGTGCATCCAGGTACCCACGTTCACCGCACTGCGCAGCGCCCGGGCGCCGGTGATGGCAAAGGCCGTGGGAGCCAGGCCGTCCTGGGTGGTCAGGGCGCAGCTGACCTTCTTCTCCTCGTCGGGCTGCCACTGGGACAGCTTCTCCCGCTCCTCCACGGAGGGGAAGGCGAACCGCCGGGTGTTGGCGCTGAACTTCGCCCGGATGAAGCTCTCGCTGAGCAGGAAATTGCCGGTAGCCAGCACGGGAGTCAGCCCCCGGTAGCCGCAGAGGGTTCCAAGGCCGGCGCTGACGCCCTTGAGCTTGCCGAAGGCCATGGCGAAGACGCCGCACAGCTCGCCGTCCACCGCCACATACACCGCCTGGCTCACTCTCGCGCCCTCGGGCAGCTCCACACCCATCTCCTGAAGGAAGGACAGGCTGCCCACCAGCACCGGCTCGCCGCAGACCTCGCCGCCGATGCCGCCGTTTTCATAGTAGCGGAAATTCTCCACCTCGTAATGACGGCCGTAGCGGCTCTCCCGGAGCTGGGTGAACAGATCCGCGATGCCCATGCCGCTGGCCTCGATCAGAGCGGTGCCGTATTCCACCGTCTGGTCAGGGAGACGCTGGGAATAGAACTTCACGCCGTTGACCTTGACGCTGCCCCCGGGGAACAGGTCGGAGTCGGTCAGGGGAATGACGCTGCTGCCGCAGGCGGCCTTGACCCCCTGCCAGCCGCAGAGCACCACGCCCAGCTTGTGCAGCCGACGCTCCAGCACCGCCATGGGGCGGCTCTGGCAGACAAAGGCCGTGGCAGGCACAGCCGCCAGGATGGCGGCGGACCAAGTCCGGAAACCGGCGGAAACGCCGCCCCGGAGTCCCGCGAACAGGCCCACCGCGAAGGACGCCAGGAAGGCGACCAGCGCGTAAACATTCATGGTCTTCTCAGGAGCGGAGGGGACACGGTAGGTGTCCATGAAGTCCTCCACCTCGCCGTCCTCCACATAGAAGCCGGGACGGCCCTTGAAGCAGTCGGGAGCCTTGGCCACCCGGTTCAGGCGGACGGCCTTGCGCATGGTGTCCATCTGACCCATCTCGGTGTTCCGGCGCTCAAACTCCGCCCACAGGGACATGGTCATCTCCAGACAGAAGACGGCGCAGTAGGGCACCCGGATCTCCTGCAGGCAGAAGCCGCAGTCCACCACGCAGACGATAAAGGTCATCATCAGCAGGGAATCTAAGGAAAATCTCCCCCGGAAGATGGAGAGGAAGCCGTCCATCAGCCGCTCGGAGCCCAGCAGGGCGGACAGCAGCAGGGCAAACAGCTCGCCATACACCAGCAGGCGCATCCGCTCCTCCTGGACCATACCCATCTCATGCAGGCACACCGCCGCCACGGACAGGATGACCACCAGACAGCTCAGGAAAATGGACACCTGATATTTGCCCAGGCCCTCCTCGGCCAGGGCGTAGTACCGCCGCTCGGGACCGGCCACCAGCTTCTTCTTCAGCTCGCTCAGCCGGGACCGGGGACGGAACACGATGGGCTCCGGTGGAACGTACTCGCCCATGGGCTCCTCGTAATGGGGCTCCCAGTTCTTGGAGAAGGGCTCCGCCCCCTCGGGAATGGCAGAAGCGGCGGGGGCGTCCTCCCCTGCTTCCTCAGGCTCGCCGATGGGGGTGAAGACCTGGGTGGCGTCGCTGACGCCGGGCTTTTCCGTCTTCACCGCGGCATTCACCGCGTCGGTGTCCAGGCGGATGGTCTCGCCCTCCAGGACGGCTTCCTCTCCGGTCACCGGAGTGAAGCGGAGGGTATCGCCGCTCTGCTGGGAGGGATGCAGGGGATTCTCAAGATAATCCGGATTCTCGGTAAGGGGATCGGGGCCCTCTTCCTCCGGCTCCCCGGCAGGAGCCTCGGGAACGGGCTGGGATTCGGAGGATTTCTCCTCGTCCAGCTTGGGAGCCCGCTTGATAAACTGCCAGAATTCAGAGGAGAAGTCCTCCTCTTCCTCCTCCGCGGGAATCTCCGCGGAAGCCTCCTCCGGAGCCTCCTCAGCAGGCTCTGCCTCGGGAGCGGGCTCCTCCACAGGGGCTTCCTCTTCAACAGGCAGCTCCTCGGGGGCCTCCTCAACGGGCGTCAGCGGCTCGTCGGAGCCGGAGCCGAACTCCCGCATGATGTCTTCCAGGTCAAATTCAAATTCTTTCTCTTCCATTTGGTTTCCTCCTTAGCCCAGGCGCTGACGGACCGCCTCGTAGAGCAGGATGGAAGCCGCGTTGGAGGCGTTCAGGGAGGAGATCCGGCCGGACATGGGGATATGGACCAGCATATCGCAGTTCTTCCGGACCAGCTGGCTCATGCCGTCGCCCTCGTTGCCGATGACGATGGCGGCGGGACCGGTGAGGTCCGCCTTGTACATGGGGACGGAGCCCTCGGCGGCGGTGCCGAAGACCCAGACGCCCTTCTCCTTCAGCTCGTTGATGGCGTTGTTGATGTTACTGACCCGGGCCACCTTCATATACTCCACCGCTCCGGCGGAGGCCTTCGCCACGGTGGCAGTCAGGCCCACGCTCCGGCGCTTGGGGATGATGACGCCGTGGGCCCCGGCGCACTCGGCGGTCCGGATGATGGCGCCCAGATTGTGGGGATCGCTCAGCTCGTCGCAGACCACGATCAGAGGCGCCTGGCCCCGGGAGGCGGCCTCCTCCAGGATGTCGTCGATGGAGGCGTACTCGTGGGCGGCAGCCTGGGCGATGATGCCCTGGTGGGAGTGGGTGGTGGACATCAGGTCCAGCTTCCGGCGGTCCACAGGGACCACCACGGCGCCCGCTTCCTTCGCCATCGCGGCCAGCCGCTGAAGGCCCTTGTCGGTGTCGCCGTCGGCGATGAAGACCTTGTCGATGGTTCGCCCGGCCTTCAGGGCCTCGGTGACGGCGTTGCGGCCTTCCAGACGGGTCTCGTCCTCTTCTTCCTGAACAACAGGTGCGGCAGGACGCTCGGGACCGCGGCTGCGGTCGAACCGGCGGTCCCGGCGGTTATCGTTTCCCCGGCGGGGATTGTTCTCTCTCATGGAATAAATCAACTCCTGATTTTTGGATATACACTTTGAGTATAGCAGAAAGACGGCGATATCACAACCATCAATTTCTTAAGCTTTTGAAAAAAGGCCTTTTTCCCCGGATGTAAACCGCCGGTTGACAGCCCTCTAATCGCCGGGTGGTTGCCAAGGCCAAAAAATTCCGCTATACTGCAAGCACAAGAACCCCAAAGGAGGAATTTTTATGGCAGATACCACCCTCGGTCAGCGGATCGCCGCCAAACGCAAGGACCTGGGCCTGTCCCAGAGCAGCCTGGGCGAACAGCTGGGCGTGTCCCGGCAGTCCATCTTCAAATGGGAGTCCGACGCCGCCATCCCCGAAATCGATAAGCTCATTGCCCTGTCCCGGCTCTTCGGGGTCAGCGTCGGCTGGCTCCTGGGCATCGAGTCGGACCCCACACCCAAAACAGAAGCCCCCGACTTCACCGAACGGGAGAAACGGCTCCTGGAACAATTCGCAACCCCCAGTCCCGCCCCCTCTCCCTGGCAGAAGATCGTGACCATCGCCGCGGCGGTCTGCGCCGCCGCTTCCCTGATCCTCTCCGGCGTGGCGCTGTACCGGGCAAATCAGAGCAACGACCGGGCCGGTCAGTTTCAGAAGAACCTGGAACAAATTCAGGCCCTGTCCGGAGAGATCAACGGACTGCTGGGTCTGGCGGAGTCTGAGCTGATCTCTTCCTTCACCTGCCGCTGCACCCCCAACCTGGAAATGACCCAGGCGGAAGTCTCCCTGGACATCGTCCCCACTGTCTATCAGGAGGAAAACGCCTGCACCCTCCAGGTTCTGATGGACGGCGAGACGCTGGCCGCATACGACTGCGGCTGGAACAACAGCAGCTATCACGTGGATTTCTCCCTGGACGCCGCCAACGGCTATCTGATCCTGTTCTGCGTGGAGGACGCCCAGGGGAATCTGCGGACCGAGAGCCTCGAGGGCACGCCTCTGCGGAATCTGGCCTATAACATGGCCTGGCCGGAAACCGCCTCCGTCACCTGGAAAAGCGAAGTCGCCAGCGATGACTGCATCGCCTTCCGGGATATGACGGTGGAGATTCCCCTGCCCGGGATTTTCCGGAACCAGGAGGGCGTCTGGGAGAAGTGCGACCTGGTCCTCACCACCGGCGACGGCTATGAGCTGGACCGGATCGACCTGCTGCACCGCTCCTCCTATTCGGAAAAGCTGGACTTTTCCAGCGGAAGCGTCAGCTTCATCACTTCCAACCAGTCCCTTTCCTTCCCGGCGCTGGCGGATGGGCAGCGTCTTTATCTGAACCTGGAATGCGCCCTCACCACCGGGCACAGCTTCCAGTATCCCGTGGGAACCTGGCAGAAAACCGGAGAGACTTTGATGAATATCGGCTGAACATAACAAACCGGACGCTTCCACGGCGTCCGGTTTTGCTGTCATTTTTTGATTTGGCGGCGAGCCGCCGCTGGCTCCTTGTGCTCGGTACAGTGCGTTTCGTTATGCAAGTAAAAACCGCTCGGTGACGGTACTGCGGTATATTTCGATTTATCGCCCTGTTGCATGGGTGGTCGTAGGGACCGGCCTCCTGGACGGTCCGTCGGCAAACAACGTTTGCCGCTTACGCGGCACGGACCGTCGGGGACGCCGGTCCCTACAGTGGTTTTCAAACAGGCTTATAAATCGAAATTTACCATGTCCGATTTCCATACGCCGAGCG
>JBGVDK010000088.1:0-7451 GCA_045119355.1 Faecousia sp.
CGTACTCCTCGGACAGATCCTTCACCGCCTGGACCGCAGCCTTCTCGTCGTAGAGGACGCCGAATTTCCTGGGCTCCTTGCTCATGACGATGTTCTGGGCCACGGTGAAGCTGGGCACCAGCATGAAATGCTGATGGACCATGCCTACGCCGGAGGCGATGGCGTTCTTGGGGTTGAAGGATGTGACCTTCTGCCCCTTGATGTACACCTCGCCCATGGTAGGCTCCAGGATGCCGTAGAGGATGTTCATCAGTGTGGATTTGCCCGCGCCGTTCTCGCCCACCAAGGCAAAGATCTCGCCCTTCCGGACGCTCAGGGACACGTCATCGTTGGCCCGGACGCCGGGGAAATCCATGGTGATGTTTTTCAATTCAACAACATTTTCCAAGGGGACACCTCCCGTAATTACAAATCATGGGGCTGCGCCGCAGCCCCATGAAAGCCCCTTCTGGGGTTTTATGAACTTATCTGGTGGTATCCACCACGATCTCGCCGGAGAGGATCTGGCCAGCCAGAGCCTCGACCTCGGTCTTGATCTCATCGGGAACCTGCACGCCGGTGCCGTCCTCGCCGTAGCCCACGCCGATGTACTCGTTGGACATGTCAGCCAGCCAGGTGGTGCCCCACAGGCTCTCGTCGCCGCCGATGTGCTTTGCGATGGCGTCATAGATGGACTTGCCCACTTCCTTGATCATGGAGCAGATGATGACGTCGGGAGCGATGTACTTCTGGTCGGAGTCCACGCCGATGGCGTAGAAGCCCTTCTCCTGAGCGGCCTGGAACACACCCTCACCGGCCTTGGAGCAGACCTGGAAGATCACATCGGCGCCCTTGTCGTACAGAGCCAGAGCGCACTCCTTGCCGACAGCGGGATCGTCGTAGGTGTTGGAGTAGTTGACCACGACCTCAATGTCGGGGTTGGCGTACTTGGCGCCCTGGGAGAAGCCCACGATGAAGTCGTTGATGGTGGCGGAATCCTCACCGCCGACCGCGCCGACCACGCCGGAGGTGCTCATCTTGCCAGCGACATAACCAGCCAGGAAGGAGCCCTCGTTCTGGGCGTAGGGGATGCACAGCACGTTCTCCACATCGGCGGAGGTCACGTTGTCCACCCACAGGAACTTGACGTCGGGATACTCGGGGGCGATGGTCTCCACATTGTAGAACTCCCAGCCCACAAGGACCACGATGTCGGCAGCGTCAGCGGCGTTGTAGATCTGCTGATCGTGGCCTTCGTTGTTGCACTCGATCTCCTTCAGGGTGACGCCGTAGTCGGCAACCAGCTGCTGGCAGCCGGACCGGGAACTGTCGTAGAAGGCCTGATCGCCGAAGGTACCGGCGACCACCAGAGCGACGGTCAGATCTTCCTGGGCAGCGGGAGCAGTGGTTTCCGCGCCCTCGCTGACGGGAGTGGTCTCCCCGGCAGGAGCGGTGGTCTCAGTGGTCTCGCCGCCGCAGGCGGCCAGAGCCATGACCATGACCAGCACCAGGATCATTGCAATGATTTTTTTCATATTCTTTTCCTCCTTATGCAATTCAATTGCAAATTGGTACGTTTCTATTTTACAACGGGGGCTTCCCCTTGTCAATATCTGACATCATTCAATGCCGCTCAGGTCGTATTCGTCAAGGAACTTGGCAGCCTTCTGGCAGATATTCTTCAGGCAGTCGGGGTCGAAGGGGCTCTTGAGGCCGGCCTCTTTCAGCAGATCGGTGAACACCATGCTGCCGCCCAGCCGGGTGTAGGCCATGTAGGTCTCCCAGGCGGCCTTGGGGTCCTCCTGGATCCGGGCCCAGAAGTCCAGGGACACGGTCTGGGCGATGCAGTAGTCGATGTAATAGAAGGGGGTCTTGTAGATGTGGCTCTGCCGCTGCCAGCCCTTGCCCTCGCCGTAGAAGGGCACGTCGTCGGGACGGACCCAGGGCATATACACGCCCAGCAGCTCCTGCCAGACCTGATGCCGCTCCGCGGGACCGAACTCGGGGTACTCGTACATGATGTGCTGGAAGTGGTCCACCATGGTGCCGTAGGGGATGAAGGCCAGAGCCCCTGCCAGATGGGTATAGCGGAACTTCCGGGCATCCTCGCCGAAGAACAGCTCGCTCCAGGGTTCGGCAAAGAACTCCATGGACATGGAGTGGACCTCGCAGCCCTCCATGCTGGGCCACATCTGCTCGCTGGGGACCCGGTTCCGGTTGGTGTAGGCGGCGAAGGCGTGACCGGCCTCGTGGGTGATGACCTCCACGTCATGGGCGGTGCCGTTGAAGTTGGCGAAGATGAAGGGGGAGCGCATGGCGTAGATGCTGGTGCAGTAGCCGCCGGAGGCCTTGCCGGGCTTGCTTTCCACGTCCATCATGCCGTGGGAGGTCATGTGGTCCCAGAATTCCCTGGTCTCCGGGCTGAGCTCGGAGTAGAACTGGGTGCCGTGGGCCAGAATTTCCTCCGGAGTGCCCACGGGCTTGGGATTGCCGGAGCGGAAGGCCAGATCCTTGTCCGCGAAGCTCAGGGGGAAATCATAACCCATCCGCTTTGCCTGGCGGATGTAGATCTTCTTTGCCACGGGGACCAGGTAGGTCTGCACCGCCTGACGGAAGGAATCGATGTCGGATTCGGTGTAGCAGTTGCGCTTCATCCGGTAGTAGCCCAGCTGGGTGTATCCGGAATAGCCCAGCTTCTTGCCCATGCCGTCCCGGAGCTGGACCAATTCGTCGTAGATCCGGTCCAGGTCTTTGCCCTTGGAGTTGTACCAGGCGCCCTCGGCCTTCCAGGCGGCACGACGGAGCCCATCGTCGGTGCTGAGCTTGTAGGGAGACAGCTGGGACAGGGTCAGAACCTGGCCCTGGAACTCGATCTGGGCGGAGGCGATGAGCTTGGTGTATTCGCTGACCAGTTCGCTCTCCTTCTGCAGGTCCTCCACCATCTCGGGGGTGAAGGTCTTGGCGGACATCTCCGCATTGATGAAGGGCACCGCGCCGTACTTCTCCTCAAACTGAGGCCGGTAGGGGCTGGCGAGCAGGGTCTCGGTCCACTTCTTTTTCAGGGGCTGGATGGTGGGCAGGGCCTTGTTGTAGTAGGCCATTTCGCCGTCGTAGAACTCGTCCCGGGTGTCGATGTCCCGGCGGATCTGGGCAACGGTGCGCATGGTGCGGACGGTCATGCCCTCGGCCTCGTTCATGGCGAGGTAGGTCTTCTCCGCCTCCTCAAAGGACTGGGCGTTTGCCAGGGCCTCGATCAGCTCGGCGAGCTGCTGTTTCAGCGCCTCGATGTCCACGCGCTTGTATTCGATCTGAGAAAAAGTCATGGTGGTTTCCTCCGTTTTTAATATCCCTTCCAGTATAGCATCTTTTATCAAAAATGGAAGTATTTTTATCCATTGCGACGAAAAATTCCCACCCGGGCTTCCGGGTGGGAATTCCGATTATTCTCTGGGATAACTCATAAAGAGGATCTCCGCCAGGTCGATCTCCGCATCGGGCAGATCAGAATAGCTCATGGCCCCGATGTACAGCCCGCTGTCACGGACCAGAATGTCCAGAGAAAGCCGTCTGGTCTGGCTCCCGCTGGACACATTCAGGCCGTAGACGATGGTCCAGCCGCCGTTATCCTCGCAATAATAGGCATTCTCAAATCCGGTGAGCTGGAAGGTATATCCCGCCGCCTCCAGGGTTTTCAGGTCCGCGATGTAGGCTTTCTTCACATACTCGGTAAACGCCTCCTGCGTCATACCCCTGGCTTCGGCGTAGTAGCGCTGGTTGAAGTCATAGTGGTACAGCGGGTCTTCCCCCGGTCCTATCTCCTGAACATAGTGGTCCAGATCCCAGTCCAGAATTTCCATCACTTCCCCGTAAAGGGTCTCATAATCCATCAGCCCCGCGGCCTTTTCCCAGTCCCCGTCGGCCAGGGCCGCGGCATACCGTCTTGCGGCCAGAATGTCGTCTACGTTGGTAAAGCAAAGCCCCTGGCCCCGGACCTGATTCACGCAGAGAAGCATCATCGGCACCACCATCAGCGCCGCAATCAGGGTCGTCCACCAACGCCGCCGGACCTTTCGAAAACTCTTTGCCACCGCTTTGTCCGCTTCCTCCGTCTCGGGGATTTCCGGCGGCTGGAAGTCCACCACCGCCTGGGATACCCGGGCGCAGTGGGGACAGGTTTTCAAATGCTCCTCAACCGCGATTTTCGTCGCCTCCGAGCAAACGCCGTCCTCGTACAGAGGGAGCAAATCCTGCACGATCTCACAATTCAAATTCATTCCGACACCTCCTGAATGATTTTTTGTCTGGCCCGGTAGTAGGTCACCCTGGCCCAGCTTTCCGATTTTCCATAGCTCGCGCCGATCTCCTTCAGCTTCAGCCCGCCGTAAACGTGGAGGATGAACACGTCTTTGTATGGCTCCTCCAAATTCAGCACCGCCCGGCGGATCCAGCGGTATTCCTCCTGTTCCAGGTAATCGCTCTCCGGCGTCCCCCGGTCCGGGATGGTCAGCTTCTCCAGCGGCTGGTCCGTGAATCGGTTCTTCCGTGCGCATTCCTTCAGCCATGCGTTCTTCCCAATCCGGCAGAGCCAGGTGTAGAGGCTGCTCCGGCCCTCGAACTGGTCGATGTGAAGGAATGCCTGGTAGAAGGTCTCCTGTAAAAGCTCCTCCGCCTGGTGCGGGTCTCCCGTCAGGGACAGCAGGAATTTGTAGACCTGTTTTCCGTATTCTTCATAAACCTTCGTGAACGAGGCCACCGCCTCTCCCTCCTTTCTCCCGGAACCACGCCGTAACAGGCGTTCCAGCGAAATACCTGATAAAACACCCAGATCAGCCCCACAGACCCGGCCAAAATCGCCCAAACAGGAAGCGTCAATTCCCGGAGCGCCGCCACCACCGACCCATGGAGCAGATACACCATCATGGTATCCGCCCCAGCCCGGGAGAAGGGCAGCCGTCCCTCCGGGACCCAGGCCAGCAGGGTAAGCCCCATGGACGTCCCCACCGCATAACAGGCCAGCCGGAGCGCCGCTCCATATTCCACCGAACCAAATGGCCCCGCCTGATACAGGAACGCAACTCCCGCATCCTCCAAAATCCACGCCGCCGGGAATGCCGCCAGCCCCAGAAGCCCCAGCGACACCAGCCGCAGCCGCTTCCAGTCAAAGCCCGGCTCCATCATCACGCCCAGCCAGAAATAGGGAAAGAACACCACCGTCCGGGACCCGGAGAGGAACCTCCCCAGCCAGGGCACATACCCCGCCAGACATCCGGCCAGGATGGAAGCCGCCAGAATCAGCCCTTTCCCCTTCCCCCTGCCGAACCGGAACCAGAGCCATGCCGCCCCGCTCCACCAGAAGAGGCTCAGCAGATACCAAAGATGCCACCAGGGCGTCAGCCATTTCACCTGCCCACCTCCAAACAGCACCGCGATGCCCTGGCACAGCAGATACAGCGGCAATGTCCGCATGATGGAACGAATGCAGTCCCCTCCGTTCCGGAGAAACAGCCCCGACAGGAACGCGAACAGAGGCATATGTACCAGATAAATCATCTTGTATTGGAGTTTCAGTGCCCCATCCCTCCAGATCCAGGGCTCGATCCAATGTCCGTATACCACGCAGAATATCAGAAGCAGCTTCAGATTGCAATAACGGGCGCTGCGTAATTTTACCATTTTTCTCACCTTCCACCCATTAGAGCCGGAAAAGGGAAAAACGTTACAGCCTCCGGGAGATTGCGCGGAGGAACATTTCCTGTTATAATGTAGAAAACTGTCTTTAGGAGGCACCCAATGAAACTGCTTCACCTGTCCGACCTCCATCTGGGCAAGCGGGTCAACGGCTTCTCCCAGATCCCGGACCAGAAATACATTTTAGATCAGATCCTCGCCATCGTTCGCCGGGAGCGCCCGGACGCCGTGCTCATTGCGGGAGACGTCTACGACAAATCCGTCCCCTCCGCCGAGGCGGTGGAGCTGTTCGATGGCTTCCTCACCGCGCTGGTCCGTGAGGACACCGACGTGTTCCTGATCAGCGGCAACCACGATTCCGCCGAACGGCTGGCCTTCGGCGGGCGGCTCCTCTCGGAGGCCCGGGTGTATGTCTCCCCGGTGTACGACGGGACCGTCGCCTTCGTCGAAAAGGAAGACGAATTCGGCCAGGTTGTCTTCCACCTGCTCCCCTTCCTGAAGCCCGCCCATGTCCGTGCCCGGTTCCCGGAGGCGAAGATCGAAACCTGGTCCGACGCCATCGAAACCGCGCTGTCCGTCTGCGACCTGAACGATGGTGCCCGTCACGTCCTTCTCAGCCACCAGCTGGTCACCGGCGCGGAACGGTCCGAGTCCGAAGATATCTCCATCGGCGGCAGCGACAACGTGGACGGTTCGGTTTTCGCCGGGTTCGATTACGTAGCCCTGGGCCACCTCCACCGGCCCCAGAACGTGGGCACGAACCTCCGTTACTGCGGCACGCCGCTGAAATACTCCTTCTCCGAGGCCAGCCACGAAAAAAGCGTCACCCTGGTGGAGCTGCGTGAAAAAGGAACCGTCACCATCGACACCATCCCCCTGACGCCCCTCCACGACATGAAGCGCATCCGGGGCAGCTACATGGAGCTGATGGACCGGAGCTACTATTTAAATACCGGCCTGCCGGAGTGCTACCTCCACATCACCCTCACCGACGAGGAGGACATCCCCGACGCCATTGGACGGCTCCGCTCCGTCTACCCCTACATCATGCAGCTGGACTATGACAACCGCCGCACCCGGCTCCGGCAGAATCCCCTGGAGGAGCAGGTCCAGCCGGAAAGCTCCCCCATGGAGCTGTTTTCCCTGCTCTACGAAAAGCAGAACAACGCCCCCATGAGCGGTGAGGAGGAGTCCTTCATCCGCAGTCTCATGGAACGCATCTGGGAGGGAGACGTATGAGACCCATCAAACTGACCATCTCCGGCTTCGGTCCCTACGCCGGGGTCCAGGAGCTGGACCTGAGTAAACTGGGCCGGAGCGGCCTGTATCTGATCACCGGCGACACCGGCGCGGGCAAGACCACCATTTTCGACGCCATCACCTTCGCCCTCTACGGCGAGGCCAGCGGCTCCCTCCGGGAGGGCTCCATGCTCCGGTCCAAGTACGCCGGAGCTGACACCCCCACCTTCGTGGAGCTGACCTTCGCCTACCGGGACCAGATCTACACCGTCAGGCGGAACCCGGAATACGAGCGTCCCGCCCGCCGGGGCGGCGGCACCGTCTCCCAGAAGCCCGAGGCGGAGCTTCACCTCCCCGACGGCAAGGTCATCACCAAATGGGTTTCCACCGATAAGCCCCACATGATCGAGCGCCTTCCTGTCGGTGAATACATGCTCCGTGAGGAGCTTGCTCCTGACGGATACATTCGGGCTGAAGATGTGAAGTTCACTGTTGAAGAGACTGGAGAGATCCAGAAGGTCTACATGAAAGATGATTATACGAAG
>JBGVDK010000089.1:0-7406 GCA_045119355.1 Faecousia sp.
ATCAATGGCATCCAGAGCGGCCTGTCCGTTGTCAACCCCAGTAACCTGATAACCGTTTTTTGTCAAGACTCTTGCATAGAGCTGGCAGATTTCTCTATCGTCCTCTACAATCAGAATATGTGTCATGTGTTTTCCTCCTTCGCCGATATATTGTGTTTGTTAGGAAGTATACCGATTTTTCGGAAAACTTCCATGAAATGTCTGTTAACAATTTATGACTAGATTTATCAAGCAATCCATTTTCCTGCGGTGGTTTCTTCGACAGGTGGGAATTATTCCAATACGCTTGACAAAGCAATATAACTATTCTATAATAAAGCTAACAATATTAGTTATATTTTCTCTAAGCGCCACTTCTTATGAAATCAACAAAAAGAACTACGGCCAATTTGAACCGTAGTTTTTTCTATTTCTAAAAGCTAATGAAGTTAGTAATTATTGCGGAGAAAATATATCCATAGGAGTGATCATCATGGAAGAAAACTGGAAAGATTTGTTGGCACGAACCATTCGGGATGTAAAGGGTGTACAGGATGCCCTCGGTTTATCGGATTCCGTTGCAGCACAGTTGGAAAGCATCGTGGAGAAATATCCTCTGTGCGTCAATCCCTACTACGCAGGCTGTACCCATATCCGAAAATTGCTGACAAAAATCAATCAGATCCGTCTCAAATCCGAAAAGGCAGAGGCTTACGTCAATACAGGTGTGCTGATGATGAATCTTCCGGTGCTGAGAGAAACTGTCAATATGCAGGAGATCTCAGAATATGTACACGAGCATAGGGTAAGCGATGCGGTAGAGCGTTCCGCTGAGGGGCGAAGCCCCTCAAATCCTTGGTAAGGATGAGGTCGCCAGTTCAAATCTGGCTAGCAGCTCCAAGTCCTTGATTCTTTTATGGAATCAAGGACTTTTTTTGTTGTGACAGGTAAAAAATGGACCGCATCCTTTTACCTTACTTCACAGGAAAGGATGCGGTCTTCGTTTCTGTTTATTTGGAAAGCTGCTTTTCAAGCCACGGCACGCAAAGGTTTATCTTGTAAAAATGGTGCAGCGGAACCACGTTGGCATACTGGAAATATTCGGGGGTGGTGAGGCCCTCCGGGATCTGCAGGTGGTCGTAGCGGCGGTTTGCGGGGTCCTGGAATTCCGGGTAATGGTGGTATTCGTATGCGCCCTCCGCTCCGGCAACGGCATAGGCCTTGCCGATCCGCTCAAGGTCGTCCTGCACGCCGCCTTCCGTCAGGAGGATGGGCTTCGGAGCGAAGGCAGCGATCAGGTCGGGGAAGGAGAACCATTCGTGCATACCGGGCACCAGATGGATGTGGGCGCCTCCCATGAAAGGCTCGGGCGGAAAACAGGAAAGGATCCGTTGTTCGTTGTCGCTCATGAAGTCGTTGTGGCAGACCGCCCGGACACCCGGTTCCAAAAGCGCCAGGAACATGGAAGTCTCGGTGCCCAGGGAATGGGCGGCGAGCCCGATGCGGTCCGGGTCTATAAAGTCCTGCTTTGCCAGCCACTTGAACATGGCCCAGCGGTACATCACGCAGAGTCCCACATAGTTGCGGCCTTTGAAGATCATCTTCAGGGCCAGCTGCTGGCGGTCATATTCGCCGGTCTGCTCGCCTGTACCGGCGTTGTCGCTGGCCAGGGCGACCATTCCCCGGCGGACATAGTGCAGGGCCATGGCATTGGAGTAGGGAATCTGCCGGCAGGCGTGGAGGGCTCATAGGAAAGGTCGGTGAAATCCTCGCCGCAGAGCGCTTCCTTCGGCGTATCCCAGCCGGGGAAGCAGAGAACGCCCGCCGCTTTGTTTTCAGCCGAAGCGCTGTCCGGCACCAGCAGGAGAAAGGGGACCCAGAGACCGGGTTCCGGGCTGATCTCATATTTCTCTGCCCGGTAGCCATCCCGCTGCTGCGCGGTCAGAAACCGGACTTCCGGTTCGTCGTACATTTCCTCGGGAAACTGCATCAGCTCCCAGGCTTTGGCGGTGACCTTTTGCTTCCATGCTTCAAATTCTTCCTTTGTCCGGATCTTTTCCGGATCAAAGCGAAGCTTGCCAGGGTGGTCGCGGTAGAGATTTTGAACATAAAGGTCAGTGCGGTAGCGGTCTTTCATTGAGCGATCCCTCCTTTTTTCTTCATCATAGCATTTACCGGGAAAATTGCAAGAGCGGATTGCGTTCGTGAAGGAGATATTGTGTACAGCTCTGGATCTTTTCCCAACGGTGCGCATTTCGGGGGTGCGAAACCGGCAGGTGCGCGGTTGAAACATGGTGTAAGGGAACTGTGAATGTGGGGAAGGGGAAAGGAAAAAGTTGAAAAATGAAAATAATGCTTGACAAATCCGTATTGCCATAGTATAATACAAAAGCTGTCTGAAATGCTGCTATAGCTCAGTCGGTAGAGCGCATCCTTGGTAAGGATGAGGTCGCCAGTTCAAATCTGGCTAGCAGCTCCAAAAATGCTCCGAAGTTTCGACTTCGGAGTTTTTTCTTTGTTCGAACGCAAAACTGGCGACCTCATCCCCTGCGCGAAGCGCAATTCAATCATGAGGTCATAAGGCTTCCATGAAATCATAGATTTCATGGAACCGGGTGGCCAGTTCAAATCTGGCTAGCATCTCCAAAAAACTCCGAAGTTTCGACTTCGGAGTTTTTATTTTTCTTGGAAATATGTCTTGCGCCGGCGGACAAATGGTGCTATGATAGGTACTATCTTTTTCGACAGGAACCGTGATGCCTATGAGTAACAAGAATTCTTTTCTGAAGGGCCTGGTGGACGGTATCCCGATTTGTTTGGGCTATCTGTCTGTTTCCTTTGCCTTCGGTATTTTCGCCGTGGAGAACGGCCTGAGCCCCCTGGGGGCCCTGCTTGTTTCCATGAGCTGCGTGACCTCCGCCGGTCAGCTGGCGGCGGTGCCCATCATCGCCGGGGGAGGCGGCCTCATTGAGCTGGCAATCTCCCAGCTGGTCATCAATATGCGCTACGCCCTGATGTCCATCTCCCTGTCCCAGAAATTCGACAGCGGCGTCACCACCGCCGACCGGTTCGCCATCGCCTTCGTCAATACCGACGAGGTCTTCGCCGTGGCCTCCGGCCAGTACGGGAAGGTCAGCAAGTGGTATATGTACGGCCTGATGATCACCCCCTGGGCAGGTTGGGCCCTGGGCACCATCGTGGGCGCTTTGGCGGGCAACGTGCTGCCGGAGGTGGTTACGTCCTCCCTGGGCGTGGCGATCTACGGAATGTTCATCGCCATCGTGGTCCCGGAGATGAAGAAGAGTAAGGCGGTGGCCGGATGCGTTGCCATCGCGGTGGCTTTGAGCTGCCTGTTCTACTTCGCGCCGGTGCTGAAGACCATCCCCAGCGGCTTTGCCATCATCATCTGCGCCTGCGCGGCCAGCGCCATCATGGCGGCGGTTGCGCCCATCGAGACGGAAGAGGAGGAAACGGAATGATCCACGAAGGCTTTTGGCTCTACCTGCTGGTGACGGCGGGTGTGACGTACCTGGTCCGCATGGTGCCGCTGGTGCTGATGAAGGGGAAGATCACCAATCGTTTTGTGCTGTCCTTCCTCCATTACATCCCCTACGCGGTGCTCAGCGTCATGACCATTCCGGCGATCTTCTTCGCTACGGGGGAGATCCTCCCGGCAGCGGTGGGATTTGTGGTGGCCGTGGGGCTGGCCTGGAAGGGATGCAGCCTGGTTCAGGTGGCTGCGGCAAGCTGTGCCGCGGTGCTGGTGATTGAGCTGCTGTTCTGAAATAATGAGAGCCGCCGGATTTTCCGGCGGCTCCTTTAACTGTATTGCAGAATGTGCGGGCGGTCAGTGTTTCCCTACGAAGACTCCCCGAACAGGAGTTCCATGTCCGGCGCACCGGCCATGGAACAGAGGTTCCGGATGCCCTCCCGGATCTCCTCCCGGGAAAAATTCTGCTCCTCCAATTCCTGGTCCGTCAGGTCGTTCAGGCGGCTGTAAAGGGCCAGCCCGGCCTCCAGCCAGTTCCGGTCCGCCGGATCAAACCGGTCCAGCAGAAAGTCCTCCGCCTTGCAGGCGCCACGCCTGTTCAAAAGCTCCTCCAATTCCTTCCACTGGGAAGAAGCAGGCTGCTCTGCGCGCAGGTCCTTCCCCAGAAGCACCCGGGCGACAGCCTCGATGAACTGCCGGATCTGGCGCATGAACCAGTCCTGGTGATAGGCCATCAGGCGTCTCCTTCCGGGGCGTCCTCAAGCTGGGAAACGCGCTTTTTGTACAGCTTCGCCGTAATCGTCAGAAGCAGCCAGCACAGCACGGTCATCCCGGCTCCCACGCCGCCGAACCAGACCAGCCCCCGGGAAAGAAGCCCGGTGTTCCGGTAGGCGATCAGCCCGAACACCCCTCCGGTCAACGCCCCGTCAAACAAGCCTGCCAGGAAATTGGTTTTGGGCTCGGGCTTCAGCTTCCGGTCCCAGATGCCGTTTTTGAAGCACCCGGCGATCAGATACAGGCAAAGGGCCATAAACACAATCCATTCCCCCAGGATGCCGCCCATATCCCCGGGCTTCAGCACAAGCTGAACCAGGATCGCGCCCAGCAATCCCCAAAAGGCGAGCCAGGCCATGTTGTGTTCCAGATGGAGGAGCTTCTGCTCCTGCATTTCGTCCAGTTGGTTCTCACAGTTCTTCTTCATCGGAATCCTCCTCCCCGAAAAGCTCGTCCAGGGTCTTGCCCAGGACCTTGCAGATCTTCCGGCACAGCCGGATGGTGGGGTTGTAATCCCCCTGTTCGATGGCGTTCATGGTCTGGCGGGAAACGCCCACCGCCTCCGCCAGGGCTTTCTGGGTCATGTTCTTCTTCGCCCGGGCGATTTTGATTTGCAGATTTCTGGAAATGACAACCACCTCCTTGTGCCTTAAGTGTAGCATATAATTTACATTGTGTCAAGTATATACGACTCGCGCGAGGACGTTTTTCTTGCGGAACCAGAAAGGATATGGTATCATAACATCAGAAAAAGAGAAAGGCGGCGCACTTTTATGGGTTACATCCTTGCGATCCTTTGCGGTTATCTGGTGGGCAGCTCCAACATGGCGCTGTATCTGTCCATGCTGAAGAAAGTGGACATCCGCTCCGGCGGCTCCGGCAACCTGGGGGCCAGCAACGCGGTGATCCTCATGGGCTGGGGCGCGGGGGTGCTGGTGGCCCTCCACGACATTGGGAAGTCCGCTCTGGCGGTGATCGTGGCACGGCTGGTGTTCCCGGAGCTGGAGCACGTCGGGGCTGTAGCGGGCGTTGCAAGCGTTCTGGGGCATATCTTCCCCTTCTACCTGAAATTCAAGGGAGGCAAGGGCTTTGCCTCCTATCTCGGCATGACCATTGCCCTGAACTGGAAATTCGCCATTGTGGTGCTCCTGCTGGTGGTGGTCGTTACCCTGGTGACGGACTACATCGTGGCGGCGACCACTACCACCATCCTGGTGGTTCCCGCCTATCTGGGCTTCGCCGCCCACAGCTGGGTACTGGCGCTGATCCTGCTGACGGCCACCGCCGTCATCGCCTGGAAGCACCGGGAGAACTATGTCCGGATGTATAAGGGCACGGAGATCGGCTTCCGCTCCGCGGGCAGGGGAGACCACCGGGTAAAGTAAGCCTTGATAACCTGCGCCAAATATGATATTCTGAAACAAAAAACCACTTTAGGAGGAACAACATGAACCGTATCGCCCTGATGGTGCTGAAAAATACCTTTAAGCTCCCGGGTCTCTGGACCAAGCTCTGCGCCCACGCCAAGAACCCGGATAATTATCCCGAGATCGACCGTTGGAACCACATCCAGAAGATCATGAAGGCTGCCCTCAGCGCCGGCAACGTGGAACTGATCGTCACCGGAAAGGAGAACATCCCCCAGGAGGACGGCCTGCTGCTGGTGGCGAACCACCAGGGCCTGTTCGATGTGGTGGCCCTGGTCACCGCCTGGGACAAGATCCTCTGCGCCGTCTATAAGATCGAGCTGAAGGACGTGCCTCTGGTGAAGCAGATCGCCCAGTCCACCAAATCCTACGCCATGGACCGGGACGACGTCCGTCAGTCCCTGACGGTCATCCAGGGCTGTACCGAACAGCTGAAAAACAAGCGCAACGTGCTGATCTTCCCCGAGGGCACCCGGAGCAAGAACGGCAACGTCATGGGCGAGTGGCACGGCGGCAGCTTTAAGTGCGCCGTCAAGGCCAAGGCCATCATTCTGCCCTTCGCGGTCATCGACACCTACAAGGTTCTGGACGAGAAGGGGAGCAAGAAGCTAAGCTGCCAGCTCCATTTCCTGAAGCCCATCCCCTATGAGGAGTACGCGGGCCTCAAGACCACGGAGATCGCCGCCATGGTCAAGGCCAGGGTGCAGGCATGTATTGACGAGCATACCTAAAAGAATTCAGCCCCGCAGCGAAAAAGCTGCGGGGCCTTTATGCAGCAACATCTCTGTCATCCTGAGCGGAGCGTCAGCGTAGTCGAAGGATCTTCGCACTTTCCGTAACATTTGCAGTAAAATCGGTGCGAAGTTCCTTCGACTCACTTCGTTCGCTCAGGATGACATACTTGGAAGATGAACCGCAAAACAGAAAGAGGAGTGGGCGAACCCACTCCTCTAAATTTGTATCTTGGGAACTTAGTTGGCGTTGGCCACGGTGACCTTGCCATCCAGCTTGTCCAGCATATCCCACACGCCCAGCATGTACATGATGCCCAGAGCACGGTCGTACAGGCCGTAGCCGGGACGGACGTTGCCGGGGCCCTCATCCCACAGATGACGGCCGTGGTCGGGACGGATGTAGCCTTCGTAGCCGCAGTCGTGGTAGGCCTTCAGGATCTCCAGGATGCCGGTCTCGCCGTCGCAGTCGCGGTGAGAAGCTTCGCTGAAGTCGCCGTTGTCGAAGTGCTTGACGTTGCGGATGTGAGCGAAAGCGATGCGGTCGCAGTGCTTGCGGACGACGTTGGCAACGTTGTTGTTGGGATCGGCGTTCAGAGAGCCGGAGCACAGGGTCAGGCAGTTGTAGGGATGATCGACCATGGACAGGAAGCGGTCGATGTTCTCCTCGTTGATCAGCAGACGGGGCAGGCCGAAGATATCCCAGGGGGGATCGTCCATGTGGATGGCCATCTTGACGTCGCACTCCTCGCAGGTGGGCATGATGGCTTCCAGGAAGTACTTCAGGTTGGCCCACAGGGTCTCGTGGTCAACATTGGCGTAATCCTTGAACAGCTGATCCAGCTTGGCCATACGCTCGGGCTCCCAGCCGGGGAAGCTCATGTTGTACTTCTCGGTGAAGTCCAGGATGTACTTTGCCATGGCGTTGTAGTCGTCCTGGATCATGCCCTTCTCATAGAACAGGGCGGTGGAGCCGTCGCCGACTTCGTGGAACAGGTTGGAACG